>JAZUBI010000106.1:0-10616 GCA_045638385.1 Eubacteriales bacterium
CGATTGACCGAACATGATTTCAATGTTGCAAATTCATCTCAAAATATGCCTTGCGCCGCAGGGGAGGTGCTTGCTCCTCCCGCAGATCGATTGACCGAACATGATTTCAATGTTGCAAATTCATCTCAAAATATGCCTTGCGCCGTAGGGGAGGTGCTTGCTCCTCCCGCAACAAAATTATCTCCAATAGGCGAAATTGCGGAGGAACAAATATCGGATCTTGAAGAAAGATACAAAAATATATTAATTGACGAATATGTCATAATGCCTGACCATATCCATATGATTTTGCTCATCAAAAACGCGGGAGGAGCAAGCACCTCCCCTACGATGACCGACGTGATCCGCACGTACAAATCGCTGACGTCGCGTATATGTAAACAACGCTTTGGCGTAGAAAACATTTTCCAACGCTCCTTTTACGATCACGTTATACGAAATCAAAAGGATTATGAAATACGAAAGAAATACATCCGCGAAAACCCGATAAAATGGTACTATTACCAAGTCTACGAGGATCAATAAATAACTAATCAATCAAATAAAGGAAACTCAAAATGCAATTTTCAGAGAAAATAACCGAAATCTCAAAGCTCGCCGAGCGAGATCTTGCCCCCATATTTGCAAAAATTGACGAAATATCTTATGAAAACACGAATAAGGTCATGGATGCATTCAGAGAGCATCGCGTCGCCGCCACCAATTTCGACACCACGTCGGGATACGGCTATGACGACAGAGGACGTGACGTTCTTGACGAGATCTGGGCAGACGTTATGGGCGCAGAAAAGGCATTCGTACGCCACCAGATCGTAAACGGTACGCAGGCGCTCACCATAGGACTCTTCGGACTTCTCCGTCCGGGCGATCTTATGTGCTCTGTCGCAGGCAAGCCCTATGATACTCTCGAGGAGGTCATTGGAATTGCGGGCGAAGCAGGGAACGGCTCTCTTGCCGACTTCGGTGTAAGATACAAGCAGATCGATCTTAAAAACGATGCCTTTGATTTCGATGAGATAGAAAAAACACTCCGTGGGGAATTGGCTGACGGCAGACCCGTAAAGGTAATATTTATACAGCGTTCAAAGGGCTATCTTAACAGAAAGACACTCACCGTTGATGAGATCGGAGAAGCGGTAAAGCTTGTAAAATCGATCTCTCCCGAAACGTATGTTGTTGTTGATAACTGCTACGGCGAGTTCACAGAGACACGCGAGCCCACCGCTGTCGGAGCAGATATGATCATCGGATCGCTCATCAAGAATCCGGGAGGCGGAATGGCTGAGACCGGCGGATACATAGCGGGAAGCGCACGCGCAGTTGAGCTTGCCTCTTACCGTCTGACAAGCGTTGGATGCGGACTTGAGGTCGGAGCAACCATCGGACAGACAAAGAATATGTATAAGGGTCTCTTTTATGCGCCACATACCACCGCACAAGCGCTTAAGACCGCGCACCTTGCGGCATATGTCTTTGAGGCGCTCGGCTTTAACGTAAGTCCAAAATGGAACGAAATGCGCTCCGATATAATTCAGACCGTAATCACCGGAAAGCCTGAGCTCCTTTGCAAATTCTGCGAGGGCATACAAAAGGGCTCACCCGTAGATTCATTCGTCACACCTATGCCGTGGGCAATGCCGGGTTATACCGATGAGGTCATAATGGCAGCGGGAGCATTCGTGCAGGGAGCTTCTATCGAGCTTTCGGCAGACGGACCTATGCGTCCCCCTTACACAGTCTTTTTCCAAGGCGGATTGACATATGAGAGTGGAAAGGTTGGCATCCTTTCCGCCGCTGAATCAATGCTGACATTATAAATTCCGTAATACTGCATTGCTCCTCAAAAGCGGCTCTGTTCAGCTAATACGCCTTATTTTGCCTTTAATAAATCGAAAACAAAAAATCAACGGAGAAAATAATGAAAACGATCACCAAAATTCTCTCGGCACTTCTTATGTGTCTAATTCTCATATCCACTCTTGTCTCCTGCTCCAAGGAGGAGGTTCCGGACGGCTATCAGCTTGTCGCGTGTGAGGGAGACTGCTTCAGACTTTATGTGCCTACTCAGTGGGTACCCAATACGTCGAGCGGCGTTACGGGAGCATACTATTCTGCTATTGATAACGCATCTGTGACCGTAACGGTAGCGAGCGATGCGGGAGATATGTCTCTTGAGGACTATTGGAATTACTGCAACGCAAGATACGAATCCGAGCTTGAGGACTATAAGCCCGAGGCAAAGGGAGAGAAGCTGGCGCTCGGCGGACAGGCTGCTATAAAGAGAGTGTTCAGTGCAAGCGTTATTGCATACAGCAGCGATGAAGGAAAAGCAGTATCCGCTACATATAAGTTCATGCAGGTGTTTGCGAAATACAAGGGCAAAATGTACGTGCTCACATACTCCGCACCGGCAGATAAATACGGAGAGCTTCTTGAAACGGTCGAGGGCAATTCAAACGACGAGGGAATAATACCTTATTTCAGATTTGCAGATCCGTATGTGTCCGAGGACGGCGAAAAGAAATATTCAAGCAAGGTAGAATGCCCCGAGGGAATGAAGCTTGCCTCTACCGACGAGCGCGCATACAGATTTTTCATTCCTGACTCATGGAAAATAAATAACCGTACAGGCGCAAGTGCCGCATACGCATCGGATACAGACAGATCGAATGTCAGCGTGCAGATGTATATGACAAGCGACACTGCGGATACCGTTGAAAAATATTGGGCAAGGCTCGAGGAAAGCTACAAGTCCATGTTTGAAAGCTATACGCTCGACTCAAAGGAAAAGATCAAGATGAGCGGAATAGATGCTTATAAATACACCTTCACAACAGTGAGCGGAGGAATTGAGTATAAGCTTGTTCAGGCCATCGTGAAAAAGGGAGATATGTTCTATACTATGACCTACACCGCGCTTGCGGAAAACTTTGATAAGCATATAGCAGAGGTCGAAAAGATGATCGCGTACTTTGCGATCCGTTAAATTTGAGGACATTCAGAGAGGATATAATGATCTATCTTGATAACAGCGCAACAACCGAAATTTCGGTTGCGGCAAAGAGAAAAATGTGTGATGCAATGGAGATATACGGCAACCCGTCCTCCACGCACACCGCGGGATTAGAGGCGCGCAGAATAATTGAGAGTGCCAGAGAAAAGCTTGCCGTGGCGCTTGGCGTCGGCAGAGTGAATCCCGAAAATCTCATATTCACCGCATCGGGAAGCGAGGCTAACAATACAGCCATCCTCGGCGCGGCGTACGCAAAGGAAAAGAAAAGAGCGAATAAAATAATAACCACAGATTCAGAGCATCCCTCGGTCGAGAACGTAATGAGAAAGCTCGAAAAGGACGGATTTGAGGTGGTAAGACTCTCAACAAGGGGCGGCGTTATAAACGACTGCGAGCTTTTAGATGCCGTGGACGACAAAACCTTGCTTGTTTCAATGATGCTTGTGAACAATGAAACCGGAGCGGTCTATGACCTTAAAAAGCTCTTTGCAATGGCAAAAAGAAAAAATCCCGATGTGGTAACGCATTGCGATGCCGTACAGGGATTTATGAAGATACCGTTTACTCCCAAGACAATATCCGCAGACCTTGTAAGCGTCAGCGCGCATAAGATACACGGCCCCAAGGGAGTCGGTGCGCTTTATGTAAGCCCCGAGATCATAAAGGCGAAGAAGATCATCCCCCACATCTTGGGAGGCGGTCAGGAGGGGGGCTACCGTTCAGGAACAGAAAATATCGTCGGTATAGCAGGCTTTGGCGCGGCGGCAGAGGAGGCAAGGGCAGGATTTTCACAGTCCTGCGCTAAGATGACAGCTCTCCGTGACAGATGCGCAGAGATCGTAGCCGAGGCGGGCGCAAGACCCAATATACCCGCCGGAGCCCGCGCACCTCATGTTTTAAGTGTGACTCTGCCCGATATAAAGAGTGAAACTATGCTCAACTATCTTTCGGGTAAGGGAATATGTATCTCCGCAGGCTCGGCATGCTCGGCTCACGCCAAGAATATGTCAAGCACTCTGCTTGGCTTCGGACTCACAGAGCGTGAGGCGGACTGCACCGTCAGAATAAGCTTCTCGGATTTCAACACCGACAGCGACGTTGATGAATTCGCCACAGCCTTCACCGAGGGAGTAAATTCGCTGGTCAAAATAAAGCACTGACCGCAGAAAATTCACCGCCAAAATTTATAAAAGCTACAACAAATTAAGCAAACTTAACAAATTTACAAATTGATATAAAAATTGCGAAATAACACCTTAAAACGCAAAATAAATCGAAATAATTTAAAACTGTGTTAAGCAAACTTAATTATTCAAAAATAATGAATAAAAAATCGCATTACCCAAACGGGTAATGCGATTTTTATTCGTTAATATACATCAAAAATGAATATACATTCACACGGAAAACAGGGAATTAAACTCCTTTTTCTTCAAGGAATGCGCAAACGTCTCCAACGGTTACGAACTTAACGGGTTCGGTAAATCTGAACCCGAAAGCTGCCTCGATCTCCATTGCAAAGAGCATAATAGAGAGAGAATCGAGTCCGAGATCGTCAAAAAGAAGAGTTTCTTCGTTCACCTTTTCAATATCGATAGCAGGGTTTACCTTGCCGAGAATATTCTTTAATCTTTCAAGCATATCAAAATCCGTCCTTTCAAAAAGCCTTTATCTATAAGGCATTTTATTATATTTTCTTAATGTACGAGCGTCTTATCTTGTGTCGCTCGGTGTCAAAATATTTCCATTGAGAGAGTACCTGGGTGTTGGTCTCCAAATTAAGATTTGTCTCAAAATACTCAATATCTCCGCTTTCAAGATACTCTGTCATCTTGTGTATCATTACCGCGGTAACGCCTGCCGCCTGATATTCGGGGAGGATAGCCACAAGACCGAGATCGACAACTTTTGGCTTGTTTACCGCCTTCAAAAGCTTGCAAAGTGCAATCGGCGTAAGCCTTCCACCGCTTTTCTGCAAAGACTTTCCAAAGCTCGGGAAGCAAAGTGCAAAGGAAACAACGCGCTCGTTTTCATCGCAAATTATGACCAGATATTTCTTGTTGATTATCATCATAAACTGGTCAATTATCTGCTTTTTCATGCTCTCGGTAAAGGGAACAGTGCCGTAAAGCTTGCTGTAACAAAGATCGATGCACTCAAAAACACCGTCCTTGTACCTTTCCATGTAGTCCTTTTTGCTCATCGAGTCGGGGTCAACAACGTGAAGCTTTGAAAGCTCCAGCGCTCTTTGCGCAACTCGCTCCAGCATAATATTTTTCTCCTTCGGCGCGCGGAGTCTGTGCTCGAACCAATCTATTTCCTTAGTTAAGCCGCAAGCCTCGATGAGTGCCGGATAGTAGTCGTAATTATACTGCTCTTCAAAGGTAGCAAGGTGCTCAAAGCCTTCTATCAAAAGGCCTTCTCGCTCAAGATCGCTGTATCCGAGAGGACCGCAAAGGGTGTCAAGACCCATATTTCGTCCCCAATTTTCAAGGGCGTCGAAGAGTGCCTTTGCCACGTTGACGTCATTTACAGAGTCAAAACGGGTAAATCTCAATCTCTTCTCGCCGTGCAGCTCGTTGAACTGATTTTGTATTATGCCCTGGATTCTGCCGACCGTCTTTTTATCCTGCTTTGCAAGGAAAAACACCGATACGCAGGTGTCCGCGTATGCGTTTTTGTCGGTAAATATCTTCATTTCGTCGCCAAAAAGCGGCGGCACGAACTGGGGGCAATTTTTGTATAGTCTTAAAGGGAATTTCACAAATTCGCGGCGCTCGGACTGACTTTTAACTTCAATAATTTCTATGCCTGCCATCTCATTTACCTCATTCAAGCGGTTCGTCTTCTCTGCGCAGGAAGGCAACGCCGTAGCCTGCAAGCCAAGGTCCGTTATGAGCTCCGCTTACGGGTGACATAATAACGTCCTCGTGGTTTGTTTTTATGCCGTGCTTCTGCTCGATCTCAAGAAGATCCTCAAGGAGCGACGGGCCTGTGTAGATGTGCCAAAGCAAATAATCCTCGGGCGAGCGGTCGCCGAGTATTTCCTTTAAGAGCTCGCAGGTCTGATTGAGTGCCTTCTTCTGCGTTCTCACGCTTTGGATCGGAACGATCTCACCCTCGCGCGAGAAGTGTATAACGGGGCAGATGCTGAGCATTTTACCCATAAGAGCCTTGCCGCCCTTCAATCTGCCGTTGTAGATAAGGTAGTCGAGTCTTCCGACGATGCCGAAGAACTCCTGGTGCGCCATCATCCAATTCAATTCCTTGAGAATAGTCTCGGTGGGAACGCCTGAGTTTATCATCTCGGCCGCCTTGATAGCGAGCAAGCCCTCTCCAAAGCAGGTGATCTTGGAATCGATGACGGTGATGTCCATTTTGTCCTTATATTCCTCTGCTATAAGGCGGATAAAGTTATATGTACCGCCGCATCCGGAGGATATTGCGATAACGATTACTTCCTTGTAGCCTTCTTCATAAGCCTTGTCGAAATGAGCAACTATCTCATCACGGGTCGGCATTGAGGTGTAGGGGAGATTGTTTTTGGGATCGTCGAGCGTTTCAAGCTCCTTGTAAAAATCAACGGGATCAATGTCCAAGCCGTCAAGGTATTCCTTACCGTTAAAGTGGACATGTACGCGTATAATATCGATGCCGAGATCCTTATATCTGTCCGGCGCATATTCAATACATCCGGTGGATGTACACATTACCTTTCTCTTAGCTTCCATTTTATTCTCTTGTATCCTTTCCGTTGAACAGATCTTTATTTTTTGCCATATTTAAAAGCATTTCCGAGGTATTCATGATGGAATCCGCGGTTGCGCTTCCTCTTGCCTTGATGATAGGCTTTCCAACGCCGAGAATGATTCCTCCGCCCAGAGCAGAGAAGTCGTAGATGCTCATAAGATGTCCTACAAGCTTCATTATTTCGGCACTGCCGGTTTTCTTTGCGTATTTGACGATGTCGGTTATGATTCGTCTTGCGATTCCCTCGGAATTTTTAAATACCTGATTGCCTGCGAATCCGTCTGCGACAAGCACGTCACAATCTCCCGAAAGGGCTCTGTTTCCTTCAACATTTCCAATAAAGTTGAGGTCAGATTCCTGCTTTAAGAGCGCGTGAGTCTCCTTGACCAATCTGTTTCCCTTGGTTTCCTCGGTCCCGTTGGAGAGCAAGCCGATTCTGGGGGACTCAACGTTGTAGTACTGCTTCATAAATTCGGATCCCATGTGTGCAAAGGCTACAAGCTGCATAGGATTGCAGTCTATGTTCGCGCCGGTGTCAACGAGACAGGTGAATCCGCCCCTTTCGGCAGGGAGGATCGCCGCGAGTGCGGGACGCTTGAGCTCCTTGGCGGGAACGTATCTGAGCGCGCCTGCGATGAGCGCTCCTGTGCTACCTGCGTTTATCATTCCGATAGCATCATCTCTTTCTGCAAGCGTGATAAGCGATCTTACCAAAGAGGAGTCGGTTTTTTTGAAGATAGCCTCCATGGGGTTATCGTAGTTTGTGACTGTCTCCGAGGTGGAGATAATTTCAAGTCTGTCGGAGCTGTAAGCAGCAATTCCGGAGACACTTTCGATTTTTTCCTTGTCACCTGCTATTGTGAGAGCAAGGTCGCTGTTGCGTTCAAGTGCTTTGAGCGCTCCCTCAACGAGTATTTCGGGACCGTTGTCACTTCCCATTACGTCGATAACTATTCTGTACATAGTAAATTCTCCTTTACTCAACTGCTACAAGGTAGTCGTAAACCTCTTGTCCGCCTACGAAGACCTCAATTTCCTGATCCTCAAAACGGTCTGTCAGGGCATCGGTTATTTCTGTGCGCTCGTCGTCGGTTACATTTGCACCCACGAAAAGGGTGATGATCTCACGCTCGTCAAGGTCGTCTATATCCTCGATCATGGCGCAAAGCGCATCTATTGCCGAGGGCTCGCTCGTTACAAGCTCGCCGTCAAGTATGCCGATATATTCGCCCTCCTTGACCTCGACACCGCCTATGACGGTGTCTCTGATCGCTACTGTGAGCTCACCCGATCTGACCGCGTTCTTGGCGGCGTTGAGGTCGTTGATCTGGTCCTCGAGATCGGTGACTGCGGAATTGAACACGGAGAGTGCCGAATAGCCCTGGGGAAGGGTCTTGGTCGGTATTACGGTTACGTTATTCTTGCCGTAAAGCTCAGCCGCCTGCTGTGCGGTGAGAAGAATGTTTGAGTTGTTTGGCAACACTAGGATCTCGTCTACATTGAGCGATTCGAAGGCTTTGAGAAATTCCTCGGCCGAGGGGTTTCCGGTCTGACCGCCGTTTATTATCACATCCGCTCCAAGTGCGGTGAAGAGTGCCGTCATACCTTCTCCGGTTGCTACTGTTACAACACCGTACTGCTTGTGCGGCTTGGATGACTGCTTCTTCTGCTCCGCGACTCTCTCTGAGTGCTGTAGTGACATGTTTTCAATTTTTATATTGAGAAATTCTCCGTGCTTCTGGCAAAGAGAGAGAATATCGCTCGGTGTTTTGGTGTGCGCGTGTACCTTGAGTAAATCTCCGTCGCGGAGTGCTACGATCGAGTCGCATCCGAGATTTTCAAGAGCAGAGGTAAACGCCTTTTCATCGAAAAGCTCGGGTGATCCCTTTGCATTCTGCAATCTGACGAGGCATTCGGTGCAATATCCGTATGTAAGAGTGCTGTCCGCGGTGAAAAGATCGTAGTCGACCTGATTTGTCTCGGTGACTGCGGAATAATCTGCGGTGTAGGGGATCTCTTTTCCGGTGAGCGATTCATACATGCCCTTTGCGATACAGAGATATCCTGCACCTCCGCTGTCTACAACGTCCGCTTCGGTGAGAACGGGGAGGATGTCCTTTGTTCTCATGAGCGATCTCTCTGCCTCTTCGATGGTGAGGTGGAAGAAATCCTCAAGCGTGCTTTCATCGGTGATCCTTTCTCTTGCGTATTCTGCGCTTTCGCGGAACACGGTGAGGATCGTACCCTCGACGGGCTTTGTGACCGCCGCATAGGAGCGCTTTACTCCTTCAAGATATGCGTCTGCAAGCTCCTTGGCGGTTGCGGTTTCCTTGCCCGAAAGGTAAGCGCAAAGTCCTGCGAAGAACTGCGAGAGGATAACTCCGGAGTTTCCTCTTGCGCCGAGCAGGGAGCCTTTTGCGAAATCGTCCGCGACCTTTCCGACAGAGGACTCGTCCTCGGGTGTGATCTTTGCAATACCGCTTTCAATGGTCTTGCTCATATTTGTTCCTGTGTCTCCGTCGGGAACAGGGAAGACGTTCAGGTCGTTGATCGTCTTCATATTCACTTTTATCTCTCTGGCGCCGCCTTCAAGTATTTTTTTGAGTGTGGCACCGTTTAACTGTCTTGTTTCCATAGGGTCTCCAATCGACTTTTTGTTATGTATATCAATATGAAAGAATCAGAAGGGGATTGACTCAAGCATTGAAATTGTTTGAAGCGTCAGAAGCTCTGCGTCGAATTTTTTGTTCGTGAACAGAAAATCGTTTACTACCCTGACAACTCCACCGATGGCAAATGACAGACGCAGATCGCTTTTTGTGTCGTTGTCGGCATTATTTGACATACCGAGCAACTTATCCGCAAGCTTTGTTGACATGATTTCTTGCTTTCCCTTGAATACTACGCGCAGGTGCGAGGATTCAGCTTCAAGCGCACTCATAAGCTCAGAGAGGTATTCGCGGGGCTGAGTCAGTATATTGCATTTGGTTTTGATGGCTGACATTACCTTTTCTATTGCAGATTCTTCGATTTCGTTTGAAAGCTCTATCGAATCGGCATAGTGCTTGTAAAACGTTGTTTTGTTTATCATCGCCGCTTCACAAATGTCCTTTACCTTGATATTTTCGGGCAGCATTTTATCACGAAGTATCAAAAATGCTTCCATTATCCTATTTTTGGTCTTGACGATCCTAATATCCATATTTGCTCCTTTCCTTAAGTGTATGTGCGCGAGCGCGCAAAAATAAACAACTAAAGTTGCTTAAGTGTATTATAGTCGATTTATGTCATGTTGTCAAGGAAATAGATTTTTATTTCAAAATTGTTTAAAAACATTGCGGTTTTGTTTACAAATTTAAACAAAAAACGGGTAAAATCAAGTGAGAAAAAGAGGCGAAAAAAATTTTTAAAAAAATTTCAAAAAACACTTGACAAACGGGTAAGTGCGTGATATAATATGTAGGTCGCCGCAACAGAGGCGGCAAAATGGAAGCATAGCTCAGTTGGGAGAGCATCTGCCTTACAAGCAGAGGGTCATAGGTTCGAGCCCTATTGTTTCCACCATTTATAAAAGTAATTCGTTGATTGGATTACTTTTAACGGCCCGGTAGTTCAGTTGGTTAGAACGCTAGCCTGTCACGCTAGAGGTCAGGGGTTCGAGTCCCCTTCGGGTCGCCACTTTTTTATTTCGGCATTCTGCCATATCTTACTGAGTTGCTGAATATGCCTCGATAGCTCAGTTGGTAGAGCAGTAGACTGAAAATCTACGTGTCGTTGGTTCAATTCCGACTCGAGGCACCATAATATGCGGATTTAGCTCATTTGGTAGAGCGCCACCTTGCCAAGGTGGAGG
>JAZUBI010000107.1:0-18833 GCA_045638385.1 Eubacteriales bacterium
ACTGTTTAATTTATATTTCACGGCTATAAATTTCCCTCATAGCACGCTTTGCGTTAGCCTTCCCTTGTGAGGGAAGGGGGACCACGCAGTGGTGGATGAGTAGAATACGCTACCGTGTCTATCGTTAAACACGCGCGAGCAGCAATGCCTTACACCGTAAGACTTTCTTTCTGAGCAAAGACGGTAAAAATCGTTAGTCTTCTACTCATCCGTCTCGGCTTCGCCGAGCCACCTTCCCTCACAAGGGAAGGCTAACGCAAAGCGCAATCAAACAAAAATTTGAAGCCATAAACCCACCGCTAAATTGCAATTTGTTTAAATCCTTCTAACTCTTTCTGCTATGGGGAGAGCGTTTTTAAATGCTTTTATCACTCCGTCAACCTCAGTGGGTGACTCTGTATAGAAGAGAAAATGTCTGTCGGAAATGCCCGCGCGAGAAAGCTCATCGGGTCTGTCCGACATGGATGTCGGCAGACTGTTGAGAATAATATTTCTGTGATCTGATTCCCTGACTATTGGAAATACAAAGCCTCTTCTGTCCTTCATAAGTGCCTTGCCCGATTTGCATATCTCGCATGCGCGACGGTCTGTGTAAAGCTCCTTAATAACACATTTTTCAAGTGTCATAAGAGGAATTCGACCGTAGACTATTGCCGCCTTTGCGCCGTCGAGATCGCGGAGCTGAGGGATAGTGAGCTCAGCCGAGGCAACGTAGCTATCAAATCCCATCTCCTCAAAAATCGCCGCGGCTTGCGAGTTTCCGATGTTGAATCGAAAATCGGCAATCATTTTTATGCTCGGGACGTATTTTTTTAGTATAGATATGTGTCCGAGGTTTGAAACAATGGCATATTCGGGATCAAATTTTGCGGCTTTTTCAAGCAAGCTCTCTGCATTTTTCCTTTCCGAATCCATAATCACGGCAGGCATGACAAATCCGTTTACCTCGTTGCCGAACAGGGCAAATTCTCCCAAAGGAAGAGTTATCACGTCAAAATATTCCTTTGCGGAGTCGGTTATCTGACCGCGCGAGAAAAATCTTCCCACGCGCCTGTCTTTCGGCTTTAAATTGCAGACCTTTACGGCTTTTTCACCGATGACCGCCTTTTTCGGCGCGGCGATCTCTTCTACAAGTGAATCTGCACAGCTTCTTCTCAACGCATTGAGCGATGAGATCGGGAGCATGACCTCCCCCTCTATTTTGCAATCAAGCTTTCCTAAAACAAAAGGCGTATCTCCGAGCTTTGAGAGGCTCTTTCTTAAGCTTTCCTCGCCTAATGGCGCGTTTATAGCCCTTTGTACCGTGTCTCCCGTGAGAGTAACGGATATATCCCCCTTTGAAGCGGTAAGCCTTGCACCCTCACCTTCGCAAAGCTCCACCGTCATATCTATGGGCGTTTTTCTTGTTATCTTATTGAATTTTTCAATTTCGCGCGATGCCTGCTTGTCCTCCTCGCTTCTCACTCCGAGCATTCCTCTGCCCACCGTCCTTTTGTAGTAGGAATCGGTAAATCCTCCGCGAGAGAAGAGATCGGCTAATTTTTGCATATCACTGCCGTTTGCGTTTCTGGCATTATCAAGAAGCTCGCGCCAGATAGAGGTAACTCCGCGTACGTATTCGGGAGATTTCATTCTTCCCTCTATTTTCAAGGACGCAACACCGCTTTTTATAATATCCTCAACGTGAGTTGCAAGAGAAAGATCCTTTAATGACAAGGGATACCTTTCCCCAACCCTCGCGCCTTCAGCGGCGTAAGGCAATCTGCAGGGCTGAGCGCAAAGACCGCGATTTCCGCTTCTTCCGCCAACCAAGGACGAGAAAAGGCACTGCCCCGAGTGGCTTACACAAAGCGCACCGTGAATAAATATTTCTATTTCGAGATCTGTTCCCGCTACAAGATTTGATATATCCTCTTTCGAAAGCTCTCTTGCGGGAACTACTCGCGTAAATCCGCGGCCCTCAAGCTCTTTTGCACCGAGAGCGCTGTGAATGCTCATTTGTGTGCTGGCGTGAAGAGGTATTTCGGGAAGATAGGAGCGCAAAAGATCCGCCGCTCCGAGATCCGAGACGATAAACGCATCGATCCCTGCGCGTGCAGAGTCCTCTGCAGATCTTAAAAGCTCATCTGTCTCTCTGTCGTATACCATCGTGTTTACGGTCTGGTATAGCTTTACCCCGTATGAGTGAGCGAGCTTTACAGCCTCGCGCATCTCTTCCGTCCCAAAGTTTTTGGCGTTTATACGCGCATTAAAGGAGGCGCCCCCCATGTATATAGCGTCAGCGCCTCCGTCTATTGCTGCCTTCAACGCTTCAAATGACCCTGCGGGGCTTAAAAGTTCGGGCAATTTTCTATTCATATTGTTTTATCAGATGTCGCTGAATGTGAGAAGATCAAACATCGATCCCACGCGGCTCTTGCTCTGCGGCTTTTTGGGCTCTTCCTTCTCTGCGAGCTTGTCAGAGGTGGGCTGGCTGTCACCGTCATTCTGCGCGGTGATCTCCGCTACGTCACCGGTGGGAATGCTTCCGGTCTTCTGAGCCTGCTCTATTGCGGCGCGGAGCTTCATGTTTTCTATTTCAAGTCTTGCCTTTTCCTTTTCAAGAGCAACGGTAAGAGCCTCTGCCCGTCTGAGCTTCTCCTCTTCCTTCTTGAGCTGCTCCTCAATGGACGTAAGCTCATCGCGAAGCGCGTCAAGCTCCGCCTTGGTCCTTACCTTGTCCGCGCAAACGTCAAGAGCGCAGAGAAGCGCCGCCTGAGTCTTGGGGCAATATTTGCTTTTGAGCAGTATCTCTCTCATTTTTCTGTCGATAATGCCTACTATGTATTCGACCGTCTCAGGTGCTTCGTCTACCGTGACGTGTAGCTCTACGTCTGCGATTGAAAGAGTGTACTTTTGCTTCATTGTTGTTTCCTCCGAATTTATGTGAAATAATTATTTTCAAAATGTACTTGAAAATGGGGATGAACTGTTGTATAATAGACAGTAAAGTGATAGAGAATATACCCACATCAATATTATAATACAAAAATTAAAATATTGAAAGAGGTTTTTGCAAATTTTTTTCCCGAAAGCGAGATTTTTTATGGGACTCTTTCAAAATAGCAGAAGAATAGTTGTGAAGGTTGGCTCATCTACGCTTACTCACCCCACGGGCGCTCTTGATCTGCGCAGGATCGAGAAGCTTGCCAAAACGCTGTCCGATCTGAAAAACACGGGCAAGGAGATAGTGCTTGTCTCATCCGGAGCGGTGAGCGCAGGCATTGCCAAATCCGCTCTCGGACACCGTCCTGCAACGCTTGAAGAAAAGCAGGCGATGGCATCGGTGGGACAGAGCGAGCTTATGAAGATATACGACAGATTCTTTTCGGATTGGGGACACACGGTAGCGCAGATACTTATGACACGCGACGTTATTGATAACCCCGTGCGCCGCACCGCCGCGGAGAATACCTTTAACACATTGCTTAAAATGGGTTGTATCCCGATTGTAAACGAAAACGACGCGGTGTCGACAGACGAGCTTACAAAGTTCGGCGGTAACGATATCCTTTCTGCTCACGTGGCGAATCTCTGCGGAGCAGATATACTTATAAACCTCTCGGATATAGACGGACTTTACGACAGCGATCCGAGAAAGAATCCTAATGCTAAATTCATAGCGAGAGTCGAATGTATCGACGAAATACTCAGCTGTGCCGGCGGCGCGGGTACCGACAGAGGCACGGGCGGAATGGAGGCCAAGCTCACCGCTGCAAAGATGGTGACAGAAAACGGCATCCCGATGTTCATTATGAACGGAAGAGACCCGGCTATACTTTACGAGCTTCTTGACGGAAAGAGCGTAGGTACATATTTTACCGCGAAAAAAGCAAATAAAAAATAATTGTGGGGAAGGAGGTCAGGCGGCCTTATGAATAAGTTTGAAAAGGACATCCTTGAAAGCGAGCTCGGACTCAATACACTCGCGCTTAAGGATGAAGAAAATGAGGAAGATGAGGAAGCCCTGTCTTCCGATGATACAGAGGAGCCGGACGACCTTGATGCTGAAAAATTCGAGGATGTTGACAGCGACGCGGAGCAGCTTAAAATTGAGGATTCGCTTCTCGGAGCCGATGCGGCACTGCCTGACGAGCTGAATCTCAGCAGCCTTGACGCTTTTGATGAGAGCACGGGAGCAGTAAGCCGGAACAGCAATGGAGGAGAGCAGGACGGAAGCAGACTTTATCAGGAGACCGTGTTGCTCTTAAAGTCCGGCGAAATAGATATAAACCACGGTATCGCACTGCTCAAAAAGAGCGCCAACGGAGGGCATGCGCTCTCAAGGCTCTATTTGGGACAGCTGTATTCGAACAAAAACAGCGTAATATATAATCCGGCATTGGCGTTTGAGTCATTCAGCGAAGCCGCGAAGCTCGGCAACGGCGAGGGATATTATAATCTCGGCGTTTGCTATCTTAACGGATTCGGATGTGATAAGGACGCGCAAAAGGCGGCCGAATGCTTTGCTGACGGCGCAAAGATATTCAACCCCGACTGCATATGCGCGCTCGGAATGTGCTACGAATACGGAGTCGGATGCGATGTGAATTATGAATATGCGTTCAACCTTTATGAAAAGGGATGCGAGCTCTCACATCCGAATGCCGCAAATAACCTCGGCGGATGCTATTTTTACGGACACGGAGTCGAGCAGGATAAAGAGAAGGCTATTGAAATATTCGAGCATGCGGTAGAGCTTGGAAGCTCTGACGCGGGATGCCGACTCGGAATAATATATCAAGAGGGTGACGGATGCGAAGCCGACCTCGACCGCGCTATTGAATTTTATAAAAATGCCGCAAAGGCAAAAAATGCGATCGCGCTCTACCGCCTTGCCATTTGCTACGAGCAAGGAATTGCGGTAGATCAGAATCTTAACTATGCCTATAAGTGCTTCAGCCGCTCTGCCTCTCTCGGATACGATCCCGCAAAATATGAGGCGGGTAAATGCTGTCTTAACGGTAAAGGCACCAAGAAAAATTACAATGCGGCGTATAAGCATCTCTTCTCTGCCGCACAGAACGGATATGCTCCCGCTCAGTTCGAGGTAGCAAATTGCTTCTTTGAAGGATTGGGTACTGTAAAGGACAGAGCGACTGCATATAAATATTATTGCCGTGCGTTTGACGGCGACAGCGAGAACCGCGCGGGCGCGGCGTACAGACTCGGTCTTTGCCATCTCAAAGGCATAGGCACCGCTAAAAACGAGAAAAAAGCATTCGAATGGTTTGAGACGGGCTCAAACGAGGGCTCTGCCGAGGCTACATATATGCTCGGAGAATGCTATTATTTCGGTGTGGGAGTCGCGGCTGACGCAGAGACTGCGGTAGAGCACTTCTTGAAGGCCGAAAAGGTGGTAGACAGTATCACAGAGGATACCGAAAGATTTGTGCCGCTCTATCTCGCTCTCGGAAAGTGCTTTGAAATGGGAATAGGAACCGACAAGGATCCCGTAAGAGCGATCGGATTATACAAAAAAGCGGCTGAAAGTGATGTTGATGAGGCACTCTATCAAGCCGGACGCGCGATCACGCAGGGCGTCGGTATGAAGGCAGAATATGCCGCCGCAAGACCTCTTATTCTTCGCGCCGCAAGACAGGGATACATTCCCGCAATGCTTATGATGGGCGTTTTTGCGGATGAAGGCAGAGGAATGCGACAGAGCGACGATGATGCGCGAAGCTGGTATTTCAAGGCCGCAAATACCGAAATTGACGATCAGATGTCAGCGCACGTCTTCCCCGACAGATTTGCCGAAAAGATAAAGCTTATTACCGGATCCAAGATTGTAACACAATACAGACTTGGAATGATGATCGGAAAGGATCATTCAAATCCCGAAAACGTTCTTAAAGCGTTTGAGTGCATTTCCCTTTCCGCATCTATGGGTTATGCCCCCGCACAGCATGAGATCACAAGGATCTACGCCTGCGGAGGAGATCTTCTCCAATACTATAACAGCGCCGATTTTATGCCCGAGTCGAGATTCGACCGCCACGAGGATGCACCCTCAAAGGAGACCCTCGGAGATGATATGAACAAGCTTGGAAATGCGTTCTTTGACGGCGCGGCTGCCCTTAAAAAGGATGAAAATGCCGCCGCAAGATGCTATAAGATCGCCGCTGAGCTCGGACACATTGACGCCTCGTATAATTACGGCTGGTGCTTAAGACACGGAGTCGGAGTCTATGAAAACGACTCGGAGGCCGCTGTATGGCTCAAAATTGCAGCTGACAAGGGACATGTTCCTGCCGCTTACAGTTACGCACTTTCATGCGAGGAGGGATCCGCAACCGGCGTGAAGAACAAACGCGAAGCGATCTATTATTACAGAATTGCCGCGCAAACGGGTTATAAGGATTCTAAAAAGCGCTTTGATTCTCTCATCAAAGGCACAGAATAAACTAAACATTATAACAAAGAGCAAGAGTGAAAGGACACATCCTCTCATTTTTGCTCTTTGTTTATTCTTTCAAAATTTTTCCATAAAATAATATTTCAAGGAAATTGTTGACAAATCAACCTGTCCATGCTATAATGTTGATAACTCAACGAATTAACTATGGAGAGTCGAAATGGATAACTCAATGATAAAACGCTTTGAACAGTTTACGCACTCGATCAACGGAATCAGCAGATACGTGCTTAAGATCGAGCGTGATGAAATGGAAAAATACGGAGTCAGAGCTTCGTATGCGCTTTACCTGACCGTAATGGCAAGATTCCCCGAGGGAATTACCGCAACCCGTCTTGGAGAGCTTTGTGACAGAGACAAGGCAGGCATTTCGCGTATGGTTACCGAGATGGAGGACAACGGACTTATTACAAGAGAGAGCAACAGAAATAATTTCTACCGTGCCAAGCTCATTTTAACCGATAAAGGCAAGGAAATAGCCGAATACATACAGAAAAAAGCGGTTGCCGCCGTAATGGAGGCGGGTCGCGGAATATCCGATGAGGACAGAAAGGTGTTTTACGATTGCCTTACTTCGATCGCAGCAAATCTTAAAAAGATCAGCTCGGACGGACTTTCGGATGCTCCCTGCAACGCAGAAGACGATATATAATATAAAAATACGGGACATTTTTTCAAAAAAGATGTCCCGCTTTTATATTGATTTATCAAGTGCATTGTGATATAATTCTCTTTGAAATGTTTTCATCTAAAAGGGTCATGTGAAATGGACAGAAAAAAATTTTTAAAGGATAATCTTTTCATATTTGTATGTGCCGCCGTCACATTCGTTGGCGTATTGTCAACCGCAATAATTTTCAAGCAAAATCCAATTAAAGCTCTTCCCCTCTTCATTTCGTTGATCGTAATGCTCTTAAATGCAAGGGTCAGCAGATATGCTTTTTTGCTCGGAGGCATAAATTCAGCTCTTTATGCTATCTCATTTGCATTGATGGGGCTTTACGCAAACGGCATCTTTGCCTTGGTCACATCGTGCCCGCTCCAGATAATTACCTTTATAAATTGGCAAAAAAAGACGCACGGCGGTGTGACCGAGCTTAGGAAAATGAGCTGGAGAGTGCGCGGACTTGTAGCTTTGGGCTTTGCCGTGATATGGCCTTTGATATTCTTTGCGATACGCGCAATACCGGGCGCAAATCAGAGCTTTCTCGATGTAACGGGAACACTCTTGGGAATACTTATCACCGTGCTCACAATGCTCAGGTTTGCCGAATATGCGCCGCTGAACATATTAAGCGTGATAATCACGCTTGCTACCTACATTGCGATATTTATGACCGATCGGTCAAGCATTACCCATGTAATATATTCCCTTTACAGCGGAATATGCGTTGTGTCGGCGGTCATTCGTGTGAAGAAGAATAACATGGTAAAATAAAAAAAGCCTTGTGCGGAAAACGAGCTCTCATAGCTCTCCGACACAAGGCTTTTGTAATTTATTCGTGCTTATAAAGCTTTGCAAGACCGCCCTCGCTCGTCTCACGATAGTGATGCGAAAGATCGATTCCGGTCTGATACATAGTTTCGACCACAAGATCAAACGAGATCTTTCTGCTGTCGGAAAGGAAGTTGGCAAGTGAAAGCGCATTTATAGCCCTCATCGCCGCAACGGCGTTTCTCTCAATGCAGGGTATCTGCACAAGACCGCATACAGGGTCGCAGGTAAGACCCAGGTGATGCTCAAGCGAGATCTCTGCGGCATACTCGATCTGATCGATTCCCATTCCGAAAAGCTCTGCAAGAGCCGCCGCGGCCATAGAGCAGGCTGTTCCGATCTCGGCCTGGCATCCGCATTCCGCGCCGCTGACAGATGCATTCGTTGCAACTATCTGTCCGATGAGTCCCGCAACCGCAAGCGCGCGAACCACGTCCATATCCGAAAAGCCGTTTTTTTCCTGCATATAGCAAAGCACCGCGGGTAAAACGCCGCACGAGCCGCAGGTGGGAGCGGTTACGATCAGACCGCAATCCGCATTTTGCTCGCTCACCGCAAATGCGTACGAGCACACAAGTCTGTTCTCTCTTGTCTGTGGGCTTTCATCAATGTGTCTTTGGTTATATAGTCTCTGAGCCTTTCGGTTGACTCCAAGTCCACCGGGAAGCTCACCCGTGTGAGTCAAGCCCTCGCGTATGGCGTTTTGCATTGTGCGCCACACGTCAAGAAGAAATGCCTTGAAATCCTCGCCCTCATGCTCGAAAACAAAGTCAGAGAGACGTATATTTCTGTGCTTGCAGATGTCTGCGATCTCGGTAAAGCTTTTTTCGCTGTACACCTCACCGCCATCACCTGATTTTTCTCCGACAAGCTCTATCTCACCGCCGCCTATCGACAAAAATGTCATATCACTGACCAGCTTGTCACCTATATATCCTTTAAAATTAAGCGTGTTGGGATGCTCAAGCGCTGTCGAGTCGTCCTCGCAGAATATCACCTCGGTCTTTATAGGCGAGAGTGTGTCAAGTATTGCGCGATCGGTTCCGTGTCCCCTTCCCGTCTTGGCAAGAGAGCCGTAGAGCGTGACCGAAGCTCTCTCGACATCAGGGTTATCTGTGAGAAATCTCTCTGCAGCAAATGCAGGCCCCATTGTATGAGAGCTTGAAGGACCGATTCCGATCTTGTAAATATTTCTTACGGATTTCATAATGTACCCGTCCTTTTTTTTAACTTTATTACAGTATAACACCTAATTTTTATCTTTTTGTGAACAAAAAAGAAAAATATGCGGTTGCATCGCAACCGCATATTTCAAATTATTTTTCCTCAAGGAAGATAACGATCTTTCTGTTATTCTCACTGCCGATGGACTTTGTGGATACACCGTCAATGTTCTGAATCTCGGAATGGATGATTCTTCTCTCATAGGGATTCATGGGCTCAAGCATAACGCTCTGCTTCTGCTTGAGAACTCTGTCTGCCATTCTTCTTGCAAGAGTGCGGAGGGTTTCCTCTCTTCTTGCGCGGTAGTTCTCTGCATCGACCGCGATCTTAACGTAGGGAGGCTTAACACCGTCTACTCTCTTGTTAGCGGCGAGGTTTGCGAGATACTGGAGGCTGTCAAGAGTATCACCGTGGTGACCGATGAGCACGCCTGCGCCCTCGCCCTGAATGTCGATGAGCTTGCAATCCTTATCGGATCCCTCTGCGTCCTTCATTTCAACGGTTACGTCAAGACCCATGTCTTTAACGAGCTGCTCGATGAAATTGAGAGCGAACAATTCACCCTTGAACACTTTTTTTGCGCTTATTTTAGCGGGAGTCGAGCCAATGCCGAACAATCCCTTCTTGGGCTCCTCAACTACGGTGTATTCGATCTCCTCTGCGCTCTTTGCGCCGAGCTCAGCTACCGCAGCCGCAACGGCATCCTCAACCGTCTTGCCCGTTACAATTATTTCATTATTCACTGTTTTTCTCCTGTTATTCGCCTTGGCGATTAGTCATTGTTGTCTGTTTCTTCTTGATTTTCGGGCTGCTCGGTCTTCTTTGCGCGCTTTTTAGCCTTCTTTTCCTTAGCTTCGCCCTTGTCGGTCTCATCCTTGAGAGACGCGCCGCTTGTCATACGGTTGTCTGCAATCGTCTCCTCAGCCTCTTCTACGGGAGCGGGCTCGGGAGTCTTGGGATTGTAGTTGCCATCCTCGTCATAGTCCTCATCGTCAATGTGGTGGAGCGAGCGAACCTTGCCCACGTTCTCGGACTTAACGATCTTCTTGGGCTGCTGCTTGCCTGCCAATTCCTTCTCTGCCGCCTTGTAATCCTCTTCGGTAAAGGTGGGGAGAGGCATTGCCTTGCTGAGAATAAACTGCTTTCCAACGCCGACGATGCTCTTGAACATCCAGTAAACACCTACTGCCGCGGGAACGATGAAGGTCATCCATACGCTCATAAGCGGCATGGTAATATCCATCATGTTGTTGGAGCAAGCCTGCTCTCTGCTGTCAGCGCTCTGTGTGGGCTGGAAGGAGAGCTTTCTGTTTATCTTCATTGAGAAGTAGTATATAACGAAGGTGAGCACCGGTATTGTGAGAAGCCAGTACTGTACTGCGGGAGTTGCATTGAACGCAGGTGTCAAGCCAAAGCTTACGGGACCGATGTTAAAGTTAGGTGCAACCTCCTTGATGTTCTCGATAGCTCCGAGGACATCCTGAGGGTTAGAGCAGTAAAGACCGATGTTGCTGAATTTCTCCATGGGAGTATCAACGATCTTCGAGAGAAGCTCAACGGTACTGCTTGTAGTTCCTGCGGTTACGCCTTCCTTCTGGAGGTAGTAGTAAATAAAGCTCGTAAAGTCAGAGGAGTAGCCCATAACGTGCTTGATGGGATCTACTACGACCGAGTAGAGAATGATAATGATGGGAAGCTGGATCAAAAGAGGCAAGCAACCCGACATCGGATTGAAATTCTCCTTGCGGTAAAGCTCCTGGATCTCCATGGAGAGCTTCTGCTGTGTCGCGCGGTCTGTTCTGCCTGCGTATTTTTTGCGCAGAGCCATTTCCTTGGGCTTGAGCATTGCCTGCTTTATCGAGTTCTTCTGCTGCTTGAGCGAGAAGGGCAGGAATAGGATCTCAAGGATAATAGCGAAAATAAAGAGTGTCAGAATATAGCTTCTGGCGGGCATGATCTGGGTGATCCATCTCAAAAATGTTCCGATAAAGTAGAGTATCTGATCAAGGAATCCCTTGGTCTCATATACTGTTACCGCCTTCTTAGTAGATGTCTGAGTGCTTTCGGGAGCCTCTGTTTCTTCCTCTTCCGCATCCTCGCTGTCACCTTCTACCACGTTACCTTCGGAGTCGGTAACTGCTTCGGTTTCGGATTCGCCCTCCGTGCCCGATACAGACTCGCTTTCGGCGCCGCCTTGTGCGGATGAGCTACCTGCCCAGTGCGCAAGACCGTTCTCCTGAACAACGATTCCATTGTTTGCTCCGCATCCTACCAAGGTAAGCGAGAGCACGGTTATAAGCGCGAGCACCAGCGCCAATCTTGTTAAAATCTTACGTTTTTTGTTCATGCGATTTTAGTCCTCTCTTGTTGTGTTTGTGTTTGTGGACTCCATTAAGCGATCCTCAAGCTCCAGACGGTAAGTAAATACAAATCTTTCACTTTGGTCGCTGTCATCTTCGGATTCACCGGTCTCCCCGCCCATTTTGTGTCGGAGACCCTTAAGAGGTACGGGATCGTATCCTCCGGGACAGAACGGATTACAGCGAAAAATTCGCGAAACCGTCAGTATCATTCCGACGAAAAAGCCGCGTTTCTGAAATGCCTCTAAGGCATAGGCTGAGCATGTAGGCGAGAACCTACAGCAGGGCTTCGATTTTAAGGGTGACAGAAATCTTCTGTAAAAGCGGATCAATGCTATACATACGTGCTTCACGTGTTTTTACCCGTCGGCTCGGCAAACATATCGAGCTTTTTAATGGCATATCTCAATTCATTCTCTATATCAACGCTCTTTTTGCCCTCGATTTCGGGCTTTGCGCTGACAACGATGAGGAAACCTGTCTTAAGCTTGTCCTCAAGCGCGGCGTAAGCCGCCCTGATGATGCGCTTCGCGCGGTTTCTCTTGACCGCACCGCCCACCTTTTTTGACACCGAGATGCCAAATCGGTTGACAATGAGTCTTTGCGGATGACTTTTCTGCAAAAGCTTCGCATGCGTGTCCTTAAGGACGTATATGCAAATGTATCTGCCGAAAAAGTGCTTTCCCTGTCTGTATGCCTTGTTATAAAGATGGTGTTCCTTTATCGCGGGAAATTTCATAGAGCATCACCTCTTGTCTTTTTGTCTTGCGCTTCCGTTTAATTTGATTTTTCCCTCATTTATCCGATTATAATGCCCGAGGGAAGGCTTTTTTACAAATAAAATTCTCTGTTTTGGAGAAAAAGACCGCTAAACGCTAAAAACCCCGATGACAGTGCTACGAAAATCGAAATGACACATGTCATCGGTGTTTTTATGTTATTACCAAGTAGTATGGAACAACTCTTGAATTAGTGGGTAAGTCTCTTTCTGCCCTTTGCACGACGTCTCTTGAGAACGTTTCTGCCGTCTGCGGTCTTCATTCTCTTTCTGAAGCCATGCTCCTTTTTTCTCTGACGCTTTTTGGGTTGGTAAGTTCTGAGCATTCTGATGCACCTCCTTGAGTAGTTGATCGGAAGCGTTAGTCGGCGGTTGGACGGTATTCCAACCGAAATAGCGCACGCTATTTTTACGCTTTTACACAATGACGTCCTTTATTATACACGATACATATCGGTTTTGTCAAGTGTTTTTTGAAATATTTTTTATTTTTTCTGAAGTTTTTTTCATCTATATATAAGGCTTACTCTTGCTCGACCTTAGATATAACGCCTCTGTATACGATGAGGAAGAATACAAGGCTTGCGATAACCGAGATTATTTCAGCTATCGGGAATGACCACCAAACTATCGCGGCGTCTCCGAACTGCGCCAAAATGTATGCTGCGGGGATAAGAACCACGAGCTGACGCGCGATGGATACGAACATTGAGTAAATGCTCTTTCCGAGCGCCTGGAACACAGATCCCGCAATGATACAAAATCCTGCGAAAACAAACGCGAGCGAGATTATTCTCAGACACGGAACTGCGATCGAGAGCGTTGCGGCGTCGGTCATGTTGAAGAAGCCGAGCAATGCCTTCGGGAATATCTGGAATATTGCAAGACCGAGCGCCATATAGCCAACCGCATAAACAAGACCGAGCTTGAAGGTAGCCATCATTCTCTTTTTGTTCTTCGCACCGTAGTTGAAGGCTACAATGGGAACGATACCGTTGTTAAGACCGAATATAGGCATGAATATAAAGCTCTGAAGCTTGAAATATACACCGAACGCGGTCTGCGCGAGCTGCCCTACGGTTTGCTTTGTTCCCTCTACTATCGCGGTAAATCCGTTGAGGATGCTGTTAAAGAGCACGTTCATAACAGATCCGATCGATGCCATAACTATCGAGGGAACACCGATAGCGTAGATCCGACCGATGATCCTTCCGCTCGGGCGGAACCCTCTGAATGAAAGGTGAATTTCCTTGTTGCATTTGGCGTTGAGGATTATAGCGAGTATAAACGCCGCTATCTGACCTATTACAGTAGCGATAGCCGCTCCCGCAATACCCATTCCAAAGCCGAAATCAAGTCCGGGGATGATCGCGCCGATACCGTTATCGAAAATAAATATCGGGTCGAGCAATATGTTGATTATCGCGCCAACGCCCTGAGTCATCATGGCAAGATGAGTCTTTCCCGTCGAGATCATCAATCGCTCCATAACTATCTGACCGAATATTCCAAAGGAGAATATGTAGCAGATCGAGAGATAGTCAACGCCGAAATCTATGACCTCCGGTACACCTGTCATCCAGCCCATGTAGGTTCTCATGCAGGTAAATCCGAGAACGAGGAATACGATGTAGCTGCAAAGCGCCAAAAATACGCCGTTTGCGGCAATTTTGTTGGCGGTCTTGTGGTCTCGCTCGCCAAGACATTTGGAGAGCAAGGCGTTTATACCGACTCCGGTTCCCGATGCCACGGCGATCATAAAGTTCTGTGCCGCGAATGCAAGAGAAATTGCCGTAAGCTCATTTTGAGTCTCGGATATTCTTGCAACGTAAAGGCTGTCAACGATGTTGTAAAGCGCCTGAACGAGCATGGATGCCACCATCGGCAGAGCCATGGTAAGCAACAGCTTATTTACGGGCATAACGCCCATTTTATTCTCTCTTGTAGAAGGCGCACTCTGCGCCGTCATTTCATTTTGAGCCATTTTTACTTCCTTTGCGACTATTTTTGCGCTTTTCAAAAACGCAGAACAGCACAATAATAACATATTATTGTCCTTTTGTCAAGGAGTTTTTTTGTTTACGGTATTTTATGTTCAAAAGTCTCTTGACGGATATTTTTGTTGATGGTATAATATAAGCAGTTGAAATTTTGGAAAGGAGGATCATTATGGAGATATTAAGAGAATCGGATTTCAGAAAAGAGATCAAGACCTCGCCCCGCTCGGCGTATATATTTTACGGTGATGAGGACTATATGAAAAAGTTTGCGCTCGATACGGCTGTAAGCGCAATATCCCCCGATCCGTCCTTTGCGTTTTTCAATGAGATCCGTATGGACTCATTCACCTATTCTCCCGAGGCTCTGATAGACGCACTTATGCCTGCCCCAATGATGGCGGACAGAAAGCTTATAATACTTTCGGGCATCGACTTTAACGCTATGCGCTCCTACGAGGTAGATGCGTTTTGCGGCGCTCTTGAATCGATAGACGAATATGACTATAACACGCTTATCGTCGTAACCAGCGCAGACAGATTTGACGGCGGAAATTCCGTAAAACGTCCAAGCGCGATGCTCCAAAGGTTTTCGGAATATCTGACTCCCGTATTTTTCGAAAAAAATTCCCCCGCCAAGCTTGTTTCCTGGGTGGGTAAGCATATCGAGCATCACGGAGCATCGGCAACGCCCGAGGTCTGCTCGCTTATAATCGACAGATGCGGACGCGATATGTTCAATCTTGCCACCGAGACCGATAAGCTTGCCTTCTTCGTCCTCGCGGACGGAAGACGAGAGGTCACTGCAGAGGACGTTATCAACGTCGCGATACCCGTGGCGGAATTTGATACCTTCGCCCTTTCAAATGCAATAGGCGCGCGCCGCCGAGACGAGGCGCTTGAAATACTCGCTGATATGAGACTGCGCCGACTTGATCCGCTCGTGATATTCGGTGAGATAAACAAAACCGTCAGCGATATGCTCTCAATATCCCTTTTGCGCTCGGACGGATTGACACAAAGGGAGATATCCGAGGTGCTCGTGATGAATGAATTTAGGGTCGGCAAGATCATGCAGACTCTCCCCGACACGGAAATGTGCAGACGTATGCTTCGAAGATGTAACGAGGCGGACAGAGAGATCAAATCCTGGGGCGACGGATACGCCGCGATTGAAAAGCTGATCTGTACCATTTAACCAAAATCTATTGACAAACGGCGAAAGCTGATATATAATGAAAAAGGAATGTCGTTCTGTGATACGGCAAATAATAACCGAAAGGAAGAAAATTATGACACTGAACATTCAACTCAAGGAAATTAACGACGTTTATAAGCTTGTAAACATCCTCGTAGGATTTGACGGTGATGTTGATCTCGAGTCCGGCAGATATAAGGTTGACGGAAAATCCATTCTCGGTATCTTCTCTCTTGACCTTCGTAAGCCCATAAAGCTTACGTATGACAAAGAGGAAGGCGCTGAAAAGCTTCGCGAGCAGCTCGCTCCCTTTATCATCTAAAGTAACAAACAAAGGGCGGCACAGCCGCCCTTTTAAACTTGAATTTTGACACGGTGGGATTGAAGCCTCATATCGTCAAGATCAAAACCATAAAAACAGAACGGAGTCACATATGAGCATATTGGACACCATCGCCGCGATAAGCACGCCGTACGGCAAGGGCGGAATTGCGGTGCTTCGAATATCAGGCTCGGATGCGATAGCGGTCGCTGAAAAGGTGTTTTTGCCCAAAAGCAAAAAAGCCCTTTCAAAATACGATGCCAACAGAGCGGTCTACGGCTCGGTATTCGGGTATAAAAACGGTGAAAAAATACAGATAGATGACGGCATAGCCGTCCTTTTCCGCGCGCCCTCATCATTTACGGGCGAGGATACCGTGGAAATATCATGCCATGGAGGAATCCTTTTGACACAACGTGTTTTGGAGTCTATCCTCACATCGGGAGCAAGGCTTGCCGAGGCAGGAGAATTTACCCGCAGAGCATTTGTGAACGGAAAAATGACACTCACGGGAGCAGAGGCTCTCGGAGAGCTTCTCTCCGCATCATCGGATGACCAGATAACGCTCGCCCGCTCGGGACTTGAAGGTCGTCTTTCCTCCGAGGCTCAAAGGATTTACAGCTCGCTTTGCGATATTCTTGCCGCTATCTACGCGCACATTGACTATCCTGACGAGGATCTGGCGGATATTCCGCGCGAGGAGATGCTCAGAGTAGCAAATGAAAACCTCTCCGCGCTAATTTCCCTTGCAAAGACCTATTCTACTGCGCATGCCATAGGCGAGGGTATCCCGACGGTCATTCTCGGACGTACCAATGCAGGTAAGAGCACGCTCTACAACCGCATTGTCGGGCGAGATGCCGCAATAGTTACCGACATTGAGGGTACTACGCGCGACATACTCACCGAAACAGCCCATCTCGGAAGAGTAACGCTGAGACTTTCCGACACCGCAGGACTCAGAGACACCGCTGATAAGGTCGAATCTATCGGCATTGAACGCGCGCGCCGCGAGGCAGAAAATGCCGAGCTCATTCTCTTCGTCATAGACGGAAGCCGCGAGCCCGACCGAGAGGACAAAGCAACCGTCGAATATATCAGCTCGCTTGGCGGCATAAAGGTCGCGCTTATCAACAAATCCGATCTTGGAATAAATGAAAATGTAAGATCACTTCTCACTCCCTTCTCTCTCAGCCTGCCTGTCTCTGCCGAGAGCGGCGAGGGATTTGATATACTCGAGGGCGAGATAGAAAAAATATACGTTGACAGCGAGCTTGATATAGGTCAGAGCGCAATGATAGCCAATGCAAGACAGAATGCGTCGGTTGTAAACGCAATTTCCGCGCTCACGGGTGCGATAGATGCAATAGGCGCCGATCTTCCGCTTGAGATATGCTGCGTTGAGGTCGAGAACGCCCTCTCCGCGCTCGGAGAGCTTGACGGACGAACCGTCACTGAAGATATAATTTCAAAAATTTTTGCAAATTTCTGTGTCGGAAAATAGAAAGGTCAAACACTATGAGAATACTTTGTATCGGTGACATCGTCGGAGTAAGATCGATTGAATATCTTAAGAAAAACCTCTGGAAGCTCCGCGACAGCCGACGTATAGATTACGTTATCGCCAACGGCGAAAACGCAAGTGAGATACACGGAGTCAGCGCAAAGGACGCGCAGGCGATACTTGATGCAGGCGTTGATTTTATCACCCTCGGCAACCATACTTGGAACAAGAGAGATATATACCCCTATCTTGATGCTAACGGCGAGTGTATCATCCGCCCTGCAAACTACCCCGGAAGCGCACCCGGATACGGCTATGCGATAGTTGATATTCAGGGCTACCGTGCGCTCATTATGAACGTGCTTGGACAAGCATTTATGGATCCCGTGGGAGATCCATTTGATGCTGTTGAATATATACTTATGCGCGAGGAAGGAAATTACGACATATCCATCCTTGACGTGCATGCAGAAGCAACAAGCGAGAAATACGCGATCGCACACGTATTCGACGGCAAAATAGACATAATTTTCGGAACGCATACCCACGTTCCGACGGCAGATATGCAGATAATGCCTAAGGGAACGGCATACGTTACCGATCTTGGAATGACAGGACCCCGCAACGGCGTTCTCGGAGTAGATGCCGAGCGCACGCTTACAAAGATGCGCATGCACATGCCGTCGCAATTTATAGTCGCTGACGGTGAGATAAGCGCGGATGCTGTCATTATCGAAGCAGACGGAACGAAAGTCGTCAAGATCGAAAGAATAGTATTTTGAGGTGAGAGCCGTGACCGAGATCAGAAAAACAACCCCCGCCGACATAGATATTCTAATGCCGATATTTAACGAGGCACGCGCTACAATAGCGGCGCTCGGAATAGACCAATGGCAAAATGGCTATCCCAACCGCGACGTAATTTCAGACGATATCGAAAAGTCGCAATCGCATTGCGTCATCCTTGACGGCGAGATATGCGGCACATTTGCGCTCATCGAAGGTTGCGAGCCTACCTATAACGAGATATTCGATGGAGAGTGGCTTACGGGAAACGGCAAGGAGCATTATTTTGCCATCCATAGGGTGGCGATAAGCGTTAAATCCCGCGGAAAAGGGATTTCAACGGCGATAATTGAATATTGTTCCGATAAAGCAAAATCAGCAAACAAAGGCTCTCTCAGAATCGACACCCACAGAGGAAACGTCGTAATGCGAAAAATGCTTGAAAAGCACGGCTTTGTCCATTGCGGAACAATATACCTTGAAAGCGGCGATGAAAGAGTCGCGTACGAAAAAATCACATAAAAAATAGCAGACATGCCGTCTGCTATTTTTTATGTGTAGTTCAAATTTTGATTTGTCGGGGAGGCGGGGATGCGCGTGGGGGGATTTTCCAGGGAAAAAATCCCCCCACACCCCCAAAACCCCAACCTATATAAGGTCATGGTTAAAACGGTTTACTAAACTACACCGTGTAGCACAAGCATAGTCTATC
>JAZUBI010000108.1:0-1684 GCA_045638385.1 Eubacteriales bacterium
CTTCATTTCATCGAACATGTCTCTGAACTCTTTAGTCTTATCCTCCGCCTCGCGTTTGATAAATACCTTGCCGCAATATTCACATTTGTAGGTCTCACTGTCGATCATTTTCAGATCGCCACCGCATCGGTCGCAATCATACGTCTCAAAGTGCATCTCAAACCTCCATTTGTAATGTTTGCCGCCCACACCTTTGTGCAAGAGACAAATTAGTAAACAATTACTTAAATTATATCACCGCGCGCAAAATTTGTCAATAAAAACAGAAAATAATCAGATTTTGATTTGTCGGTGAGTTACAGACGACAAACAAAAGGCAACCGCGCGGCGGTTGCCCTTTACAAGCTACAATGAATAATTATACAATTTTCATGAATATACATTCATACTATTTTTCGAGCCTTACAACCGCCTCAAGACAGGTCTCTCCCGACTCGTTGAGCGTGCGGACAAAGACGGTTCCATCCTCGCCCATTGCGCTCCTCATCACCGTCAGGGTCGCTCCAAGCGCAGATTCCTTGATATAAGAGAGCGACATTTTGGCAACTCTGTACGCGCCATTCTTATCTGTCATCTCACTTAAAAAATCGCATATCATATCGGGATAATGCGTATTGTTCATGTGCATATTGTAGTCAATATCCGAGTATGCGATCCTTCTTTTTCCAACCTCATATAACGGGGTTTCCTTGGAAATACGGGCTTTTGGAAGCAAGACCGCAGGATCAACGGGCTCGTCGTAATAAAAGCATCCGTCAAAAAATGCGCAGCTGTCTGCCCTGACCATCGTCCTTTTTTCAAGATCTATAAGCACCCAAGTGCTTGCCGCCTCCGCAACCACCTCTCCGCCTCTGACGATCTCAAAAAACCTTTGAAATATATAGCTTTTTGCCTCCTTGCACCAGGTTCTGACCTCTATATCCTCATAGGCGTGTAGCGGCTTATAAATGTTCAAAGACAGCGCGCCGAGAATAAATGCCAAGCCCTTCTCATCTCTCATTTTCTCAAGCGGAAGTCCGGAATCCTCGCATTGACGGTTCGCGGTTTCCTGCATATATTCCACGATCTTTGATGCGCGCACGTTTCTTTCCGCATCCGTGTCATGCCAATTTGTCTTTATTTTAAAGGAAAATTTCATTATTATATAAATTGCGGGGCACTGTGATCACAGCGCCCCGCGTCTCCGTTTTTTATTTTTAATTAAAGAGTGTTGTCGGAGCCGAGAACGTTTACGATCTTGTGCTTAACCATCTTCTTAACCTCAGAACGAGCAACAGAAAGGTAGCCTCTGGGGTCAAAGATCGAAGGATCCTCGTTGAATACTCTGCGGATACCCGCGGTCATTGCAAGACGAATATCGGAGTCGATATTGATCTTACAAACAGCCATCTTTGCAGCCTGTCTGAGCTGCTCCTCGGGAATACCGACAGCATCGGGAAGCTTGCCGCCGAGAGCATTGATCTCAGCAACACACTCCTGGGGAACGCTGGATGCACCGTGAAGAACGATCGGGAACTCGGGAAGTCTCTTCTCGATCTCTTCGAGAATATCGAAGCGGAGAGGAGGCGGAACGAGGATACCCTCGGCATTTCTGGTGCACTGCTTTGCAGTGAACTTGTATGCGCCGTGGGAGGTTCCGATGGAGATTGCGAGAGAGTCAACACCGGTGCGGGTGACGAAGTCC
>JAZUBI010000109.1:0-1538 GCA_045638385.1 Eubacteriales bacterium
CCAAATCAGGTTCTCGGTCGAAGGTCACACCTTCCTCTCAGCCTGTATACAAGCTCCCGTTTGTTCAGTTGTGAGTATATTATACACCTTTTTTTATCAGATTGCAATACCTTTTTGAAAAATTAAAGATTAAGATTCATAAGGGCGGACACGGAAGGTCGCTCCTACCGATTCGCAGATTTCTCTGCTCTTTTCCTGCTCTTCCTTGGTCGTTACCTTATCAACAACGGTCATGATAACATTTGGAACGTATTTCGTGCAGTCGTGTGTAAAGGAAAGCATTGCGTCATATGAATCAATGCCGAATTTAGGACGAACAAGCTTCAGATAGTCCTCTTTGTTGGTTGCGTTAAGACTGATGGATACCGTATCGATCAATCCCTCAAGCTTATGTGCCACCTTCTCGCCGGCAATCAGGTCTGCAAGACCGTTTGTGTTGATACGAATCGGAATACTGCTTTTCGACTTGATATACTCTGCTACCTTCAAGAGATCCTCCAAGCGTTCTGTCGGCTCACCGTAGCCGCAGAATACGATTTCTTCGTATTTGGCAAGATCCCACGTATCAATGCTATCGCAAATCTCCTTTACAGTAGGCTCTCTCTCAAGCCAGAGCGAGTCAGAGTTGAAAACCTTATCTCTGTTCTGTCTGAGACAAAAGGTACAAGCACAAGGGCATCTGTTTGTTAAATTTACGTATATTCCGTTTCTTCCTGCATAGGTTATAGTCATCATTCTTAAAGTCCTCCGGTCAACTTGGATTTATAATTCAATTTATCAATAGTCAATCCTACTGCGACAAACAGTATCGAGCTTGTCACCGATTGCGTAAGCGATGCGGGAATACCTGCAAGAGGTGCAACAAAATTACTGTAAATCAAGGATTCGTACAGATAGTATCCTCCGGCACAGATGATAGCGGCAGGTATAAGTGCCAGCCAGTTGCGCAGACTCATCATTTTTTTGCCTTTGTTCGTGAACAGAAGTGCGGTGACAGCCTTGATTACAACCGAACCGGGCGCCCATATAGCAAATCCCGTAAGGCAATCGGCAAGAAGTGCTCCGCCCGCCCCGACAGCCATTGCATAGGGCCAAGGAAGAATACAAGCGGCAAGGTAGATAAGACCGTCACCAACGTGTATGTAGCCATTGTTTGTCGGGATGTGCAAATAAGCGGTAACAACGAACACCAAAGCCGTAAAGACACCTGCAATGCACATCAAGCGCGTATGTTTGTTTTGCATTTTGATTTTCTCCTATTCTATCTCACTCAAAAATTCCTCAAAACAGATTCCGTCTGCTTTGGGTATATCTAATTCAACTGTGCGGCGCAGCACCTTGGCAATAAATGCCGAGGCGTGCGTTACCGCTTCTACAAGACTTTTCCCGTTTACCGCGTCTGCCACGATCATCGACGAGAACACGTCTCCTGTTCCTGCCCGGCACGGACCAACCTTATGCTCCCGGATAAGACTTGGCCCCTTGTCCTCTTCGTACACATAATTTTCGAGATCACCGTCACACTCCAAACCGGAAAT
>JAZUBI010000110.1:0-4353 GCA_045638385.1 Eubacteriales bacterium
TCTTGTCGCCTGCTCGCTTTTTGTCGCCCATAGCAACCTCGGCAAGCTCCTTTGCGCCGTAAGGCGAGCTTGTGGGCAGGCCGTAGGATTTGAAGACCGAGATGACCTCTTCAAGCTCGCTCTCCCGGCATATTCCGAGAGAAACTGCCGCGCGAGTGATAAGAATCGTGCCGATAGCCACAGCGCTTCCGTGCGAGATCTCAAAATGCGAGAGGATCTCTATTGAGTGAGCGGCGGTGTGACCGAGATTGAGGAGCTGACGGACACCGAGGTCTCGCTCATCCGCATCAACCACGTCGCGCTTGTTGCGAACGCAGCTTTCAATTATATCCTCGATTTGGGGCAATATAGGCGATTTCAGCTTTTCGAAAAGGGGTCTGTCGTTGATAATTCCGTATTTTATGACCTCTGCGCATCCGTCCGCGAAGATATTGTCGGAGAGAGTAGAGAGCACGTCGCAGTCGCAAATAACAAGGGATGGCTGATAGAAAGCGCCAACCAGGTTTTTGCCCTCGGGAATATCAATGGCGGTTTTTCCGCCGACAGATGAGTCTACCATTGCAAGCAGGGTAGTGGGTATCTGTATAAATTCAATTCCGCGCAGATATGTCGCGGCAGCAAATCCGCAAAGATCGCCGACAACGCCGCCGCCGAGGGCGAAAAGGCAGTCGGAGCGTGTGATCCTGTTTTGCGCCAAAAATGAAAGCAGAGCAAGATAGCTCTCCGCGCTCTTTGAAGCCTCGCCTGCGGGAATGGTGAAGCGAAGGGGAGTAAAGCCCGACGAAGAGAGTGAGCGTTCAAGCCTTTCGGCGTAAAGAGGCGCCACATTCGAGTCGGTGAGTATAACGGCGCGGCAAGGCTTTTTCACCTTGAGCGAAAGCTCGCCCGCGCTGTCAAGTATTCCCTTCTCAATAATTATATCGTAAACGCGCGAGGCGTTGACAGTAACAGTTCTCATAAAAGCTCCTTATCCGTCTATCATTTCTTTGGCAAGGCGACCTTCTCTTAAAATCTCGGTCATTCTCTCCTTGTCACCCGTCTTCAAGGCATCGCGGTATTCCTCAAGGGAGGAAATAATGCTCTCGATCTCAAATATCAAGGGCTCGCGGTTTTCAAGGAAGAGCTCCGCCCACATCACCTCGTTGAGCCAAGCCACGCGAGTCATATCCTTGTAGCTGCCTGCAGAAAATCCTCTGTGGGATTTCGCGGTGGGACTCTTAACGTAGGCGTTTGAAACAACGTGAGCGAGCTGAGAGGTAAAGGCGATCATTCGATCGTGCTCCTCTGCGCTCGTAAATGAAAACTTGCCGAAGCGCGCGGGAGCCAAAAGCTCCTTGATGCGCTCAAAGAGCGATATATCATCAAATTTCGGGGGGACGATGACCATAGGCGCACCCTTGAACATAGTCGATTTCGAATATTTGTAGCCCGAGTTGTGAGTTCCCGCCATAGGATGACCGCCAATGAAGGTGTATCCGTATTTTTCGGCAAGGGAAAAGCCAACATCGCAAATGTCGCGCTTGGTGCCGCAAAGATCGAAAACAAAGCTCTCCTTTGAAATGAGATGCGAATTGTTTTTAAGATAATCTATCGACGCCACGGGGTAAAGGGAAACGAAAATAATATCGCACAGCCCTACCGTCGACTCGTCAAGCACACCGTCAAGAGTGCCGTCAAGCTTGGCAAAGTTCACGATGGATGAATTTATATCGTATCCGTATATTTCAAAATCAAGCCCCATTTCATCAGAGTAAGCCCTGTAAGACTTCGCCATAGAGCCTCCGATAAGTCCGAGTCCAACTATACCAACCTTCATAAGAGATCCTTCCGCCTTATTTTAGTATAACAATATAATTAAGTATATTATAGCAGAGAATAAGGCTCATTTCAATAAAATTTCGGCAATTTTCAGATTTTTTCGCATATGCCGCGAACGTCAGCCATAACAGACGCAAACTGATCGGGCGTAAGCGACTGAGGACCGTCGCAAAGAGCAGCCTTGGGATTGTTGTGTACCTCTATCATAAGACCGTCAGCACCGCAAGCGGCAGCGGCGAGAGCCATGGGGCGAACGAGCTTTGAGGAGCCGGTCGCGTGCGAGGGGTCAACGATCACGGGGAGGTGAGTAAGCTCGTGGAGGAGCGGAACAGCGGAGAGGTCAAGAATATTTCTTGTGTACTGCGAGTCAAAGGAGCGGATTCCTCGCTCGCAGAGAATAATGTTCTCGTTTCCGCCTGCCATAATGTATTCCGCGCTCATAAGCCATTCCTTGATGGTAGCGGAGAGACCTCGCTTTAAGAGTATGGGCTTCTGCGTTCTGCCAAGCTCCTTTAAAAGCTCAAAGTTCTGCATATTGCGCGCGCCGACCTGAATAACGTCAACAGACTCGAAAAGGGGAAGATGATCCGCGCTCATTATCTCGGTAACGATGGGGAGACCCGTCTCGCGCTTAGCCTCAAGCAAAAATTCAATTCCCTCCGCCTTAAGACCCTGGAAATCGTAGGGAGAGGTTCTCGGCTTGAAGGCGCCGCCTCGAAGCATTGTCGCGCCTGCCGCCTTGACCGCCTTTGCGATCTCAACCACCTGCTCACAGCTTTCAACCGAGCATGGTCCTGCCATTACCGCGAATATATTGCCTCCAACACTTGTGCTTCCAACCGAAACCACCGTGTCATCGGGATGGAATTTTCTGTTCGCGCTCTTAAAAGGCTCCGAAATGCGCTTGACCGTCTCAACGATGTCAAGGCTGATAAGGAGATCCTCGTCAACACGGCTCGTGTCGCCCACAAGACCGACAATGGTCTGATAGTCACCCTTTGAGAGGTGGACCTGAAGTCCAAGCGACTCTATCCAAGCCTTTAATGTCTCTATCTGTTTGTCTGTCGTTCCGCTTTTAAGTACTGCAATCATTTTTCTGCCCGTCCTTTAAGAAAGTAATTTTGAAATAAAAAACCGAATACCCCAGCGATCTCTGCTGTAGGCATTCGGCTTAAACGAAAAGAAATAATCTGAATGTTCCACTCAAATTTGCCCGGCACAAATCACTTTTATTACATTACCTCGCGTAATAATAATAAAAGTAAAAATATCCGTATGCAAAAATGTTCTGGGACATGATCTTTCTCCATTTCGATTTTATATGAATAGTTTAGCACCGTGAAAGGGATTTGTCAATAGATTTTTGAAAGATTTATAAAAAAACCTTCAAAATCCGTCATTTTTGCCGCCTTGTAAATCTCTTGGCGTAGCCGCATTTTCTGCAAAGCGGCTCAACCGCTCTACGCTGTGAAAATCCGTCGTAAATGGCCTTTGCGCGAGGAGATGAGAGGATCTCATCAAGCGATAGGTCAAAGAGATTTCCGAGCGTAATAGCACCGTCCGCATCAAGGCAGCAGGGAACAACGCTGCCGTCGCAAAGCACACCTATCTGATCGCGCAGACCGTAGCAGAAGGCATCCTCGTCCTCGCCGCACTCCGAGAGAGAGGAGTCGGGCCAGTCAAAGCGCTCACCCCATTCAAGGAATATCCTCATGTCAAGCCGCTGACTGCTGCCGCCGCGAAGATCGACCCACTCATTCGGGAATTCACGCCTTAAAAAGGCTAAAATGTCGGAATTATCAGCGCCTGAGCCGAGATTCCAAAGCCTCAGCGCAATATAGCACCCCATCCTTGCCGCCGATCTTGCAAAGGCAACGCAGGATTCAAGATAGCCTTTTCCGTCAAAGGCAGGGTTAGCCTCCGGCGCGTGAAGCGAGATGCTGACCTTGTACGGCAGATCCTTAAGCAAAGCATCACCCTTGGTTGCTAAAAGCGATCCGTTGGTCGTGATTATAGGCGAAAACCCCTTCTCCTTTGCAACCGAAATGAACTTCGGCAAAAGGGGGTGTAAGGTCGGCTCGCCCATAAGATGAAAGTAAAGAAATTTCGCCTTGCCGCGCAATTTGTCGGTCAAAATTTCAAATTCTTCCTCGCTCATCAGCCTCTTCGCCCTCGCCGTCTTGTGACAGAAGGAGCAATCAAGATTGCAAATATTCGTTATTTCAAGATAAACCTTGTCCACCGTCTCGCCATCCTTTAAATTATTGTCACCATATTATACCACATTTAAAAAAATAATGCAATATATACACCTCACTTCAAATTTTGATTTGTCGGGGATGCGAGGGATGCGCGTGGGGGGATTTTCCGGGGAAAATACACGAACCTGCGTTGCAGGATTCGTTGCGGGCTTGCTGCGCAAGCTACGCGCCCAAGTCCCCCCACACCCCCAAAACCCCAACCTATATAAGGTCATGGTTAAGACGGTTTACTAAACTACACCGTGTAGCACAAGCATAGTCTATCTGCTATCGT
>JAZUBI010000111.1:0-1373 GCA_045638385.1 Eubacteriales bacterium
AGCAGAACTCGGCAAACCGTTCCCACAGGAGAATGAGCTGAGAGTGAAATCTGCGAGACTTGCCGAACTCAACATCGCTCTGAATATCGACGATAAGACACCGCTTGAAGCGTTGGCAGATGAAGCTCCGGTAAGAACCGAAGTTGCCAAATCTGCAAAACCCTCTGTCTTGCAGAAGCTCCATTCCTACGATAAGCCGAGCAAGACAGAACCGACCAAAAAACACAAAGAGGAGGTTCTGTGATTATGGATAACGAAAAGATTTCCGTGCTCGTTGTAGAGCCGGAGAAAAAGCCTTACGCAAAAGAAATATCATCGGGGCTTTCCTCTCTGCAGCATGAGGTAGGCGGCTACATTCAAGCCGTCTATCCTTATGAGGAGCCGGTGGCTATTATCTGCGATGAGGAAGCGAAACTGAAAGGAAGCGAACTGAACCGAGTGCTCCGTGATGAAGACGGACAAATCTATGATGTGGTTGCAGGTACGTTTCTTATTGTCGGTTTGGGTGAGGATGATTTCACATCACTTACTCCCGAACACATGAAGCAGTTCAAGGAGAAATTTGAAACGCCCGAAATGTTTATGAGGCTCAACGGCAAGTTGGTTGTACTTCCTATGGAAGAAAGACCGAAAGCAAAGAAGCCCTCTGTGCTCCAGAAACTCAACGACATGAAAGGCATGGAATCTCCTACAGGAACAAAGAAACCCCACTCCAAGGAGGAACGCTAATGACCAATGAAGAACTGAATACCGAGCTTTATAAAAAGCTCTTTGCCGAACAGGAAAAATTCAAAGGGTGGCTGCTCACGCAGCCGCCCGATGAAATCTTAAACCACGCCTATGAGTACGTTATGCGTGAGGACATTGTTCTTGCGTTGGAGTATCACGATCTAAGCGATGAACGTGCAAAAGCGTTACTTGCTTCGCCGTCGCCTTTAGATGAAGTCTTCCACGACTTTGAGAAAATCGAGGGCGACCACATGGACACGATCAGAGGGTGTATTGAAAGCCGAGCCGATAAAAATATCGAAGCTCAGCATGAAGCACTTCGCAATCTTCCCGTGTATATCTTTTCTGCGACTTTTGCAAAAGAGCACGGCGAGCTTGAAACCTACCGTGCCTCTCACAGAGCAAATGTGGATTGCAAGAACGCCATTGAAGATGCGATTGCCGATCACTACAGAGATAACCGCCTTGATACTTCTTGTGTAAATGAGGTTATCGACCGCTTCGGTATGGAGCGTGTTGCATTTGTTCTTGCTAATACCGTACAGGACAAAGATTGGGATGGACGGATTTCCGCAGATAACAAAGCGTGGGCAAAAGATGCTCCCGTTCCCAATGACTACAACGCATGGAGCGGCAGGCGTACT
>JAZUBI010000112.1:0-4973 GCA_045638385.1 Eubacteriales bacterium
ACCATAACCTTATATAGGTTGGGGTTTTGGGGGTGTGGGGGGATTTTTTCCCTGGAAAATCCCCCCACGCGCATCCCCACCGATAAATTGCAATTTAGAACAAAACGGACCGAATCGTTTGGATTCAGTCCGTTTTATTTACTGCGCCTTTACCTCGCAATAGACACATCTATAGATGCGCTTTTCGCGGTTGGTGAGCTTGAATACGTGGTCGAGCTCCTGCTCGGTCGTTGTGATGCAACGGGGATTTTTACATTTTACCACGTTGACAAGCTTTTCGGGAAGCTCTATGCTCTTTTTCTCGACAAGCTTGCTATCCTTGATATAATTTACGGTAATTCCGGGGTCGATGTATCCGAGGATGTCAAGATTCAAATTGATGTCCGCATCCACCTTGATCATATCCTTTTTGCCGAGCTTTCGGCTCGAAACGTTCTTGATTATCGCCACAACGCAATCGAGCGAATCAAGTCCCAAAAGGTTATACACCGTCATTCCAAGTCCTGCGGTGATATGGTCGATAACTATGCCGTTCTTTACGCTATCTACGTTCATAAATTACACCTCCACACCCAAAAGCTTTAAAATGAGCGCCATTCTCATATATTTTCCGTTGAGAACCTGCTTGAAGTAGCACGCCCTCGGATCGTCGTCTATCGCAACCGCTATCTCGTTTACTCTCGGCAACGGGTGCATGATGCAAAGATCGCTCTTTGCATCCTTGAGCTTGTCGGGAGTCAAGATGTAGCTATCCTTCAATCTGAGGTAGTCCTCCTCATTGAAGAATCTCTCCTTCTGAACTCTCGTCATGTAAAGCACGTCAAGGTCGGGCATGACCTCAAGAAGATTTGTGGTCTGCTTATATGCTATTCCCTGCGGCTTTAAGAACTCTTCCTTTACATAGCTCGGAAGCTTCAGCTCCTCGGGGGAGATGAGCACGATATTGATCCCTGCATATCTTGAAAGCGCACTGATAAGCGAATGTACCGTTCTGCCGAACTTAAGGTCTCCGCAAAATCCTACTGTGAGGTTATCAAATCTTCCCTTTTCTCTCCAAATGGTGAGAAGATCGGCAAGCGTTTGCGTGGGGTGGTTATGTCCTCCGTCGCCCGCGTTGATAACGGGAATTGAGGAATTCATAGACGCCACAAGGGGAGCGCCCTCCTTGGGGTGGCGCATCGCGATTATGTCCGCATAGCAGGACACCGTCTTTGCCGTATCCGCAACGCTCTCGCCCTTCGCGGCGCTTGATGAGCCTGCGCTCGATACGCTCAGCACGTTTCCGCCAAGCTCGTACATAGCCGCCTCAAAGGAGAGCCTTGTTCTTGTGCTGGGCTCAAAGAAAAGCGTGGCGAGCTTTTTATATTTGCAGGACTCTGCATACTTTGCAGGGTTTGCGATTATATCCTCCGCGACAGAGACAAGCTCTGCTATCTCCGCGGTGGAAAGCTCCTGTATGTCGATAAGATGTCTCATTTGCGACTCCTTTTTACGAAATTATGCCTTTGCTCCGTTTACTGCAAGATAGTTCTTGATTCTCTCAACGTTCTCGCGGTTGGACTCGTCCTCCTCAAGATACTCGATAATATCGTAAACGTCAACTATCGAATATACCGGGAATCCGAACTGCTCCTCGATCTCCTGCATAGCTCCCTTTTCGGTCTGTCCCTTTTCCTTTCTGTCAACCATAATGAAGGTTGCGGCAACCTTTACGCCGTCAAGGTGAGAAAGGATCTCCATGCTCTCTCTGATCGCGGTTCCTGCTGTGATAACGTCCTCGATGATTACGACCTCCTCGCCGGGAGTGGGAACGTAGCCTACGAAAACGCCGCCCTCTCCGTGATCCTTTACTTCCTTACGGTTGAAGAAGAAGGGCACGTTGAGTCCGTTCTTTGAAAGTGCTACCGCCGCAGATACGGAGAGCGAAATTCCCTTGTATGCGGGGCCGTAGAGCACGCTCTTACGGTCGCCGAGCTTCTCGAAATACGCCTTTGCGTAAAACTCGCCGAGCGTTGCTATATCATTTCCGGTCTTGATCATGCCTGCGTTGATGAAATAGGGGATCTTTCTGCCGCTCTTTGCGGTGAAATCACCGAACTTCAACACGCCCGCGTTCTCTAAAAACTGTATAAATTCTCTTTTGTACTGTTCCATTTTTTTGTCCTCCGTAGTTTTATATGTATTCAATTAATATTCTGCTTTCTGTGAACCTATCGGGTTGAGTATACTGTATCCGACGTTGACCAAGTGGTCCGCAACTCTCTCAAGTCCGACAACGGCGCTCGAGAAATAAGGGCTGTGGTCAACCGTACAGTTGCCCTCCGCAAGTCGCGCAAAGTGACTTGCCGTAAGCGTTCTCTTCATCTCATCGGTCTCCTCCTCAAGAGCGGTAAGCTCGGAGAGGCTCTCCTTATTGAGATGTTCAAACGCGTCCTTTGATATATCAAACATCTTGGTAACGGTAGCGCAAAGCTCCTTGAGCTCACTGACAGCGGCATTCGAGAAGGCAAGATCCTTGCCATTCATTTCCGCGCCGATCTCATAGAAGTTCTCCGCGTGGTCACCGATTCTCTCAAGGTCATTAAGAACGTGGAAATACGAACCGATTACCGCCTCGTTCGACCTATCGACCTCTGCGGAAAGCTTTATCAAAAACTTTGTAAGAGCGCCGTTAGTGAAATCTATGATAGCCTCGTTTTCCCTGATCGTATCGCCGTGCTTGTCCTCTCCGCTGCAAAGCGCGTCAAAGGAAAGCGCAGTATTTTTGTACGCGAGGCCTAACATATAGTCCATTTCCTTTTTAACCTGTCCGAGAGCAACGGACGGTACGGCAAGCATACGCTCGTCGACGTATTTGAGTGTGCGAGTCTCCTCCGCTGTCTCCTTGTCGCGTATAACGAGCTTTGAGAATGCAACCAACTGCTTTACAAAGGGGAGAAGGAGGAAGGTCGTGGTTACGTTGAATATAACGTGGAACGTCGACACTCGCATCTGGAGCGACATTGCGTCATTTCCGGGGAAGAAGGTTGTGAGTATGTTTATCGCGGTATCGCGGAACATCCATATAAGCACCGCGAAAAATAATGTTCCCACCGTGTTGAACGTGAAATGTATCAGCGCAACTCTCTTTGAGTTCGCATTAGCGCCCATAGACGCGAGAAGCGCGGTAACGCAGGTTCCGATATTCGCGCCAAGCACTATAAAGAGCGCCAGGTCAAGCGGCATAACACCCGTGCCGACCATCGCGATAACGACACCCGTTGCCGCCGACGATGATTGAATCAAAGCGGTAAATACAGCGCCTACAAGAATGAGCAGAAGCGGGAAATCTATTACCTCGAAAACGCCTCTGAACATTTCCTTTACAAGCTCGTTGCCAAAAGCGGATTCCGAGCTCATCATCTCAAGTCCGACGAATATAAGACCGAGTCCCGAGCAAAGACTGCCCGCGATCTTGATCTTTTCCTTTTTGAAAAAGCCCATCATGATTCCCGCAAAGGCAAGAAGATACATTGCCATATTGAAGAAATCGTTCTTAAGCGCGACAAGCACACCCGTGACGGTTGTACCGATATTCGCGCCCATGATAACGGGGGTTGCCTGAACGAGAGTCATTACTCCCGCGTTTACAAGACCTATTACCATGACAGATGTCGCAGACGAGCTTTGAATGATAGCCGTAACTCCCGCGCCGATACCAACACCCGAAAAACGGTTGTTGCATATCTTGCCGAGAAGCGATTTCATTCCGTTGCCCGCGCTCTTTTCAAGCGCGTCGCCCATGAAATTCATTCCGACGATGAATACTCCGACACCGGCCAAAAGCCATATAAGACAAGCTATAAGTTCCATTTTTTTCCTTTCTACTATTGTGAATTGTTTCTTCAGTATTTGCTAACTATTTTTTTAAAACAACTTCCGACTTAATTTTTTCGTTTACAAGGCGCACCGGAGAGGGCAAGGCGCAGGCGTAGTTACCTACGTCATGCCGGACTCGAGGAGCAACGCCGTAAACAGGAAAATTTAGTCGCAAAACTCCGCTACGCAGCGCTCGTATGCCGCCACCGGATCCTCTGCCGCGGTAATAGGTCTGCCGACAACTATGTAATCAGATCCGATCTCCTTTGCAGCCGCAGGAGTCATAACTCTCTTCTGATCTCCAACGTCACCGTCAGCGAAACGAACTCCGGGGGTAACTGTTACGAATCCCTCGCCGCAACGGCCGTGTACCTTGCCTGCCTCAAGAGGTGAGCAAACTACACCGTCAAGTCCTGCCTCCTTTGCGCAGGATGCGTAGTGCATAACTACGGCAGCGATAGGCTGCTTGATAAGGAGGTCGTTCTCCATCGACTCCTGGTCTGTCGAGGTAAGCTGTGTTACCGCGATGAGCATGGGGCGAGTTCCGTCGGGACGGGTGAGTCCCTCAATAGCCGCCTCCATCATTCTCTTTGTGCCCGATGCGTGGAGGTTGGTCATATCAACGTCAAGACGGGAAAGCACCGCCATTGCCTTTTTGACCGTGTTGGGAATATCGTGAAGCTTCAAATCGAGGAAGATCTTGTGTCCTCTATTCTTGATCTCACGCACGATCTGCGGGCCCTCTGCATAGTAAAGCTCCATTCCGATCTTTACAAAGGGCTTTCTTTTGCCCTCAAACTTATCAAGAAATGCAAATACCTTTTCCGCGCTGTCAAAATCACACGCGATTATAACGTCTTTTCCCATTTTTTATATTTCCTTTCAAGTTTTTTTAAAATTAATGTAATTATTAGCCGTAATATAAAAATTGCAATTTATCGGTGGGTTCACGGCTTCAAATTTTTGTTTGATTGCGCTTTGCGTTAGCCTTCCCTTGTGAGGGAAGGTGGCTCGGCGAAGCCGAGACGGATGAGTAGAAGACTAACGATTTCAACCGTCTTTGCTCAGAAAGAAAGTCTTACGGTGTAAGGCATTGCTGCTCGCGCGTGTTTAAC
>JAZUBI010000113.1:0-2079 GCA_045638385.1 Eubacteriales bacterium
AAATTCCGTTAAATTACGCGTGGCGTTAGCCTTCCCTTGTGAGGGAAGGGGGACCACGCAGTGGTGGATGAGTAGAATACGCCACCGTGTCTATCGTTAAATACGCGCGAGCAGCAATGCCTTACACCGTAAGACTTTCTTTCTGAGCAAAGACGGTTGAAATCGTTAGCCTTCTACTCATCCGTCTCGGCTTCGCCGAGCCACCTTCCCTCACAAGGGAAGGCTAACGCAAGGCGTGACGTGAGGGAAATTTGCAGCCGTGAAATACAAATTAAACAGTTCGATAAATCAAAATTTGAAATTGCGGTGAATTCTCATTTAGATGGGAGTATTGCTTTAAAAAAAGCGGGGCGATGTGAGTTGCGATTTTTTGAAAAATTTGTACGCATTGCATATACAATTATTTGAAGCCAAACGAAAAAGAGCTCGTTTGGCTTTAAATTTTAGTAATTTAATTGGTTAAAGTGCTACAAAACCGAGCTTGAACTTGTGCAAAACTGTGAAAACCTATATATTTTCATGAGAGTGAAAAAAAATCGGCGTTTTCCTTGACAAAGCACGCAAACTGTGGTATAATTTCCACATACATATAAATGCAATGAAGGGAACCAGTAATCCGCTAAAGCTTTCAGAAAGCCGACGGTCGATGCGAGTCGGTAGCTTGAACGAATGAAGCTCATCCCGGAGCATCTGCCCGAACACCGCGCTTGCGGCAAAGTAGAAGCAGACGGCAGTCCCCGTTATCATGGACGGTTTTACTGATAGGTAAAAGCAGAGCGGTCGCAAATGCGACAATAAGAGTGGTACCGCAGAGAGTTTTTTAGCCCTTTGTCTCTTTAATTTTAAAGAGGCAGGGCTTTTTTGTCTTTTTGCGATACAATTCAATTTTCAGGAGGATAGAATGAAGCTTAACGGTTCTGAAATTCTTGTCAACGTGCTTATAGAGCAGGGAGTTGACACCGTTTTCGGTTATCCCGGAGGATCGGTGCTCAATATCTACGATGCGCTTTACAAGTACAGCGATAAGATAACCCACTACATGACTGCGCACGAGCAGGGCGCATCTCATGCCGCGGACGGTTACGCGAGAGCTACCGGAAAGACCGGTGTAGTTATTGCTACCAGCGGCCCCGGCGCGACTAACCTTGTTACAGGTATCGCCACCGCATACATGGACAGCGTTCCCATGGTTGCCATAACCGGAAACGTACCAAATCCCCTTATTGGATGCGACAGCTTCCAGGAGGTTTACATTACGGGTATCACAATGCCCATTACAAAGCACAATTTCGTCGTTCGCGACGTCGGCGAGCTTGCTGATACCGTTCGCCGCGCCTTTGAGATCGCGGGAAGCGGCCGTCCCGGCCCCGTTCTTATCGATATTCCGAAGGACGTTACTGCGGCTATCACCGATTACGAGCCTATGGAGGCTGTTAAGGTTGGACGCACCGCGGAGATCAAGGGCAACGTAGAGGAGATCGCAGAGCTTATTAACAGAAGCGAGCGTCCCTGCATTTACTTCGGAGGCGGTGTAAGGCTTTCCGAGGCAGGAGCTGAGCTTCGCGAGCTTATTGAACGCGCAGACATCCCCGCCGCATACACGCTTATGGCGGCAGGAGTGCTTGGATACGGTGAGAAAAACAATCTCGGTCTTATCGGAATGCACGGAACATACACCGCAAACATTGCGGCTCACAGGAGTGACGTGCTTATCGCGATCGGAACACGTTTTTCGGACAGAGTTGCGCTCAACACCGAGAAGTTTGCTCAAAATGCGAGAATCATTCACATCGACATTGACCCGAGCGAGATCAACAAGAACGTTATTGCCGATTACAGCATCGTAGGAGACGTTAAGGCGGTTCTGCGCGAGATGCTCAAGTATATAAAGCCTGCAAAGCACGATGCCTGGATGAGTCAGATAGAGCTTTGGCGTAAAAAGTGCTACACTCCCACCGATTCCGACACCGAGCTCAGGCCTCACTACATTATCGGAAAGGCTTGCGAGCTTGCAGGTAAGGATGCGATCTACGTTACCGACGTAGGACAGCATCAGATGTGGGCGGCGCAGTATTTGCA
>JAZUBI010000114.1:0-4767 GCA_045638385.1 Eubacteriales bacterium
GATTTCAACCGTCTTTGACCCGAAAGAAAGTCTTACGGTGTAAGGCATTGCTGCTCGCGCGTGTTTAACGATAGACACGGTAGCGTATTCTACTCATCCACCACTGCGTGGTCCCCCTTCCCTCACAAGGGAAGGCTAACGTTTGTCCGTTGCAACCCACCGACAAATCAAAATTTGAAGATTTTATATTTTTTATTCGACAGCGAGATGTGACAATATTCGCATTTACGTTATGCTAAAATCATATAAAAGACGAATTGAAAGCGAAAGGAAGCAAAAATGTGCGCAAAAAGAGACAGAAAACCCGGATTTGACAGTGAATTTGACGGGCTTACATTGAAAATTAAGCTAAGGGGCGAGATCGACCACCACAGTGCGAGCGCGCTCAGAGTCAGTATGGATGACATGATAAGGGGAAATCCCCCGAAAAGGCTGATAATCGACATGTCCGCGGTTGATTTTATGGACAGCTCCGGACTTGGACTTATCATGGGGCGCTATTCTCTTATGGAAAGGATTGGGGGCGAGACCTGCGTGCTTGACCCAAGTCCTGCGACAGAGAGAATAATGAGTCTTGCCGGAATGGAGAGAGTTATAAGTATCATTCATTCGGGAGCAAAAGAGGATGCCATCAAGAGCCGTCAGGCAACAAGAGAGATCAAGCGCAGAGCCGCTTGCCACAAGAGGGCGGCAGACGGAGCTCTTATGTCGAAAAACGAGAGCCGCGCGACAAACAATCTCAAAAAAGGAGAGACAAAATGAGAAAAAGTGTATTTTCGGGAAAAGTGTTAAATAAAATGCAATTAAAGCTCCCCGCGCTTTCGGCAAACGAGGGAATGGCAAGAGCCGCCGTTGCGGCGTTTTGCTCACAGCTTGATCCATCCGCCATTGAGCTTGCAGATATAAAGTGCGCAGTCAGCGAGGCGGTGACTAACTGTATCGTTCACGCATACAAGCACACAGACGGACTTATATATATAACCGTTTCTCTGCTTGAGGGCAGGGTGGCAAAAATCGAAATCAAGGACAAGGGATGCGGTATCGAGGACGTAAAAGAGGCAAGACAGCCGCTATTTACCACAGATGCACAAGGTGAGAGAAGCGGAATGGGCTTTACCGTAATGGAGAGCTTTACAGACAGGATAGCCGTCTCTTCGCGACTTGGCAGAGGAACAAAAATAGTTATGTACAAGGTGTTCAGGAGCAGGGATACATAATCGGGCATTCCGATAAATCAAGCAAGAGGAGAGCTCCATGAATACAGAACACATCCGAGATCTTAATGACAAGGCAGAAATACACGACGAGAGATATTTAAGAAACCGCGACCTCATTCTTCGCGCCCAGAGCGGAGACGAGCGCGCAAGTGAAATGCTGATAACTGAAAACACAGCGCTTGTAAAAAGTCTTGCTCTCAAATTCCGAGACAGAGGGACAGAGTTTGAGGATCTTATGCAGATAGGCATGATCGGAATGATCAAGGCAATAAACAGCTTTGATATTGAACGCGGAACGGCATTTTCCACATACGCGGTTCCGCTTATAGTCGGAGAGATACGCCGTCATCTGCGCGATGACGGACTTATCCGCGTCAGCCGAAGCTATAAAAAAACCGGAATCACGATAATGAGGGAGAAAACGCGAATAATGACAGAGGAGGGCAGAGAAGCGGGAATAGGAGAGCTTGCCGCCTTTGCCGGAGTGAGTGTTGAGGAGGCGGCGGTAGCCATGGATGCCGTGTCTCCGATCTCCTCGCTATCCGACAACGTTTACGGCGAGGATTCAAAAACTCTTGATTCTATAATTCCCGATCGCGAATCAGCGGACGAGCTTGAAAACCTTACCGACAGGTTATCTCTCGGACAAGCGATAAACAAGATGCCCATGGAGTGGCGCAAAATAGTCCTGCTTCGCTATTACCGTGATATGACACAGCAGCAGGTAGCGCAAATATTGGGGCTGTCTCAGGTCAAGGTATCCCGCGAGGAAAAGAAGATAATGTCTTTTTTAAGAGGCGAGCTGGCATAAAAATCAGCGTACGGATAACGTGATACTCCCTATGTTAAGATATCGCGATCTGTACGCTGTTTTTATTTTTATACAAATTTGAGTCCTTCTATGCCATCCTCAATTGAGAATCCGAAATCCTTTGCTTTGTCGGGCGAGTCTATATGCTCTCCGTGTATCACAAGGTTTTCAAAGATGATGTTTTTCATCGTGCAGGAATGCTCGTTGCCCTCGGGCAAGCCCATAGGGCGGCGGCTGATATATGACGGACGAAGCTCGCCTCCCGCAAGAGTCACATTGCGCAGACGAATGTTCTCGATGCTTCCGCCGCTAAGTCCCCAGATGGGAATGTACATATTCGCAAGCATGATGAAGTTTTCCTCGGTCTCCTCGGCGTAAATGTTCTCATAAGTAATATTACGAACGGTCGTATTGCCCGAATTATGAATTGAAATGACGGTTCTGTTAAATTTCGGATCTCTTGTTTGGCGGTGAATCACGTCAATGTTGCGGAAAAGTATATTTTCGATAGTTCCGTTGTTAAGCTCATATCCTATCTCAAGCGAGTTGCCGCGCGGACCGCTCCAAAGAACGCAATCCTCAACCAATATATTGCGCGCATCGCCGCCCTCGTAATTGTACGGGCGATGCTTTGATGCCTTGATACATATACAGTCGTCCTCGTTTTTGACGAATACGTGTCTTATCACGATATTTTCACTGCACATAACGTCAATTCCGTCGCTCCACTCATTATAGGACATGATCTTGACGTTTTGCATCAGCACGTCACGGCATTTCCAGAGGCGTATGTTCCAAGTGTGGTATCCGACGATGGTAATACCGTTTATCTCAACATCTGTACAGTTTTCGAGGTTGATCGGGTGAGCGCCGCCACCGCTCAAGCGGTTTTTTGCAAAGATATAGCCGTTTCCGACGATCCTGAGCTTTGATACACTGTTGGCATCTATCTTACCGTCCATAACCGCTCCCTCGTCAATAAATATGACGGTATCACTCTCGGGAGTGATTATATCGACCTTGTTATATGAATAGGGCTTGAAATAAATGAGATTCTGCCCCTCGTATTTTGCGGCGGTGATAGGCTCGTCGCAGAACAGCAGGAGCGGTCTTGAGAGATCTCCGTTGAGCTCCAGGCTGTAATAATCGCCGTATGACATCATAAAGCTTACTGTGTCGCCCTCAATAGAAAATTTCTTTTGGCGGCGGGTGGGGCGAAGATCGATCCGCTCGATGCTTGAATTGATCTTTACCTCGATATTTACAATATCGGTTGTTATGATGTTTACATAATCGTACTCATCATCTTTTACTACCTTCAGCTCCTTGCCGTCCGCAAAAACTCTGAAAAGCTCGGATGTAGGGAACATTTCATTTACGTCCGTATATTCGTGGCTCATATGCTTGATCCTCCGTTGATTTTTGAGAAAAGCTATTCCTTTAGGCTATTATACCACGGCAAAACGCTTTATACAATATAAAACGGATAAAAATATCAGAATAAGGGGGCTGAACTATCAGCCCCCGTCTTATATTGTATTAAAATACGACCTTCATGTAAGACTTCTTACCCTTGCGGAGAAGCTTTCCGTCCTTGAGGTCTTCCTTTGAGAAGAATGTCTTTATGTCTGCGACCTTCTCGCCGTCAACAGAAACTCCGCCCTGCTGAACAGCCTGGCGAGCCTCTGACTTGGATTTGCAAAGTCCGCTTCTTACGAGCATTGTAAGAACGTCGGTCTTACCCTCCATGTAGAAGTCCTCCTCGAGCATCTCTGCTGTGGGCGCATCTGCTTCGCCGCCCGCACCGAAGAGTGCCTTTGCCTGAGCCTGAGCCTTATTTGCCTCCTCGTCACCGTGAACGAGCTTGGTAAGCTCATATGCAAGGATCTCTTTAGCGGTGTTAAGCTGAGAGCCCTCCCACGAATCCATTGCGTTGATCTCCTCGATGGGGAGGAATGTGAGCATACGGATGCACTTCAATACGTCCGCATCGCCTACGTTTCTCCAATACTGATAAAAGTCGTAGGGAGAGGTCTTGTTGGGATCAAGCCAAACTGCACCGTTAGCAGTTTTGCCCATTTTCTTGCCCTCGGAGTTCATAAGCAATGTTATGGTCATAGCATAAGCGTCTTTACCAAGTTTTTTACGGATAAGTTCGGTGCCGCCAAGCATATTAGACCACTGGTCGTCACCGCCGAACTGCATATTACAACCGTATTCTTTGAAAAGATGGTAGAAGTCGTAACTTTGCATAATCATATAGTTGAATTCAAGGAAAGAAAGACCCTTTTCCATTCTTTGCTTGTAGCACTCGGCACGAAGCATATTGTTAACGGAAAAACAGGGGCCAACCTCGCGAAGAACGTCGATATAGTTAAGCTTTAAGAGCCAATCGGCGTTGTTAACCATTTGAGCCTTGCCCTCGCCGAACTCAATGAACTTTGACATTTGCTCTTTAAAACAGTCGCAGTTGTGTTGAATCATTTCGGGAGTCATCATTGTTCTAAGGTCACTTCTGCCCGAAGGGTCGCCAATATAGCCTGTACCACCGCCGATAAGAGCAATGGGACGGTTGCCTGCCATTTGCAAACGCTTCATAAGGCAAAGAGCCATAAAGTGACCAACGTGCAAACTGTCGGCCGTGGGGTCAAAGCCAATATAGAAAACGGCTTTACCGGAATTCACAAGTTCTCTGATTTCGGGCTCGTCGGTTACCTGTGCAATAAGGCCACGGGCAAC
>JAZUBI010000115.1:0-1229 GCA_045638385.1 Eubacteriales bacterium
CAGATACTCTTTTGCAAATTCAACGGCTTTGATGATGGAAAGATAAGAATCGCGCTTACAGCAACGCGGACCGCCAACCTCACCGATGGCACCGAGAGCGGATGCGGTCATTTTATTAGAGAGCCCCCACGCTTCCTTTGCAAGCGGAGTGGAGCCTGTCACGATGGACACAAACATTCCCGCGCTCACTCCTGCACCGCAAGCTCCCCAAAAACCGCAAGCACCGCCGGGAACCTTTTTGCCCCGTGCTTGCATTTCGGATAGGGCTTTGGGCAGATCGAGTTTGCCGCCTGCGTTTTTATAGGCAGTTAGAAGTGCTGAGCCGACCATAACGTGATGCTCGGGACCGTGCATATGACAAAACGGCAGAGCCATCATCTTTTGAATGATCTCGATCGGATCTTTCGACTTTTCCGAAAGGCATAGACCGATGATGCTGTCCATTCCTCCGGTGTGGCATTCGTTGCATATGTAATGACCATTACGGCATACGGTATTACTGTTTTCTTTTTTGTGGCAGATGGCACATTCCATCTGCTGTTCGGTTTCCAAATATTTAAGCGGCGCACCGCAAATCAAACATTCATCTTTCATACTTGTATCATTCATCCTTTTTCTTCTCTGCATCCACAATCGGAGGACGTTAGTTCCTTTAGCAAATCCTTTGCAATCTTCGCTCCCTCGCCCGAAATAGAGTAGTGCATCCATTTACCTTCCTTGCGACCAACCACAACGCCGGAGTCGCAAAGGATCTTCATATGGTGAGACAGCGTGGGCTGGGTTACGTTCAACTCTTCAAGCAGCTTGCAGGCGCACTTTTCTCCGCTTCGGAGCATCTTCAAAATGCGGATGCGGTTCTCATCGCAGAACGCTTTGAATATGAGTGCCGTTTTCATTTCGTCCATCAAAGTACCTCCCATAGACGTTTATCTATATATAGTATAGCAGATATATAGATGATTGTCAATATGTACAGGCGTTTTTCCCCTCCATTGCAAAGCCAAAATCAACCGTTGCGTGATTATCAAACAACTGATTGATTATTGAAATGTGAGCCAGTATAAGATATAATAAAATCACACCGGTGTAATAAATATTTCGGAGGTTTTTATGAAACTTACACTTGGAGAAAAAATAAAAGAATTGCGCAAGCGCGATGGAAGAAAGCAAGAAGACCTTGCGGGCGCGCTCGGCGTTTCAAATCAAGCTGTTTCCCGTTGGGAAAAGGA
>JAZUBI010000116.1:0-2946 GCA_045638385.1 Eubacteriales bacterium
GCAGCAACAAACCGTGACCCCAAGCGTTCTTAGAAAGACAAGCAACTATTGCACCTCCTTGGCTCACAGAACGACATGGCTACGATCCGACTTGTCGCTTTTTGAAAAAAGCGACGGAAAAACTTTTCAAAAGACATCGCCGTGGCGACTAAGTCGGAGGCCAAGCGGTCTTAGGAAGACAAGCAACTATTGCAACTCCTTGGCACACAGAACGACATGGCTACGACCCGACTTGTCGCTTTTTGAAAAAAGCGACGGAAAAACTTTTAAGCTGCTTCGCTCTTACCGTGGCGAACGCCACGACAAATCAAAATTTGAATAAGGCAAAAGCGGTGGTTATCCACCGCTTTTTGGAGTTTGCAATTTTTACTGATTCGCGAATTTTTGCTTGACCTTATTGATCTGATCCTGCGGTGCGTTTTCTGCCGGGTACCAGCCCTTTTGCGCCATCTTGGCGTAGATCTGATTTTGCATTGTGAGCATGTCGTTGAAGCTCTGCGTGAATGCTCCGTGGACGTTCGGCGTAGCAGATTCGATCGCGCCGTGCATCATCAGGTCGCATTCTCCCTTGACGGCGTTCAGGATGTTTGTCATGATCTCCTTGTCGTTCATTTCTTGCCCCTCCTTAATTCAAAAGTCCGTAAAAACGGTTGAAGCATTCGTTATGCTTCTGCGAAAGCTGGCTTACAAATCCCTTGAGGTCGGGATCCTGGAGCTTGGTGGAAAAATCTGTGCAGGCTGCCTTCATCTGCGCCTCGTGTCCGAGCGCGTCCTCAATGTAGAGTAATTCCTTGGGTGACATAAAATTTACCTTCCTTTCTTTTGTGTCACTTAAATTATTGACACGGAAGCTTGGGAATATTCACGCGTTTTTCTTGACTTTTTTCGCCGTTTTGTGTATAATTGGAGTTAGAAAATTAAGGAGTGTATATATGAAAAGGATTCTTTTGTGCGCGTTTGATCCGTTTGGCGGTGAGAAGATAAATCCCGCGCTTGAGGCGGTCAAGCTTGCGCATTTTGATGGCGCAATAATTGAAAAAATTGAGGTGCCGACTGTGTTTTACAAGTCGGTTGAGCTTGTTGTGCGGAAAATAGACGAGCTTTGCCCCGATGCCGTCGTGATGATCGGGCAGGCGGGCGGGCGTGACAAGGTCACGCCCGAGCGAGTTGCTATAAACATTTCGGACGCTCGGATAGACGACAACGAGGGGCAGAGACCTTTTGACGAACCTATTGTTTTGGGTGCGCCTGCGGCGTATTTTTCAACTCTTCCGATCAAGGAGATAGTTGGCGCGCTTTCGGGTGAGGGAATACCCTCGGCGGTCTCTAACAGCGCGGGTACCTTTGTTTGCAATCATCTTATGTACGGCGTTTTGCATCACATCGCAGTGAGCGGTCTTGGCGCGATTGCCGGATTTATTCACATTCCCTTTTTGCCGGAGCAGACAGAGGGCAAGGAAAATATGCCGTCTTTGCCGCTTTCGGAGGACGTAAGGGCGATAGAGCTTGCGCTTTCGGTGATATTAAATAGAATTTCGGAGGAACAAACATGTCAAAGCAGCTGCGCGGAAGCTTAATTTTACTTATAGCCTCGGTGATATGGGGCTTTGCCTTTGTCGCACAGAGCGCGGGCATGAATTCGGTAGGTCCTTTCACGTTTCAGATGTCGAGGATGCTTCTTGCCGCGCTTTTCCTCTTTCCGGTAGCGGCGATAATTCATTTTACTAAAAAGCGCAAGGACGGTGCACAGCACGGATTTTTACCCTTTAAATTGGTATGCTCTGCGGCAATATCGGGTGTTTTTTTGTTTATTGCATCTTCATTTCAGCAGGTTGGAATGCTTTACACGAGCGTTGGGCATGCGGGATTTTTAACGGCGCTGTATCTTTTGATGATACCCGTTTTGGGGCTGTTTGCTGGGCGAAAGGTCTCCTTGAAGCTTTGGCTTTGTATTGTGCTTGCTCTTGTCGGTCTTTGGTTCCTTTGCATGACGAGCGAGGGTTTCTCGATGGGCTTGGGTGACGTTCTCGTTTTATTTGCGGCTCTCTTTTTCTCGTTTCAGATCATGTCGCTTGACATTTTGTCGAAAAAATACGACAGCGTTCAGTACTGCGCGGTGCAGATGCTGACGGCGGGACTTTTATCGGTTATTTTTGCTTTTGTTTTTGAGACTCCCACTTTTGAGGGAATTGGCGCGGCGGCTATTCCGATCGCGTATGCGGGTATTATGTCCTGCGGCGTTGCTTACACCTTTCAAATTGTCGGTCAGAAGCACACGCATCCGACGGTCGCATCTATTATTATGAGCCTTGAGGGCGTTTTTGCCGTGCTCGGCGGCGCACTTATGCTCGCTCAGGTGCCGAGCACGTTTGAATTTATCGGTTGCGGGCTTATGTTTGCCGCAACGTTGCTCTCGCAGATTGGGGAGGAAAGATAAATTGGGGTTTTCGGGGGGCCTTCACGGCTTCAAATTTTGTTTGAATTCGCCTTGCGTTAGCCTTCCCTTGTGAGGGAAGGTGGCTCGACGAAGTCGAGACGGATGAGTAGAAGACTAACGATTTCAACCGTCTTTGCTCTAAGAGAAGGACTTACGGTATAAGATGTCGGTGCTCGCGCGTGTTTAACGGTAGACACGTTGAAGTGTTCTACTCACACACCACTGCGTGGTGCATTTTCCCTGACAAGGGAAGGCAGACGCCTCGTGTATTTTAACGGAATTTTGTAGCCGTGAAGAAAAACTAAACAGTTTGCCAAATCAAAAATACACTTGCAACACGATAGCAGATAGACTATGCTTGTGCTACACGGTGTAGTTTAGTAAACCGTTTTAACCATGACCTTATATAGGTTGGGGTTTTGGGGGTGTGGGGGGACTTGGGCGGATAGCTTGCGCAGCAAGCCCGCAACGAATCCTGCAACGCAGGTTCGTGTATTTTCCCTGGAAAA
>JAZUBI010000117.1:0-97560 GCA_045638385.1 Eubacteriales bacterium
CTCACTTGCCGCATAATCTCTGAAATTATCACAGAATCTCCTGAGGCTTACTCCGTCATCAAACCGTCTTTCAGTAAAGCTTGCTCTGTTTTCATCTATCTGACACAGCATGCAAAATCTTGGTGCGCGGTCTTCGGATTCATCATCAGTAGCCTCGGCATTGCCTTTATCGGTATTTAGCGCTTGCGTTTTTGATGAGTTATTGTTGTTCTTAAAGTCATTTGACATAATAGTTGCAATCAATACACCTATAATTACAAACACAGCAAAAACGTAGATAATTACAGCATATCTTGAAGATAGAACATCAAGAAAACCTGAGTATAAATACATGCAATCAGAAGACATGCTGTTAAATAAATTAGTAAACATTTATAGAACTCCTATTAAAAGTTAGGTTTACATCAAAGTTACGCCTTTGAGAGTTTTACGGCAAGCGGGAACGCTGTCTTCGCCGAAGAAAAGCTCCAGAGCCTCCAAAAGACCTCTGTCATCATCCTGAAGCTTTCCGTCGAGAACGATCTGAAGGACGTGAACAAGGTTTGAATTGAGTGTATTATCGAGAGCAACAATAGATTCAAATTCACAAGAGCTGAGAACAGCCAAATATTTCTCGAGTCTGAGCCAAAGCTTGTTTCCAAATCTATACGAAGAATGCTTGTTAGCGTATTCCTCCAGGCTATCAACCTTCTTCCAAAGGTCCTCGCTGAGAAGAAATCCCTTCTTTGCCTTTTCACCCATAAAGCTTAGCTGGTAATATCCAAGAGTGAGCAAATCACGCTGCTCTTCTGTATTTGTCATAGACTCAGAATAGGAGCTATCGAAAACGCTCTTATCCGAATAATTGACATTGAGAGTTGTAATAAGCTCTGCCATGTACACGGGGATGCTCTGGATATTTTCGCCGTCCTTCATGGAAACCAAGAACCACACGTTTTCAGGGATGGTATATTTTTCATCATTGACCGATACAACACACTCGCGCTCGGGATTGTTGAGATAACGAATGTATCTTGCAAAAAGATTTGTAAGAAGGTCAGATGTCATATTTGTCAAGGTGACAAAGTGGATCTTTTCCTTATGATCCTGCGCAGACTTGATCATCTTTGTGATCGCAGTATGACGAATTGCATCCTCGCCTGTTTTTACTATGAGAAGATTTCCGTCGATAAAGCTGTTGTCAAGCTGCTCGAAATATTCCTCTGTGCCGAAATACTGCGCAAGGACACCGGTAAATCTTCTTGTGTAGTCATCATTTGCTGAATTGAGAAGAAGAAGTCTCGATGTAGCAAAAGCCGCCAAGAGATTACCGGGCATATCCTCGGCAAGAGAAATATTATTGTTTGATGCGTGATCAATCAATGCGCGATGCGCAACAACAAAATTCATCTCATCATCAACGAATCTTGAGTAGTCGGAAAGGTCAAATCCCGGACGGGGCTTTGCATCCATTTCCTTATTGAATACATCATCAAATTCTTTTACAAATAACTTATCAATGTCCAGTTCTTCAAGAAGAATAGCATCGGAAAATCTTTCATTTATAGATTCCAATTCCTGCTTCATCTTTAACTGGCGGAACTTTTTGATGCTGATTGAATCCTTAATAATCGCAAAAACAATAAAGGATATCGCAAAAATGTTGAAGACAACTATAGTAGCGAGGAATACGCGTCCCAAAACACTGTAATCATCATCAAGTCCTATTTTAGTAATAATAAGAACGGCGTTAATAATCGCGGCAAAAACCAAGCCTATTATGTAACCAACCATCCATTTATGTGATCTTTTCATTTTCTTCCCCCGTGTTTCCAAGGTGTAATTGTCAAGTAAAATGTTAGATTCAGATTGCAGGTAATCTGCGCTGCTTTCTTTCCCTCTTAAATCGTTCGCTTTTGATGCACACTCTGCGTGCATTTCGCCAACGAGTTTTATATCGTTAAGCGATGATCCGACGTATATTTCATACGCGCCACCCTCAACAATAAATTGATTTTTATCCTCATCGAAGATGGAAAGATCTGAAACAGTTATTTCTACACGTGTCGCCTCTCCGGGATTGAGCTCAACGCGCTTAAATGCCTTAAGCTCTCTGTAAGGACGAATATATTGAGAATCCTTTTTGCCGACAAAGACCTGAACAGTCTCAGTTCCCTTTCGTTCTCCGGTGTTTCGAAGCGTAAAGCTGACCTTCTTTCCATAAACGACAATGTCTGAATACTTAAATTCTGTATAAGATAATCCAAAACCAAAAGGATATCTTATTGAGGAAGAGGAGCTGTCATAATTACGGTAGCCTATAAAGGGCCCTATTTTGTTCCTTTTTGTATCCTTGTTCAGCTTAATCTTTTCAAACGTCTCACAGGGATAGTCATAATAGCTCTCGGTGAGTCTGCCTGAAGGATTGTAGATGCCTGTAACGACCTCGGCTAAGGCTCTAACGCAATTCTGACCTCCAATAGGTGCAAGCAACAAAGCGCTTACGTCTTTATCAAAGCTTGCGGCAGGCAGAATATCGCCGCCAACAACAGCGACAAGCTTATGTGAATAAGGCTTTAATGCCTCAAGAAGCGCCGCCTGATTTGCGGGCAATTCAAGATGCTTTGTCAAGGATATTTTGTCCTTTCGCCTTGAATCGATCTCCAAAAACAGAAAAACAATATCCGCTGCAGATGCAAGCTTTAAGGCGTTATCAAAAAATGACTCATTCTTATCGTTATTAAGTGCATATCCTTTTGTAATTCCTACACAAGGTGTTTTTATCATAGATGCAAGCTCAACGGCAAAATTCTCGCCCTTTTCGGAAATAGCAGCATCTCCTATAAATGCAAGCTTAGAGCCCGACTTAATGGGAAGAATGGAGTTATCGTTTTTTAGCAAAACAATCGATTCTCTCAGTGAATCCAAAAGACGTTCGGGGACGAAAGCCTTTTTAGGAGGCAGATTCTCAATTTCCTCATGAGGATCAGGCTGTACTTGATCCATATTTGAATCATTCATTTCTTCCTGCTCAGATGCCTCACTTGATTCGATATTCTCGGTGTCATCGATCACTTCGTCATCAAATGACTCATCAATCGATGCGTCATTAGAATCCTCATAGGAATATTGTGCAGAAAGATACTCCTTGATTTCGGACTCAGTAAAAGCTTCTTCAACCGCAGATGGATCGTGATCGGAATTGTTATATTCAAGCGTCTCGCCTCTTTCGATCTTGCACATGAAAGCAAAATCTATAACGCGAGAAACGGCGGCGTCCATCATTTCATCACTGATCGCACTACCGTCAGCATATGCATCCTCGAGATCATTAACTGTCGCGTGACCCTCATGGATTGCTTTTACTATCTGCTTGTACTTTTCGTACGCATGCTCGAGTACCGTTGCAACTCCAGACATAACTATTCCGCCAGCATGCCACACCTCGGCGGTTGCCTCAGGAGTGTGCTCATCGCAAAGAACGTTCATATTGACATGGAAAAGACCTGATTCAGCTGAAAGCATAAGCTTAAGATTTGCATCACCGTAACCGTTTCCTGGTCCGGAAACAGAGGCCATCACCGTGTGACAGTCGCCCTGCTTTGCTGCAATTCTGAAAGGAGCGATGAAATATTCATAAACAATTCTCTTGCTGGGCTCCAGATCGAGATAATCCACGTCATCGCTTTCAAGTCTAAAGCCGGATATACACGCAGGAACGCCTGCAAGATGGATCGCGCTAAGATAAGCACCAACGATCTCGCCAGCAAGATACGGGTCTTCAGATATGGCGGAGCTATACGGATTGAATTTAATTTTAGGAGACGGTGCTATAACAAAGTTAGTGCCGTTTTCCTTTGCATTTTGCACAAGCTCTTCTGTGATTTCCCTTAAACTGTCAATATTCCACGATCTCGCAAGAATATTCGATGATACACCCTCGCATGATCTCAAGAGAATATCCTCTATTGTCGAGAGAGATGTGTATGGGATACCAAGCGAGGTAAATTCGGAATTTGACAAGCAATTTACATTAGTAAGCAAGGAAATCTTTTGCTTGACAGAAAGTTTATCTATAATTTTTTTATAATTCAGCATTTTTTTCTCCGAGTGATTTTTTCCAGATAATTGCTGTAATTTTTTGTTTGCTGTCGGAGGACAAACTTATCTCCTCCGACAGACTTTTTAATCGATGGACTCGATAGTTATTCTGTGGATCGTTGCACAGTCATTATATGAGTCAACAGATCCATCCTTAGAGTAGCTGAAGGTAAGCGTGTCACCTTCGTTTAATGTAACAGTTAATTCCTTTTCGCTAACCGAACCTGAAATTTTATCAAGGGTCTCTGAGCCGTTACGTATAATGTACAAATAGTCGAATGATGACTCGGATGAAACCGAATAATGAATCGTTACATTCATTTTTCTGTCCGCCGTAAAAACTGTTATTGCAGAAGATCCGCCGACTGTTGAATTGTTTGAAACCAGTTCATCTTCGCTGTTGAATTCAAAGAAATATGAATCATTTGAGGTAAGCATCGATGAAATTACATTACGGTACGTTAGATCAATTCCACATTCACCACAGGTTCCGTTTCCTCCGTCAACATGAGGCTTTAATGATATTGTCTCGCTTGATATGATCTGATCACATTCAACACATACATATTGTCCAAGGCCGTATTCAAAGCACGTTGAATCATAAACAATTTCGTAACTAAACTCGCTTATTTCAGTTGAAATGGCATTGTTTTTATTATATGTCCATGTGTTTGAATAGTCGTGCTTGCATTCAACAAAAGTGTACAGTGTTCCGTACCAATATGCAGAATTTGTACGAAGATACCAATCACTTTCAGTGCCGTAGAAGTATATCGTTGAGTAGCTTGTGCTATTGAGGAATCCAACCTCAATATAATTCACATCAAGCGGCATAAATGCAGTGTCGAAGCTTACATCCTCAGAAAGCAATCTGCTAACCGTGTAGGAGCTTCCGTCAGCGGTCGGGAATACGAACATTGTATCTCTGTCATAGTTCTCTGCTCCCCAAAGGTATATTGTACCCGTTGAAGGATCATAAGCAAACTTGTAAGTAACACCATCTACCACATTCTCATAATAACCAAGAGGTGAATCCGATGCTTTATTATGAATAGCTATTGCATAATAAGCCGCATAACCGTAGCTTGTATCTCCAACAGAAATCTGGAGCGAGCTGAGATTCCATACCTCGCGGATATTCTGACAATTATAGAACGCATCGTATTCAATATTTCTTACAGATGATGGGATAGTCAAGGAACTAAGCGAGGTGCATCCGTTAAACGCGTTCGAATAAATGTTACGGAGATTGCTCGGCAAAACGAGCTCTTCGACTGCCAAACAGCCTCTGAATACTCCGAAATTGATATCATAAAGCAAGGTCGAACTTGAAAGATCAACATTCGTTAGTGAAACGCATCCGTCAAAAGAATATTCACCAATGCTTTGGATATTATACGGGAAGATAACCGTTTCGAGCGATATGCAATTCTGGAAAGCACACTCTGCGATCGACGAGCATCTGTAAAATTCTACATAAGCCAATTCAGAACAGTTATTGAAAGCATATGCTCCAATAGAATTCAAGTTGTAGCAATTGGAGAAATCGAGAGATTCTATAGAATCACAATCATAGAAAGCGTATCGATCGATTACACGCAGGTTGTTTGGTAATTCCACATCTTCAAGAGCTGCACAATTCGCAAATGCGTATTCTCCTATGGTTTCACAGCCATATATAATAACACTATTCAACGAGTAACACTCGCCAAAGGCATAGTTGCCGATGCTGATTACAGATTGCGGTATGACTATACTCAAAAGCTGTGGACAATTATAGAAAGCATTATTATAAATGTATTGAAGCGATGAATTCAGCTCTACACTTCCAAGCATAGTACAATTTGCAAAAGCACTGTCTCCGATGAAATATACTGATTCAGGAATTGCGATTGATTCCAAGCTTTGACAGTAAATGAACGCATTTTCATGTATTTCGGTGATCCAGCTCGGAAGCTTTATATCACAGAGATCGTAACATTGAGCAAACATCGTAGAGCTTATGTAGTTAAGACTATATGCACCACTCAAGTCAGCACTTACCAAGTAATAACAGCCGTAGAATACTCCACCACCCATATAACTTACGTTTTGAGGAATATAGATCTCCGTCAAGCCGCTTCCCTGGAATGCGTAATTGTCTATTGATTCAAGAGATGTGGGCAAGCTTACCGTTTTAAGAGAACTGCATCTGTAGAAACTCCAGAGACCGATTCTTGTTATTCCCTCGGGGATTAATACATTATTGAGAGCGTTGCAATTATAGAAAGCATAGGAGCCAATCTCAACAGTAGAGCTCGGGAGAACAACTGATTCAATTTTATTGCGGTTATAGAATGCGTTTTCGGGAATTACGGTTATATTATTATTGCCTTCGAAAGAAATAGATTTAAGATTGTAAAGTTCATCAATAATTTCCTTCGGAAATTCGGTCAATGTGGTCGGAAATCCTATGTAAGTTATTCCTGTGTATGAAGCCACCCAAGAAATATCATCGATATCAAGCGCACTGTTGTTAATAAAATCAACAGATTCAAGACTGCTTTGATTTCCAAAAGCATTCATACCGATCGTTTTTACGGTATCGTCAAGGAACTGTATGCAAACGATCGCTTCATCATCTACAAAGGCATCACGAACTATAACATATGAATCAACAAGCTTGCCCTGATATGTGAATGATTCAAATACAAGCTCTCCGTCCTCTGAATGATGTCCAACAAGGAACCAAGAGTCATCACTCTTCATAAAGTTTAGATTTCCTATCTCAACGTCATGAAGAGGTTGAGCATCTGCACTGTTATGAACTATGTAGGCATAGTATGCAACATATCCGTTTGCAGAATCCTCGGGAGAGATAGAAAGCCAGCTGAGATTATATACTTCTCTGAGCGAGTTACAGCCCAAGAATGCCTCAGAGCCGATGTAACTTACATTTTCCCCTATCGTAATTGATCTTAGAGAACTGCAATTATAGAATGAATAGTAGCCAATAGTGCTTAATACAGGAGAGGTTACAAAGGTTTCCAAAGAATAGCAACCGTAAAACGCATAATCATTTATAATCTCGGTACCTGACGGCAATTCAATAGACACAAGCTCGTTGCAATTCATAAAAGCTTGTGAGCCTATTGATATAAGATTAGACGGCATATTGACTGTTGCAAGCAAACAGCAGTTTTGGAATGCGCTCTCAGCAATAATAGATACGGTATCCGGAATATCGACAGCTAAAAGCGACTCGCAGTTCATAAATGCCGATGCCGGTATTTCATCGATCTGTGTTTCGGATATGTCGGCAACAGCAAGTGAGGTGCAGTTGAGGAAAACGTTGGCACCGATTGCCTGAATTGCCTCGGACATATATATCTCTATCAAGGAAGTGTTATCTCTGAAGAGGTTTTGAGGAATAGAATAGATGTATACAGTACCGTTATCGGTTTCAATTGAATCGGGGAGTGTACATATTCCGTCCTCGAGTGAATACTCGACCAGATACCATTCATCGGAGGAACTGTTTTTCAAGAAAGTAAAACCATCAAGATATACTTTCTCGCTTGTTTCACCGTCAAGAAATACTGCTAATGCAAAGTATCCAACGTCGCCGTTTGAGCCTGCGCCGGGTGTTACGGTAAAATAAGCAGAGTGATTATAGATCTCGTAAAGTCTAAAGCAGTTATAAAACGCAGAATAACCAATGCTTGAAAGATCGGACGGCAATCTAATGCTGCCTAACGAACGGCATTCTGCAAAAGCCATTTGTCCGATAGACGTAAGCGTGTCAGGCAAAACAACCTTTTTAAGTGACACACATCCGTAAAACGCCTGATATCCGACGTTGATTGCACATCCCTCGATTACAACCTCCTCGAGGTTTTCAAGTCCGTAAAAGGCGTAATTAGAGATATAATCTGCATTCGTCAGCTTAACGCTCTTTAATGATTGGGGGACATTTTGAGCAAAGAAATCATCTAAGGTATAACCGTCTGCGTTGCTCTCTCCAAGGAAAGGAGCAGTAAGACTTACAATAGAATCACAATTCTCAAGTATATCATCACCAATATATGTAACACTGTTAGGAATAACAAGCGATTCGAGCGAAGCACAGCCCGCGAATGAATTTGAACCTATCGAAACAATATCATCATGAAGATTGATTGTTTTAACCGAGGTGAGGTTTGCAAAAGCTGAATTCTTTACAGCACTTCCGCCTGTCAGAGTTATCGTCTCAAGAGATTCAGGAGACTCATCACCAAATATGTATATAAGTCTTTCACTGTCATCAATCGTTGATCCGATATAAGGAATTGTCAGTGATTTAAGCGCATCGCAATCATAGAATGATGCAAATCCAATGTATTCAACTGTAAAAGGAATTGTAACTTCTGCAAGAAGTGAACAACCTGCAAAAGCATAATCTCCAATTACAGTCAGCTTGTCGTGAAGCTTAATATTTGCCAACGAAGAACATCCCATGAAAGCCTCGTCCTCTATTTCAACAAGCTTTCTAGGTATGGAAACGGTTTCCAAGGAAACGCAATCCTTGAATGTTCCCTCTTTAATAACCGTTATAGACTCGGGAATAATTACTCGATTCAACGAGACACATCCCATAAATGCATTTTTCTCGATTGAAGTGATCGATATGGGCATGTTGATTCCCGTTAATCCAACACATCCTGCAAATGCATTCTCTGAAATTATACTGATCCCGGTAAGCGTAACAATGTTAAGCGATTCGGGAACAGTTGAATTATCGGCATTGGTGGGATCAAACAAATATCCAATGCATCCGCTCTCTCTTGTATCACTTATAGAGGGAGTCATTATGTGCGTTGACAATGAATATATCGATGTACATCCGCTAAGAATGCCGTCGCCAAGCTCAGTAACCGTGGCAGGCAAGGTGAATGTTCTCAACGAAACACAATCTGCAAACGCTTCATTTCCTATTACGGTGAGCGCATTCGGAAGCGCTATGCCGGAAAGCGACGAGCATCCTGCAAAGGCGCGCTCATTTATCGCGGTAACAGTTGAAGGAATTGCGACTAGTGTGAGTGATGAGCAACCGTCAAAGGTTCCCGTTTTGATTTCTGTAACCTTTGCCGGAATGCTGATTGAATCGAGAGATTGACAATCAGCAAAGGCGTTTTCTCCTATTGAGGTTATTTCCTCAGGAAGAATGATTTCGGTTAATGAAGAGCATCCCGAAAAAGCGTTATCTTCTATCTTGGTAACAGTTTCCGGAATTGATATATAAACAAGAGATGAGCAACCCTCAAATTGACCTTTTTTAATTACTTGGATTCCATTGGGGACATCAATGCTGTCAATAGAAGAGCAACCGTAAAAGGCTCTTTCGCCTATCTCTTCTATTCCCTCAAACATAGTTACCTTCTTTAAAGAGGAGCAGTTTTCGAAAGCGCTGTCTCCAATTCTCGTTATATCTCCGTTAAGATATACCATACGAAGAGAGGTCATATCCTTAAATGCTTCATCGCATATGGATTCCGCGCCTGTTACTCTGACTACCTGGATACTCTTAGCCCCCTCGTCTCCAAAAACGGCAGACATATTCATGGGCTCGTCCATAGAATATCCAATGTAAGGTATCGATACCTCAATCAAGGAAATACAATCAGCAAAAGCACCTTCTTCAATGGAAACCACATTGGCAGGTACAACAAGTGTCTTAAGCGAACGGCAATTATTAAATGCGTTTCTGTTGACCCTCGTAACTGATTCGGGAATTGTTATCCCAGAAAGGCTTGTACAATTATTAAACGTTGATTCAAAAACAGTTTCAATTCCTTCGGGCAGAGCGATGCCGTCAAGAGATTGGCAATCATTGAACGCGAAAGAACCGATGTACTCAACAGTACTGTCTATTTCAAACTCGGAGAGGTTTACACATCCGGAAAAAGCGTTATCACCAATGTATTTTACCTGCTCATTAAATTCTACTGAAACAAGTGAAGCGCAATCGGCAAATGCACCGTTTACAATATTATCCTGATTTGTTACACACAAACGTAGGAGCGAATTTGAAACGTCGATATTATCTGAAACTCCGTAAAGATAACTCAGTGTTTCAATATCATTCTCATTTTTTCCGATGAACGGAACAGTCAGAGACTCTATATTACATCCCTTGATTATGCCGGTTCCGATGCTAACGGTGGTCTTGGGAATTACAAGCGTATCGAGTGAAGTACAGCTCTTGAATGCATAGTCTCCTATGGTTACAAGTCCTTCGGGCAAGTTAATACTCCGGAGCTTATAGCATCCCGAAAAACCATTTTTTCCTATGTGAGCAAGATTATTTCCAATCGTAACGGTTGTAAGACTCTTGCAATTCATAAAAGCACCATCATGAATTTCGGTTACATTCGCGATAGATACCGTTTCAAGTCTTCTGCAATTTTTAAATGCGTTTGCCTCAATTACAGTATTACCCTGAATCGTAATACTGCGAATTCTTGAATTTGAAAACGTACCCTCAGCAATCGATGCAATAGGATATCCTTCAATTTCAGCGGGGATAACAAGGTTCAACGCATCACCATTATACTTGGTGAGACGTATGGGGCCGTCGTCCTTGTTATCTGTCATAAATTCGTATTCGAAATTATCAAGCGTAAAGCATGTTTCGACATACATATAGCGCGCTATTTGTGCAATGGTAAAGCACATAACAACGAACAGAAGAATTGAACACATGGCAACAAGGAGAGCCGGAGCCTTAAGCGTTCTGACTGCAACTCTCTGTTTTTTGCCGCCAAGATCAAGAGTAAGCTGAGAGGTGTTGACCTTATCGGCATCCTCATCGGTTTCTTTAACGTATCTTATGTGGGCTTCGCCCTCGATAACATCATAGGTATAATCTCCATAGCTTGCATTAAGAACGTCGACTCTGAATTCGATGCAGTTATCATTAAGCATTATGGGCTTATTGAGCGCAAAAACCGAAAGAGGAGAAATATTCTGTTTTTTTATTACCAGTTTTTCTGCACCAATAAATTCGCCTTTAACATTGTACTGACGAATGCGGAGAGTAAGCGCAGTTGCAACCTCATCTCTGTCGTTTGACAGCCTTAAAAGAAGGGCCTTCTTCCCTTTGATTTTTGTAATTATATACTGCTTGACCGAAATCAAATCGGCAAGCTGGGGATGGACATATGATCCCTTTGCAATAATCTCTTCTTTACGCATTATCAATATCTCGCTTTTTTGTTATTGGATGAGTTCTTTGTTGCCAGCACTATCGCTACAATTATAATACCTACAAGCGCCATTGCAAGTGTAAGTATAAGCGTTAGCATGTGTCCGTATTGATCAAGCATTATGATTTCCCTGAAAACACCGCCAAATGAATTAACTATTCCAGCCTTTACAGCAAATGCGGTAATCACACTTAAAATCAAGGTTATAAACGAATATGCGAGAACCTTGAGGAATGATACGTGAAGCTTTACCGGCTTACTGACCGATATATCATTAACTTTGCTTACTACGATTGAAACATATGATGTGGCATCGGGTAGGGCGACCTCGCGAGTCATTCCCGAGCCGCTCACTACGTCGCATACGTTCAAAACGTCGAAAACCTTGTTTTTATTATTGAAAAGAACAATATCGTATTCGATATAGTCTGTTGTCTCCGGGAGAAGACATTTAATGGTTTTCTCTTTCCCGTCAAAGGCAATAGCATACTGGGAAATATATTCTCTTGTTTCAGGATCGGGCTGGAAGGTCATTCCGATTCCCGAATCACCGCATTTATATTTAGCAATTCCTCTGTCCTTAAGATTTTTTACTTTGTATTTGTTGCGCAGGAATACGCGCGGAAGCAAAATTGCAACAACACATATAAAAAACACGGTGAAAAAGGTAGTAAGTAATATCCAGAAAATCATTATTACGCTCCTCAAAAAAATTATAATAACCCATTTTAAGATAGTATTTTCATTTTACCATTTTACACCTTTTCAACGACAATGTCAAGCGATAAAAATATTTTTGTTAAATATATCTATATTTATATAAAGCAGATGTCAAATTTTACAAAAAAATCACCTTGCACGTATGATGAACGCATATGTGCAAGGTGAGATGTTTTTGAATTTTGTTATCTTATTTGATCGATTTTTCAATTGCGGCAACGCGATGGCTTAGCGGCGGATGGCTGTATTCAAGAAGCACGTTGATTTTAGAGGGCGAAAGATGAGCGAAATTGTCCTTAGAAAGCTTCTTAAGGGCGGAAATAAGTGCTTCTCCGTACCCCTCCTTTACTGCTTGATTATCAGCTCTGTATTCTGCTCTTCTGCTAAAGGCATTCGTAAACATGGATACAAGCGGCTGAATTAAACCAAGTATTGCTCCGATCAGGATATAAGCAAATCCAAAATTGGTTTGCGCAAAGCCAAATTCTGTATGAAGCACGGGCTCTTTTACGCAAATCCAAGCAATTACTGACATTATGGAGAGATAAAAAACATTCAAGATTTGATTTTTCAATACATCCTTATGTAAACCGTGTCCCAACTCGTGTGCAAATACCGCGCAAATCTCATCGGTGGACATGTTATTCACAAGATTATCGTAGAGTACTATTGTTTTCATCTTTCCGAATCCCGTGAAATATGCGTTTGATTTCGTTGTTCTGCGTGACGCATCCATAACCTCAATCGCTTTAACCTTGTATCCGTGCTTGCCGAGGAGATCAAGAAGCTTTTCTTTCAGCTCTCCGTCCTCAAGAGGAACAAATTTATTACCAATTCTTGAGAATAAGGGATACAAAAAAGAAATTAAAAGAGTGAACAAAAACATTGCGCCTACGAACAAAAGGATGATCCAGTCGCCTAAGAACAAGTACAATAAAAGTATCGATGCAATAGCAAGTGAAAGGATGATTGAAAGAACAAACGAGCGAATTTGATCGAAAACAAAAGTTTTCACGCTTGAACGGTTAAATCCGTATTTCTGTTCAATAACCATTGTTGAAATATATCCTTCAATCACTCCCATTACAGTGACGACCGCGGTTTCAAGAAGAATAACTGAAAATAGTTGCATAAACAAGTTCTTTGAAAACAATGATGCAAAAGCGCTATATACATTCGTTGCCAACAAAGCAATGGAAACCAAGCACGAAAGTATAGATGAGAACAAGCTCAATCTGCAATGCTCCGCGCTGTATTTTTTCCATTTTGCATATGTTTCCGAATCATATACATCGGCAACATTTTCGGGTGTTGGATTGTTTGCTGATCTGTATTTAACAATATTCAAGATCAACGAATATATACCACTTAAGGCTACTATCGCGATAATGATAATCTTAGCTGTCATTTTAATCTCCTTATGAAATCGTATTTCAGTCGATTTTTTTGATTTTCTTTATTAACATGCCCGAGCAAATTCCTATCACTATTCCGGCCACCGTTCCTGAGATCAGCAATACCGGAAGATAGAGGATCAGGCTTGGTGTACTGAACGCAAAAATAGCAACGACTATCTGCGCTATATTATGAGTTACCCCTCCCGATACACTTACACCAAGCTCACTTAAAGGACTAAATTTTTTAAGCAATGCCATCACCAACAAGCTGCACACCGCGCCGGCAAGACTGTATATAAGAGCAATCACACCGCCAAACAGCAAGAAAACGACAATATTTCTTACGAGAGATATCACGGTAGCCTCAAGCATTCCAAATTTATAAAGTGCAAACATCACGGCGATATTTGCAAGACCCATCTTGACTCCGGGGATCGCGATCAATGGCGGGATAAGAGACTCAAAATATGATAGTACAATGGCAAGTGCAGCAATCACACCAAGCAAAGCTATGCGTTTATTTCTATTCATACTTACACCTCACGACACAAGATCTACACCGTCAGAGGTGCTTCCGCGGATAACAACGGATATTTTATTGGGTAGGCATATTATACTTTCCCCAACGTGCATTATCTTCCCTGTTTTTACACAGGTTTTATCGGGGCAGTCAGCATAAATCAAATATGCCTCTCCGTTCTCTATTTTCAAAATGTTAGTACCGTTGTTTAAAACATATTCTGCGTTCTTATCAAGTCGGTATCGACCTACCTCAACGCCATCTATCTCAACAACAGCAAAGCTTCCCGCGCTCCGTGTCAGCAATATAACTGCTCCCAAAATTAAAGCAAGGCAAAGCAACACGGAAATCAAGATAATGTCGCTTTTAAACGATTTTTTCTTTTCCATGATTGCTTTGCCTCCGCACTTATTTTATATCTTGGTTGCACCTATAAAGCATGCCTCTTTCAGACAGCCAACCGGACAAGCCTCAGCACACTTGCCGCATTTAACACATTTTTCATAGTCGATAACAGCTAAGTTGTTTTCGATAGTTATAGCATCTGCGGAGCAGTTTTTCTTGCAAAGTCCGCATCCTATACAACCGTTTGAGCATGTCTTCTTTGTGAAGGCTCCTTTATCATGATTAGAACAGGCGACAATAACTCTTTCAACATCGCTTATCATATGGATCATTTTTTTAGGGCATGTCTTTGCGCACAAGCCGCATCCGATGCACTTTTTACTGTCAACTATAGCAACACCGTTTACAACGGTTATTGCCTCCTTGGGACAAACGTTAGCGCAATCGCCGTAGCCAAGACATGCGTAGGTACACATCTTGTCACCCGCGTAGTTCATGTTGGCGATTTTGCAGCTTCTGGGGCCCTGATAAGTATACCTTATCGGCAAAGCATGACAGTTACCGTTACACGCAACGTAGGCAACCTGTTCAATAACGTCCTCTGCTTCAACGCCTAAAATTTTAGAAATCTGCTTAGCAGCAGGATCTCCGGCAGGCGTACAGAGATTGGTCTTTGTACATGATCCGTCTGCCAAAGCCTTAGCATATCCGTCACAGCCACTGTATCCGCATGCGCCACAGTTAGCTCCCGCGAGACATTCCCTTACCTTTTCTTCGGTCTCATCAACGGGAACCGAGAAAAAGTGAGACGTGAGTGTGAGTATGACGGCACATATAACAGCGATTACAAGGCAAACGAGAATTGGAATTAAAATTAACATACGTCCGCCTCCTTACGCCAAAAGATTTTCAACTATACCCGCAAATCCGTAAAATGACATTGCAACTATTGAAGCGGCAATGAGTGTTACGGGAAGACCTCTGAAGGCCTTTGTGGGCGCAGTTTCGGATATTCTTGATCTTACTCCGGCGAAGAGCACCATTGCAAGCCAGAATCCAATTCCGACTCCGAGTGTAGAGACAATTGATTCAACAAAGTTAAATCCGTCGGTAATGTTATTGAGAGTTACGCCCAAAACTGCACAGTTGGTAGTGATAAGAGGAAGATAAACACCGAGAGCCTTGAAGAGTGTTGGTATGAACTTCTTTAAGATGATCTCAACAAACTGTACAAGTGTTGCAATTACGAGAATAAATACGATGGTTTGTAAATATTCAAGCTTTGAAGGGACAAGAACATATGTGTAAATAGGCCACGTTGCCGCCGTTGCGAAAAGCATAACGAAGGTAACTGCGATACCCATGCCGCTTGCCTGATCATACTTTTTCGAAACGCCAAGGAAAGGACATATTCCAAGGAATTGCTGCAAAACGTAGTTATTTATCAAAACTCCGCCCATAAGGATAAGTATAAGCTCTTTAATCATTTACTTGATCCTCCTTTGACACGGATTCACAGTTCTGCTTTGTGCAGTTTTCTTTCATAGCGCATCCCTCACAGGAGAAGGACTTTCTTCTTACGCCGCCCTGCTTTGCAGTAATGGCGTTCATAGCAGCTATTACTAAGCCAAACACAAGATATCCGCCGGGAGCCTGAGTCAAAATCGGGATCTTGAACTGAGACAAGACGGGGATCTCAAAGCCGGCAAAGCTTCCCGCGCCGAGAACCTCTCTAATGGTTGCCATAATGAGAAGAGCCAAAAGAAAACCTATTCCCATTCCAAGTCCGTCAAGTATAGAGGATCCAACGGGATTCTTTCTTGCAAACATCTCGGCTCTTCCGAGAATTATACAGTTTACAACAACGAGCGCAAGATAAACACCGAGCATATCGTAAATTGAAGGCAAATATGCTTGTAAAAGCATTTGCATTGCAGTAACAAAGCTTGCTATTACAACGATATAACACGGAATTCGGACAGTATTTGGAATTATGTTTCTAAGCAGTGAAATGACGAGATTAGAGCAAACAAGTACTATGGTTGCAACTATTCCCATGGAAACAGCCGAAATTACAGAAGAGGTTGTAGCAAGAGTTGGGCATGTTCCGAGAACAAGGATCAAAACGGGATTTTCTTTGATAATTCCGGCGAGGAGAATGGAGATTTTTTTCTTATCAGACATTATTTTCCACCTCCGGTTATTATTTCGTGTGCTTGAAGCGCTGCACCGATAGCCTGCTTATATCCGTTACATGTAAGCGTAGCTCCGGTTATTGTATCAACTGAGCTATAGTTTAAAATATTTTTGCCTACAAAGCTACCTGCAATCTTGCTCTCGGCTCCGAGGGTTTCGCTTGATTCAATATGCTTTGTGCCGGTAATATTTCCGTTTTGGTCAACTCCACATATAACCACGAGGCCTGTCTTGTATCCCTTGACCTCCATCTTGAAAACATAGCCGCCGTTTTGGGAAGCGTATGCCTCTACTATCTCCTCGGGCAATCCTGAAATATCATCTATTTTTTCAAAGCTACCGCCGTCAGGCATAACTTCAAGAAGAGCCTGCCTTGTCTTCTCTTCCTGATTCTTTTTAATAGCAGGTGCCGTGAAGATATTAACAACGGCAAGTATTGCAACAGCGCAAAGGCAGATCGCGGACAGCACGACCGTAGGCATCAACTTACTTTTTAGCATTTTTGACACCTCCAAGCGGCTGAATTATACGGATCTTTTCGATATAAGGTGTGAGAATGTTCATAAAGAGTATCGCATAAGATACACCCTCGGGATATGATCCCCAGAATCTGATCAAGACAGTTATCAATCCGCATCCGAATGCAAAAACTATCTTAGCGAGTCTTCCGGTGGGCGAGGTAACGTAATCTGTCGCCATGAATATAGCTCCGATCAAAAGTCCGCCGCCGAGAACCTCGTATAGTGCGATATTAAGATTCTGCTTGAATATAAGAGAAAGGACAAACACAGTTGCTACGTAAACAACCGGGATATGCCATGTAATTACCTTTCTAAGCAAAAGATAAGCAAGACCGAGAAGAAGAGCAGCGGCGCAGGTTTCTCCGATAGCACCTCCTCGATTTCCTATAAACATATCGAGAAGTGACGGAAGCTCGCGATTATATTTTATAGCCTCAAGCGGCGTAGCGCCCGTTGCAATTTCAGCAAACCGAGTTTGCGAGCCACCGGCAACAGTACCAAAAGCGATAAGCATAAATATTCTTCCGGTTATAGCGGGATTTGCAAAGTTTTTGCCAAGTCCGCCAAAGAGGCACTTAACAACAATAATTGCAAATACTGCGCCTACAACACATTGCCATAGCTCAACCTTTGTTGAAAGATTCAAAGCGAGCAAAAGTCCTGTAATGATCGCGCTGAGATCACCGACTGTCTGTCTCTTTTTTGTTATTACATTGAAAAAGAATTCAGATAAAACTGCGCTCGCAACGCAAACACAAATTATAAGTGCCGACTTAAGACCGAAATAAACTACTGCCGCAACAGTTGACGGAAGGAGTGCAATTATAACATCACGCATAATGTTCTTCGTAGTTGCGTGCGAATGTATATGCGGGGATGATGTAACTATAAGATGATTATCCATTTTGCCTCCTTATTTCTTGTTTTGTTCCGCGAGATACTCACGGTATTCAGCTTTTGCAATTTTATTGCTTAAAACCAAAGGACGTCCTGCGGGACAAACGAACGAGCAGCTTCCGCATTCTACGCATAGCATGATCTTGTTATCCTCAAGAACCTTCATTTTCTCTTCTCTGCTTGTCAGCTTTAAAGCGTCGGAGTATTTTACCGGCTTCAACAAATGAGGACAAGCCTCCATACATCGTCCGCATCTTATACACGCAGTGTGTACGGGAGGAACTACGTCTTCCTTGGAAAGGATAGTAATTGCGCCGGTTGTTTTTATTATTGGATCATCGGTTGATGCTATTGCGCTTCCCATCATAGGGCCGCCCAAAAGCAGCTTTCCAATCTCGCCCTTTGTTCCTCCGCCAAATTCTATTATCTCTTTGACGGATGTACCAATGGGAGCCTTTATATTTTTGGGACTCGCTACCGCACTTCCATCAAGAGTTACGCTTTTTCTGACAAGAGGCATACCCGTTCTGCAATATTTTGCAAGAACTGCAATTGAAGTTATGTTTAAAACAAGAACATTAACATCGGACGGCAGCTTTCCCTCCGGTACAACACGGCGAACGGTATTATAAATCAATACCTTTTCCGCACCCTGAGGGTATCTTGGAGGCAAAGGCTTGACAATAACAGACGGAATGTCCTTAAAGGTCTCGCGCATTTTTGCGATTGCCTCAGGCTTATTCTTTTCGATTCCGATGACATATTGCTTAACGGCAGGTGCGTGAGCTAACAATAATTCCACACCGTCTCTTATATCGTTTGCGCGGTCAATCATTGTTCTCGTATCGCTTGTAATATAGGGTTCACATTCGGCTCCGTTAAGGATTACGGTGTCTATCGATTCTTTTTTCAATACATCAAGCTTTACGGAAAGCGGAAACCCTGCTCCGCCAAGTCCGACAACTCCGGATTCACGCGATGCGGTGATAAGGTCATCGAGATTGTTGATCTCTTTGGGCTGAACAGACTCATGAACCTCCATTAAACCGTCGGATGTTATGCGTATAGCCTGTACTTTTTTGCCGTCCGGACGGAGAAAATCCTCAAATTTCTCAACTTTACCGGAAATGGGCGCAAAAATGGGCGAAGAAACGTATGACGATGCTTCTGCAATCTTTTGTCCGATCTTTACAGTGTCGCCGGGATTGACGATGGGAGTTGCGGGGGCGCCGATATGTTGAACCATAGGCAAAAGAACGCTCTTGGGAGCAGGAATATCAATAGAAGCCAGCTCTGCGGTGTTTTTATAATGCGGTATATGCGTGTTTCCAATGAAACGTATTCCAAACATCAAGTAATACCTCTTTTTTTAACCTTTTAAAAAATTTATGCGGCAAAAACATGGATCTCTCCAAAATTATGCCGCATGATGCGTATGTTTTCGATATATATTATAACTTTTTATATAAAAAATGTCAAGTAAATCGAGGAAATTAACAAAAATTAGTATATTATTGTGCTAAAAGCTTGACACCATCTGTTTTGAGTATACTCATGTCTTGCAAAATCCAAATAACTTCTACATTTGCGAATGATTTTAAGAGTTCTTTTCCGTCTTCAAGCGACATACAAAACAAGGCCGTTGACAAGGCATCGGCAAGAGCACTGTCATCACACAATACAGTAACCGATCTGAAGTGATCTGCCGGCATAAGCGTATCTTTGTCTATAATATGATGATATTCTTTTCCCTCAAAGGAAAAATAACGCTCATAATCACCTGATGTAACGCAGGAAATATCAGAAATCTCGATCTTTGCGATGAAATCATTTGCGCTGTTTTTATCGGGATTTGTTATACCGGTAATCCACCCTTCACCATTGCTTTTTGTGCCAATAGTTACCAAATTTCCGCCTAAATTCAGCACATATCCGTCTGCTCCGCGTGACCTTAAAAGCTCTGCTGTTTTCATTGCGGCATATCCCTTGGCAACAGCTCCGACATCTATTTGAGTCATAGGATCAGAGATTAAGATTGTGCTATTTTCTCTATCAATCACGATAGAATCGATATTTGCGTGGCGATAAGCCTCTTCGAGCTCTGCTTTTGACGGCAAATAAGGTTGATTTTTCTCATTAGCTGATGTTCTTGCATCGTGCCAAAGCTTTGTTACGCTACCCATTGCTATATTCACTTCAAGGTTACATTTTTTTGAAAGGTCAATCGAATATTCGATAAAATCGATCAGCTCTTTCTCAACCTTAACACTTTGAATACCCGCTTGACGGTTAACCGTACATAGATTATTTATTCCATCATATTCGTTATATATATCAAAAAGCTTATTGTAGTGTTCGAGAGCTTGCTTGGCGGCCTTGCAATTATTATTGAAGCTTTCTTCCGATTCATCGGAATAGGAGCTTATCTCTGCAAAGCTGTCAAAGAGGCCGTAATATATGTTAGAACGCGGCTCGTTGTTCATTTTTTTACAACCGGAGATGCCAAAAACAACAGAACACAATATTAAAAAAAATATTAAAGGTCTATATTTCATAAAAAATGCACCTCCCTTTTAAATTTGCTTATCACAGATTTTATTTTAACACAATGATCCTGATTTTTCAATAGTTTTTTGAAATTATTATGTTTTACTAAAAACAGCAATATTGTGCAAATGATTCGCAAAATAATGATAGAAAAGAGGAAAAAGTAATGTTATAATGATTTTGAGGGCCGGCTTTTATTAAAGCCTTCTGCTCTGATAATATAACGGAGGAATATTATGAAATACGACGTAATTTCTTTTGCGAGAGAAGAGCTCACAAAATACTTATCTGAAATTCATGTTGAAGCTGATATCAAGCTTTGTCTATTTGACGAGCTTGGTTTAAAAAACGAAAAGGTGCTCAACAGCACTTATGATGATGCAATTTCTATTTCGGTTAAAGACAGATGCGGTTATATTGCAGGATCCAATGAGCGCAGTGTGCTGATAGGAGTTTACAGACTTCTTGATGAATGGGGTATTAAATGGATCCGTCCCGGTAAATACGGAACGTACATACCCAAGACACCCACAGTTAAAGATCTAAACATCGAAGAAGCTGCAGATAAGCGACATAGAACAATGTGTATCGAAGGTGCAATTTCAATTGAGAATGCTCTTGATATGATAGACTGGCTACCCAAGGTAGGATTTAACGGCTACTATATTCAGTTCAACGATGCTTACATATTCTTTGATAGATGGTATTCTCACAGAAATAATCCCTGCCGCGGTCCTGAGCCTTTCACGAAAGAAAAGTCTATGGAATACGTTGACAGAATGATACAGGAGATCAAAAGAAGAGGTCTGATCCTGCAGAGAATGGGACACGGCTGGACCTGCGACCCCTTCGGTGTTATTCACAGTGGCTGGGATGCTGAGGATCCTTCAAGCTTCCCTAAGGAATTTGTTGATATCTGCGCACTCGTTAACGGCAAAAGACAGGTTTGGAAAAACATTCCTCTTGCGACCCAGCTTTGCTACTCCAGTCCCTTTGTACAAAACACTATTGTCGACGCAGTAATAGATTATGTACATAAAAATCCCGAAACCGACATTATCTATTTCTGGCTTGGAGACTATTACAACAACTACTGTGAATGTCCGGAGTGTATCAAATACACTCCCTCGGATTACTATCTTGAAATGGTAAACAAAATTACCGACCGCCTCCATAAGGAAGGATTAAAGAATAAGATAGTATTCAGCCTTCGTTCGCAAACTCCTGTAAAGCAGCGCATCATGCACACAGACAATACTATGATGATGATGGCTCCCATCTCCCGAACCTTCGGAAAAGCATTCCCCGGAGAGTTCAAGATCAAAACAATTCCCGAATTCAGGCTCAACACCTATAATATGCCCAGAAACGTAGATGAGAACCTTTCATACCTTTATGCTTGGGAGCAGCTCTACAAGGGTGACATAGTTGACTTTGACTACCACCTGATGTGGGATCACATTCTCGATGCGGGCGGTGAATGTATTGCGAAAGTGCTTTATGACGATGCGAGAAACTTTGATGCTCTCGGAATGAACGGATTTATAAGCTGTCAGCTTCAGAGAAACTCCTTCCCCACATCGGTTGCAATGACCGTTATGGCTAAAACTCTTTGGAACAACAACTCCGATTTTGATAAAATCAGGCGCGATCTTTACGCTGCAAGCTTTGGCGAGGAGTCTGCGGACTATCTCTGCAAATACTTCTCTACTCTCTCAAAGGGATTCGACATTGGAGCTATCAGAAGCCAGGTTGAGGTTGACCGCGAGGAATTCAAGCAGAACATGAGAAATGCCGTCAAAGCGATGGATGATATAGAAGAAGTAATTGCTGCTCACATCAACGATGAAAATCCTTGTCATAGAGAATCCTGGCGTGTGCTTGACATTCACAGAAAGATCTACGGCACACTCGGTCGAGGCATTATAATTCGTCTTGAGGGTGACATTGAGGGCGGCAACAAGCTTCGCGATGAGTCTGTACGCATTGCCTGGGAAAACGAGGAAAAGGTACAGCCTTATCTTGACTGCATGTTCTACGATCAAATGACACACGAAAGAATAAATCTTGAAAGAGCAATAGAGTTTTTCGATTTCTAAAAATTTATAAGGGACTTTCTCCGATGAGAAAGTCCCTTTACTTATATATTATTTGTATGTAACCAATTCGTCAAGCTCTTTTCTTTTTTTAGGTCTGATTTTATCATCCACAGATGGATAACCAATAGAAATAACAAGCTTTACGGGCTTGGTCAGATCGCAGATTTCGCGAATCTTTTTATCGTCAAGCCATCCGATAATACAAGATCCAAGCCCCTGCGCGGTTGCCTCAGCGGTTATATATGACGCTAAAATGCCTATGTCAATGGATCGATAATCAATTCCCTTTGCCTTGGCACCGAATGCGGCGCTTGCAACGTAATCCTCTTCTGAAATAACAAGCAAGATCGGAGCATCCTTTGCAAATTTGTTCATACCTAAACTACTAACACATTTAGCGACCTTTTCTGCAGTTTCCCCTTTGCAAACCGTTATATGATACGGTTGACCGTTACACGCTGACGGAGAAAGTCTTGCGTTCTCAAGAATTCTTAAAAGCTTTTCATCCTCTACAAGCCTTTGAGAATCATAAGAACGGCAGGATTGACGTGTTATAGCAATTTCGTTAAAATTCATTCTTGTTTTTCCTCCAGAAAAGCTACTATGTCATTTCGAACATCGGTGTATGTAAAATCATTTAAGATCTCATGCCTTGCGCCCTTATAGAGTATATGATGTGCCTTTTTGCCGTTTGATTGGAGCTTTTCGCTCACATATTTTATACCGTTTCCGTAATCTCCGACCGGATCATCCTCTCCGGAGACGATAAGAATCGGCAAATCCGATGGAATATTTTTAAACCAGGCTTTTCTGTTTGAATATTTCATCAGTCTGATAAGATCTCCCATAGCACTGAGTGTAAATTTAAAGCTACAGAAATCATCTGTCCAATATTTCTTCCTTATCTCTCTGTCAGTCGTAAGCCAAGCGCTGTGATCTGTCTTTCCGTCCTCAAATTTCTTATTGTAGCTTCCGAACGCGAGAATATAAATCAATTTAGATATGTGACGGTCGCCCTTGAAAAGCTTTATAAGCGATATGAGCGCAAGCCCCGGCGCCGCGGCGGGATTTGGTCCTCCGGTACCCATAACGATCAATTTGTCCGGTTTTACATGCTTTTCTGCTGACAAACGAACGACAAACGATCCCATGCTGTGACCCATTAAATAATACGGAATATCAAAGCCGTATTCAGCACGAACAGCATCGGAAAAGCATTTCACGTCACGCGCCAAGACATCCCATCCACGGTTCTTGGCGATATATCCGAAATTCCCCTCTTCCTTTGCCGTGTAACCGTGTCCAAGCTGATCATATCCAAAGCAGAGATAGCCGAGTGAACAAAGCTCACGCATAATTCTGTCATATCTTCCGATATGCTCTGTCATACCGTGAATGATCTGGAGGAGCCCTTTGATTTCGCCTTCGGGAATATACAAAACACCCATAAGATCATGAACGTTATCAGATGATTTTACTTTGTATTTTTTTATATCCATTATTCCTCCTCTGCATACGCTTGACAAGCCTTTATTGCGCGATGCCAATTGTTAATTTGAATCATTCTATGATCATTATTGATTAAAGGCATAAACGATTTGTCCCTTTGAATAAATGATTTTAATTCGGATCTGCTTTTGTAAAATCCGGTTGCAAGCCCTGCGAGGAATGCGGCACCCGCAGCTGTTGCTTCCGCATTTGACGATCTGACAACCTCAATACCCGAGAAATCGCTCTGCATCTGCATCAAAAGATCATTAGCTGAAGCGCCGCCATCAACCTTAAGCGAATTTATTTTTGCATTGGGGTCATTCATAAAGGTAACAATATCAGCGTTCATTGCAGATATTACGTCCTCGGATTGAAATGCGATGGACTCAAGTGCGGCACGTATTATGTGATTCTTACCAACGCCCGCAGTAAGACCGACAATAGTACCCGTAGCCTTCATTTCCCAGAACGGTGCGCCAAGTCCCGAAAATGCAGGCACAAGATATGCCCCACCGTTGTCCGCAACCTCAAGAGCATATTTCTCACTTTCTTTTGAGTTTCGGATGAGCTTGAGCTCATCGCGAAGCCATCTGACAACTGCGCCACCAACAAAAACACTACCCTCTAATGCGTACTCTATCGGTTTATCCTTTTCGGTTGCCGCAACTGTTGTTAGGAGTCCGTGTGTACTGCGTACAGCATGGTTTCCTGTATTCGCCAACAAAAAGCATCCCGTGCCGTATGTATTTTTAGCTTCACCAACCTCAAAGCAGCATTGGCCGAATAATGCCGCCTGCTGATCTCCTGCAATGCCTGCTATCGGAAGCTTTGTTCCCAACAAATCAAAATATCCGTATATCTCACTGCTTGACTTGATTTCAGGGAGAATACTCTTGGGAATATTCAAAATGTTGAGCATTTCATCATCCCAACATCCGGTGTGTATATTGCACAGCATAGTTCTTGATGCGTTAGTAATATCTGTTGCAAAAGCCTTGCCCTCTGTTAGCTTCCACAACATCCAAGAATCTATTGTTCCGACAAATAGCTTTCCCTTTTCTGCAAGCTCTCTTGCTCCTGCAACATTATCAAGGATCCAACGTATTTTTGTGCCGCTGAAATAAGGATCGGGGCGCAATCCCGTAATATCTCTAATCTTATCGCTAAGGCCTTGCGCTTCAAGCTCAAAGCAATAATCAGCAGTTCTTCTGCACTGCCAGACGATAGCATTATAAACGGGCTTACCGTTCTCCTTATTCCATGCTACAACCGTTTCTCTCTGATTTGTAATTCCTACCGAATCAATTTCGCTTACATCAATTCCACTCTTCACAATACACTCGGTCATTGCGGCATACTGGTTTGCATAGATCTCCATAGGGTCCTGTTCAACCCATCCGGGATTCGGGTATATTTGCGGAAATTCATGCTGAGACATTGAAATAATATTCGATTCTCTATCAAAAAGTATCGCTCTTGCGCTGGTCGTGCCCTCATCAAGAGCAAGTATGTATTTTTTCATAACCGATCCTCACATTAATGATTTAAGTTATCATCTGTATAAATTATATCATTTTATCAGCCACATGTCAAATAATATTTTTAGCGTCAAAAATAATAAAAATCTCTTGAAGATTGTCATAATATATGTTATAATATAGAGTGATAATAATTATTAAAATGGAGTAAATATGAAAATTGCAGAAAGATTCTTAAAATACGTTGCATTTCCCACCATGTCTGACGAATCGTCCGAGACAACACCAAGCTCAAAAAAACAGCTCGAGCTTAGTAAATATCTCAAGGAAGAACTTATTTCATTGGGACTTTCCGATGTTGAGCTTGATGATATGGGCTATCTTTACGCAACTCTTCCCTCTAACTGCGAGAGCTCATCCGTAACGTTAGGTCTTATCGCGCACGTTGACACCTCCGATGCTTGCGCAGATTACCCTATATCAACGAAAATCGTGAAATACAACGGAGAAGATATTTGTCTTAATAAGGAAAAATCAATATATCTTTCCGAGAGTGAATACCCCGCTCTTAACAACTATGTTGGCGACAGGCTCATAGTTACTGACGGTACCACTCTTCTCGGTGCCGATGATAAGGCAGGAATTGCCGCAATAATCTCTGCTATTGAAAACGTTATAAACAGCAACGAAAAGCATGCTACCGTCAAAATTTGCTTTACTCCCGACGAAGAGATTGGCAGAGGAGCTGATCATTTTGATGTTGAAAAATTCAATGCCGATTATGCCTACACCGTTGACGGAGGCGCTTTAGGCGAGCTCGAATATGAGAACTTTAACGCTGCATCTGCAAAAGCGGAATTTTTCGGTGTTTCAATTCATCCGGGATCCGCAAAGGACAAAATGAAGAACGCACAGCTGATGGCTATGGACTTCAATTCACTTTTACCGTCTGACCAGACCCCTGCAACTACTGAGGGCTATGAGGGCTTTTTCCACCTCACAGATATGAGCGGAGATTGCGAAAATGCTGTTCTCTATTACATTATTCGCGATCACGATAAAAACAAATTTGAAGAAAAGAAGAATTTGTTTACAAATGTTTGCAATTCCATCAACGAAAAATGGGGAGAGGGCTCCTGCAAGATAACCGTGAAGGATTCCTACTACAACATGAAGGAAATCATAGACGATCACATGTACACCGTTGACCGTGCCAAGGAGGCTATGGAGCAGGTCGGTGTAACGCCCAAGGTCATTCCGATCCGCGGAGGTACAGACGGAGCAAGACTCTCGTTTATGGGACTGCCTTGCCCCAATATTTGCACCGGTGGAGAGAATTTCCATTCAAGATATGAATTTATAAGCATCGAATCACTTAACAAGGTTACAGAAATTGTCAAAAGAATCATTGTAAATACTGCTAAGATCGGAGAATAAAATGGCGAAGTTATATTTTAAATACGGTGCGATGGGTTCATCTAAAACCGCTAACGCTCTTATTACCAGATTCAACTATGAAGAAAGAGGTATGCGTGTATGGCTTATAAAACCCGCCCTTGACGACCGAGACGGAGCAGATATAATTCGCTCAAGAATCGGACTTGAAGCACACGCGTATATTGCAAAGCCCGAAACCGACCTATATGAAGAGTTTAATAAGCTTGACGGCTATCACGCCATCATTGCAGACGAATGTCAATTCCTCACTGCGGCGCAGATAGACCAGCTTCGCCGTATAGTTGATGTTCTTGATATTCCTGTTTTGTGCTTCGGTCTCAGAACAGACTTTCTTACTCATCTTTTTGAGGGCAGTCGCAGATTGTTTGAGGTTGCCGACTCTATTACAGAGATCAAGACGATATGCTCATGCGGATCAAAGGCTATTGTAAATGCAAGAATCGATCAAGACGGTAACGTCATTACATCGGGCGGTCAGATCTTGATTGGCGGTAATGATTCCTACATTGCAATGTGCCACAGCTGCTGGAAAAAAGCAATCGAGAAATAATTTCTATGGAGCAAAACAAAAACAGAATAGGATTTCTTTCGGGATCGACTCTTAAAATAATCGCTTGCGTTTTAATGGCTATCGATCACATAGGTCTTGAGCTTCTTGGCGATTATTTGCCTTTCAGGATCATCGGAAGACTCGCATTCCCTATTTTCGCTTTTTTTATTGCGGAGGGTTGTAAATACACCAAGAACAAGCTTAAAAGATTCCAGTTGATCTTTACAATAGGCGCAATTTACATGGCATTCTACTACTTTTTCTTGGGTAGCCTTTACTGTAATATCTTTATGACCTTCTCGGTGTCGATCCTCTTGATATATCTGATAGATTACCTCAAAAAGCAAATTTTTATCCATAAATCACTGTGGAAATCGCTATTGGTGGCACTGTCATTGATACTCGCGCTATCGTCTGCTTATTTGTTATCTAAAATTTTTACCTTTGAGTATGGCTTTTGGGGTATGATTGTGCCTGTATGCGTATCGCTTGTAGATTTCCACAATATTTCCGCTCCCAAAATATTTAAAGCACTTGATAACCACGCGGTAAGATTAATTCTTCTTACTTTAGCTTTAATTCCGTTAAGTATTTTCGGAAATCTTCGCGATATTCAATATTTTTGCTTGTTCTCTTTAATTCCAATGCTTTTCTATAACGGTAAGGAAGGAAACAAAAAGCTAAAGTTTTCATTCTATATCTTCTACCCCGTTCACCTTATCATTATAGAGCTGATAGCATTTTTGATTAACTATTTTTGATTGGAGATCACCTTATGAAATTTAGCGCAAAGATCTTATCACTTTTTCTTGTGATACTTCTTGTAATGTCCTTCCTTCCCGGATGTGACGTGGAAAATGACAGAAACAAACGCCGTTCTAAAAAAGACAAGGACGAAACGCTCAGCGAAACGCTCGGAGATATCGAGACGGAAACTGAGCCCGATACAAACAAGGGTGACAGTTATGAGACAGAAACCGAAATAAGCTCCAACAAGCCCAATGACGACGTAACAGAAACAGAAACGAGCAACGGTGACGAATTCACAACTGAATCGAACGCAGACGAAGAAACGAATGAGGAAAAAAACTCGTCTTGTTCCACTCACGCAGATATAGATGATAACGGAAAATGCGACATCTGCAATATATCGGTAATCGTATTTATTGACTTTTACACAATAAACGACCTTCACGGTAAATTCAAGGATACAGACTCTAACATCGGTGTTGACGAGTTGACAACATACTTGAAAAACACTTCCAAAACTGATGACTACACCGTTTTCCTTTCAAGCGGTGACATGTGGCAGGGTAGCTCAGAATCCAATCTTACAAAAGGCTTTATTATAACCGAATGGCTTAATGAGCTTGACTTTGTATCACTTACTCTCGGAAATCACGAATATGACTGGGGAGAGGAATATATCGAGTTAAATGAGGATTTTGCTGAATTTCCCTTCCTTGCCATTAATATTTATGACAGATCGACAGGACAAAGAGTTGATTACTGTCAGCCCTCTGTCGTAATTGAGAGAAACGGTATTCAAATAGGAATTATCGGCGCCATGGGAGATTGCTATTCCTCAATATCATCCGATAAAACCGAGGACATTTATTTCAAGGTTGGTAGCGAGCTTACTGCTCTTGTTAAAGCAGAATCTCAAAGACTTCGTTCTCTTGGTGTTGATTTTATTGTTTACTCACTTCACGACGGATACGGACAAAACAAATCATCGGTTACACACGTTACAAAAAGTCAAATTTCAAGCTATTACGATACAGAGCTTTCAAACGGATACGTTGACCTTGTATTCGAGGGACACACGCACCAAAGCTATGTTTTGATTGACGAATACGGTGTTTACCATTTGCAAGGCGGTGGCGATAATAAAGGTATTACCCACGTTGAAATCGCAATAAACTCCGTAACATACACTACAATTCTCACAGACGCGGCATATGTAAAAACTAACACATACTCATACCTTCAGGGTGACTCGCTTGTTGATGAGCTCCTTGAAAAATACAAGGATGAGATCGCAAAGGGCGACGAGGTTCTCGGCAATATATCTCAGAACAAGTATTCCTCCACTATTACAAAAAAGGTCGCCGAGCTTTACTACCAAAAAGGTCTTGAGCTTTGGGGAGATCAATACTCCATAGTTCTCGGCGGAGGTTATTTAAAAACAAGAAGCCCTTATGAGCTTACATCCGGTACGGTAAAGTACTCTGATCTTCAAACAATACTTCCCTTTGATAACCAGATCGTTCTCTGTGCCATCAAGGGATCTGATCTCTTGTCGAAATTCTTTGAAACAAGCAATTCAAACTACCAAATTTATTATGGAAGCTATGGGGAAAGCGTGAAAAATAATATTGTCCCCGATTCAACATACTATATCATAACCGACACATACACTTCAAGCTATTCTTACAACAATTTGACCGAAATAGCGCGCCTTGACGAAGATGTTTATGCGCGCGACCTGCTTGCAGAGTATATCAAGAACGGCGGTTGGAAATAAAAAATATAGATTATTTTGAGAGGTAATTTATGCCTAAATTCGAAGTAGTATCCCCCGAATTAACCAAAAGGATGGAATATGAGAGCGAAACCGGGACTTTTCTCAACGTAGGATTTAACAACAACGATGTCGTAAGACGCCGCCAGGTTGCCAAGGACAGAGCAACGATTTGGAGGCAGCCATTTTGTTCACGACATTGATAAAATCATGCATAGCCCCTATTTTAACCGCTATGCTGATAAAACTCAGGTCTATTCGCTCTACAAAAACGATGATTTAACGCGAAGAAGCCTTCATGTACAGTTAGTTTCAAGAATTGCGCGCACCATCGGTTGTGCTCTTCACCTGAACCCCGACTTGATCGAGGCAATTGCTCTCGGTCACGACATGGGGCATCCCCCCTTTGCACACACGGGAGAAAAATATCTAAATGAGCTCTTTTTCGCTCATTCTGGCAAATACTTCCTGCACAATTTACAATCGGTACGTGTTTTCGATAAGCTTTTTCCTCACAATATAAGCTTGCAGACCTTACACGATATTGCGAGCCATAACGGTGAGCTCGAGCTTCAGGAATATCATCCCGTTCCGATTTCAACATTTGCAGAGTTTGATGATTTGATGGAACGCTGCCAAAATGATATTTCAGTTGCAAACGGATTGCTCCCCTGCACTCTTGAGGGTGCAGTTGTTCGTATATCCGATATTATTGCATATCTCGGCAAGGACCGTCAGGATGCAATCAGAACACAGAACGTAAACGAGCAGGATTTTGCAAATGAAGATATTGGATCGTTAAATTCCGAGATCATCAATAATCTTGTTGTAAATATCATTGAAAACAGCTACGGCAAAAACTATATTCGCCTTGATAACAAGCATTTTGCCGCGCTTAAGCAATCGAAACGCGATAATTACGAGAAGATATACAATAAAACCGTATCCTCTGCTAAGCTTGACGTTACAGTTAAGCCGATGATGGCTGACATATACGAAAGATGTCTTTTCGATCTTGAGCATAACAAAGAGGATTCTCCGATCTATACAGAGCATATAAGCTTTATCGAGAGAACTCCTTATAAGCGAAAGGCGCCTTATATTGAAACAGAAAAGAATCAGATAGTTGTTGATTTCATCTCAAGTATGACTGACGATTATTTCGTTGAGCTACATCAATTCCTATTCCCCGAATCAAGCTATCCGATACAGTACAAAGGATATTTTGAACATTTAAAAAATAAGTAACGGAGATATTTATGTTTGAACAGCTTTTTGACGCAATAAAAAAATACAACAGAATAATAATACATCGCCACTCCAATCCCGATGGTGATGCACTTGGAAGCCAGATAGGTCTTAGGAGCATTTTAACAGAAAACTTCCCGGAAAAGGAAATTTACACTGTTGGTGACTCCTCTGTACGCTTTGGATTTATGGAGGGATTTCAAAACGATATAATTCCCGATGAATATTACAAGGATGCTCTTGCAATCGTTCTCGATACCTCTGCAACCGCCCTTATAAGTGATCCGAGATATGCAACAGCTGAATGTACCGCCTGTGTTGACCATCACATTTTCTGCGAAAAATTCACCGACATTGAGGTTAGAAACACATCCTACGAAAGCTGCTGCGGTCTCATAGCCGAATTTGCGATCGAATGCGGTCTGAAGCTCAATACTCTCGCCGCTAAGTCGCTTTACACCGGCATGGTAACAGATTCCGGACGTTTCCGCTATGATTCGACTAATTCAAATACCTTCAGACTTGCGTCTTATCTGATGCAAGAGAAATTTGATACAAATGAGATATATAATCATCTCTATGCAGACGATTTCAATTATATCAGATTGCGCGCAGAATTCATTTTGAAGATCAAATTCACAGAAAATAACGTTGCGTACATATACACAACCAAGGAGGAGCTCAAATCCTATTCCGTTGATACATTCTCTATCTCACGCGGAATGGTTGGAACTATGTCAGATATACGCGGAGTTGATGTTTGGGTAAACTTTACGGAAACAGATGACTCTGTTCTTTGTGAGATCAGATCAAGCAAATATAATATTAACAAAATTGCTGTTAAATACGGCGGTGGAGGTCACGCTAAGGCAAGCGGAGCAACCTTGAAGGACCGTTCCGAGGCTATGAGCCTTCTCGAAGACCTCAATAATCTTTCTAAGGAGTAAAAATGAGTAACGAAGCAATAAAAAAAGTGTATGACAAGATATGCGAATATGATCGTATTATAATCTTCCGTCATTTCAGACCCGATGGAGATGCAATCGGATCAACAAAGGGATTACAAAGAATTTTACAGCTTTCCTTTCCCGAAAAGGAGATTTATCTCTTAAACAGCGATTTTTCCGATTACCTATCGTTTTTAGGCAAGGAAGATGATCCGATCGACGATTCCCTTTATGCCGATGCGCTCGGTATCGTTATGGACACGGGTACAAGCTCGAGAATATCAAATAAAAAATATAAACTTTGCAGAGAAATAGTTAAATTTGATCACCACATTCCGATTGAATCTTACGGTGACGTTGAATGGGTTGAAGAATTGCGTTCTTCAACGTGTGAGATGGTTGCGGCATTCTATGATGCTCTTTCGGACAAGCTGAAGATAGATAAGCTCGCTGCAACATATATATACACGGGTATGGTTACAGACTCAGGCAGATTCCGTTTCCGTGACGTTTCGTCTGAAACAATGCGTCTTGCCGGCATAATGCTTGATTTTAAAATTGATACCGAATGGATCTATGCAAATCTTTACATGAAGGATCTTGCTTCATTCAAGTTTGAATCTTTCGTTTATACTAAGATTAAAATGACTGAAAACGGCGTCGCTTATTTCCATGCAACACAAGCGATCCAGGACAAATGGGAGCTTACTCCCGAATCTGCGAGCGCTTCCGTTTCATATATGGATTCGATCAAGGGTTCACTGATATGGATCGCCTTTATTGATAATCCCGACGGAACAATACGCGTTAGACTTCGTTCGAGATTTTTACACGTTAATCAGATCGGTGAAAAATACCGCGGCGGAGGACACGCTTCAGCTTGCGGCGCAACACTTCACAACAAAAAAGAAATCAAGATGCTTCTTGCTGATGCAGACAAGCTCCTTAAGGAATACAAGGAAAATAACGAGGGCTGGTTATGAAAATACTTATAACTAACGATGACGGCATTGAAGCTCTCGGTATAAAATTGCTTGTTGAATGGGCGAAAAAGCTTGGTGATGTCACCGTGGTCGCCCCAAAAGTTGAACAGAGCGGAAAAAGTCACGGAATTGAGCTCACCCATCCCATCGAGGTGCTTGACAGATCTGACTTGTACGGCGTTGAGGCATTCTCGGTAGATTCTACTCCTGCCGATTGTGTAAGATTCGGAATACTTGGACTTAAGAGGTCTTTTGATCTCGTTCTTTCCGGCATCAATAGAGGCGCTAATCTTGGCAAGGATATTGTGTACTCGGGTACTGTAGGCGCAATTTTCGAGGCTGTGGCGCTGAATCACAAGGCTATTGCCTTCTCTACCTTCCCTGATGCCTTAAACGATGCTTCCAAGCATCTTGGCACTGCGTATGATTTTATAATGGGAAATAAGCTTCTTGAGCTGAATCCAATATATAACGTAAATATCCCGCCTATTGCCAACGGCGTTAAGATCACACGCCAGGGTGCTTCTTATTTCGCTGATGAATTTGTCTCGATTGGAAATAATCTTTACAGCCAAAAAGGATATTATACACCCGACAGCGACCAAAGCAACATCGAATTGGATGCAGTTGCAGTAAATCACGGTCTGATTTCGATCACTCCGATGCAAAATGACAGAACTGATATTTCAACCTACAACACAATAAAAAACCTCTTACCGTAATTCGGTAAGAGGCCTTTTTTTATAGTCGGTTTTCAAAAGCTGAGAACTTTCTCGTATAATACAAATCACCCGATAATATAACGGAAAAATAATAGGTTACACTTGCTGTGGAATCCTCTGTTTTTAGTACAATAGAAGCTTCATACACTTCAACGTAAGGAGTAGGATTGTAGTGTGAGTTGCTTGATAATGTGCCGCCTCCGGTTATGTTACCAAACATCTCGCCCCAACCGCCGAAATAGTTCAAATACTCCTGAAAATCATTATAGTGATTATAGGTGTAAAAAATATAAACTACATCGGTTGAATCTGTTATTCCATTTTTATTGAGGTCATTCCAGGTGTAAACTAAGCGAGCCGCGCCGCGTGTTATGATAGAGCCGTCATTATAGATTCGAATAGAATATCCGGGATCACAGTCGGTTCCTGTTGTACCGATATCCATCTCCCAATACTGGAGATCTCCTCCACATCCGTTGATTCTCGGCAAAACAGGCTCATAAGGGTATTTGGTTGTATTTCCACTGAATTTGGTGTTATTCACACGAAGATACTTGCCCCAAATGCTGTCAGTAGGCTTTGTTCTCTTGCTTGACGAATGATTTGCAGGTGGCTCACCGAACGCATAAATATATGCGGCAACCTCCTCAAGAGTTATATATCCACCGCCGCGGTATACACGGAGAACCTCTTGTCCATAAGCATTTACAACAACGTATGTATTATAATCGATGTAATATGAATTTGTATTTTTAACATATTTGCCATCAATTATAGGTCGATATTCAGAAATAGTCGGAGCCTGGTCGGGCACAGTGTCAGCACCCGCAATTTCACCTCGTGATGCGCGGTCACTTGCATCCTCATAGCTTGTTGCAGGATTGCTGTTACCGTAAAATTTATCACGACTCGCTTCATCAACCGCCGAAAGGTCATCCGTCTCGGCTTCAGTGGATGTTTCACTCTCAGTATTATCGCTCGCAAATGATTCAGTTTCGGTGTTATTCTCTGATTCGTCTTCGGTTTCAACCTTTTGTGAATCATTTTCTGTTCCTTGACTTTCACTATTGGATTCAAATGTTGATGTGCTAATCGTTTCATCGAGCGTTTGATCTTCAGCTACGTCTTTATCTCTTCCGCGATCTTCGGTTATATCGCAGGAAACAGAAAACAAAAGTACCGCGATGAGTAAGAAAGTCGATAAAAACTTTAAGAACTGTTTTTTCATATATAATTCCTTCTGCAAATTTATTCGAATAATTATACCACATTTTAAAGCTTAAGTCAAGAAATTAAATTCAAATATTGTAAAAACCCCACCGCTTTTGCGGTGGGGTTAAACAAATTATTGCGTTATAGATAAATTATATTATTCAGCGTCAACTGCAGTGAACTGACCCCAGTTATAGCTACCGGTGAGATCATAGCAGCTGAAGTTATTGTAAGTGCTGCTGGCACCTGCACCGAATGCACGGTTATTGGAATCCAAAGCAACTGCGAGCGTGTTCTTCTCAGCGTTCCATTCAAATGCAGTTGCACTTGCGGCATCGGTAACCAACGAGCCGCCGGTTGAAGTGTCATCCATTACAACGTAGGTCTTTGTATCGGCTACATAGAAGTAAAGGAGATACTCGCCTGCGTTTGTTGCATTCTCAACATAAACTGTTACAGCCTTGGAAGCATCAGAAGAACCGTTGAAGCGTCCGCCGGAAACAGTTCCGTCGAAGTAAAGTAAACCGTTTGCATTAGCAGCAGAAATGGTGTAGCCTTTACCAACCTCAAGACCTGCACTAGGTGTGGGAGCAGGAGCTTCTCCGCCGGTCGCGCCGCCTTCTGTGCCTTCGCCACCCTCAGAGCCTTCGCCGTTATCGGGAGTTACAGGGATCTCTGCCATCTCAACGAAGTTATACTCGAGCGGGAACTGCTCTACGCCGGTGTTATCTGCTGTGATGTAAGAAAGCTTGGAAGCACTTACAGTCTCAAAAGTATTATATGTTCCGAGGTAGTACTCTGTTCCGCCAAATACTGCAACCCACGCATTTACAGTTGCATTGTAGTTAAATACAGAATTGCCTGCTGCATCATACTTAACAGAAAGCTTACCCTCATCATTGTTGTATATAGTGATATACTGCTTAGCACCTTCTACAACGATATAGAACTTGTAGCCGTCTGCAACCTTTTCAGCGTAAACAGTTACTGCCTTTGTTGCGTCATCGGTAGTTGTAAGATATCTTCCGCTTACACCGCCGTCAAGGTAAAGAACCTTGTTATCAACCTTAGCCTGAGTAAGAGAAGCGGTGTGCGATCCATCAGGAACAGCTACGAGAAGCTCAAGCGGGAACTGAGAAACACCGGTGTTCTCTGCAGTGATGTAAGAAAGGTTAGATACACTAATGGTATCAAAGTTGTTATATGTTCCGAGGTATACTTCTGTATCGTTGAATACAGTAACGTATGCATTTACGGTAGGATTGTATGTAAAAACAGTGTTTCCTGCAGCGTCATAGTTTACAGAGGTCTTGTTTTCGCTGTTGTTGTAAATTGTAATATACTGCTTAGCACCCTCTACGAGTATATAGAACTTATAGCCGCCTGCAACCTTTTCAGCATATACGCCAACAGCCTTGGATGCATCAGTGGTGGTTGTGAGATATCTTCCGCTTACACCGCCGTCAAGGAAGAGAGCGGTACCGTTCTTAGCCTGGTAGATGTAAGGAATGTAAGGAAGTGTCTCGGACATAACAAGAGCGGGAGCTACCTCAACGGTATACTCCTTGGTCTCGGTCAATTCGCCAAGAGTGATTGTAGCTGTGAACTTAAGAGTTACAGCATCTGCACCAAGCTTGATCTCAACCTTACCGTCATCGCCGATGGTGAAGGCTGTGTTGTCAACAGTCCATGCGAACTTAACATCGCTATAGTACTGACCAACCAAGGGGAGAGTGAGGACTGTATCAGCGCTGATAGATCCGGGAACTACAAGATCCTTAACCTCATCAGCAATCTTCTCAGCGGGAGTCTTCTCTACAAGCTCGAGATACTCGAAGCAATCAACGCTCATAGGAATGAGGTAAGGAGCGCCGCTGTAAAGAACGAGGATACCGGTTGCGTTAGCAGTCCAGCCATACTTTTCAGCATGTGCTGTCTCGATAGCAGTCTTGTCAGGGCTGGAAACTGCGCCGTTCTCGCCCTTAACGATTGTAAGAGTTGTGGGGAAATCAGTAACGTAAGATCTTACGTAAGCGGTCTTACCGTTAAGCTCAAAGTTAAGGTAATCACTCGAACCGCCAAGAACCTGATTCTTGATGGTTACACCCTTAATGGTTACAGGGAGACCAACGTAGTTCTTGAGATCGGCACCGGATGCGAACTTGTCGGTGATATCAAGAACATCTACAGACTTGATTGTTTCATCAACGATCGCAAATGTACCGCCCTTGAGCTCCTGCATTCCGGAGTAAGGCTCTACAACAGAGGTTACTGCAACAGTCATACCGACCTTAACGCCTTCAGCAACAGGGTCCATATCGAGCTGGTAGCAGTAGTAACCGCCCTTGCCGTCTACATCAGCGAGGAAGAGGTGGTTTCTGGAGTTTCCAACGCTCTTAGCGTTCATTGCAACAACGATACCCTCAACAACCATGTTAGTACCCTTCTCTGCAGCCATGTACTCCTCAAAGGTAGCTACATCGTAAACAGGTACAACGAGATTAAGAGTAAAGGTGGCGGTTGTGCCGTCTCCTGCAGTTACAGTTGCAGTAAGAGTATAGCTGTACTCTTCTGCTGTCTTGTGCTCAAGGTCGATTGTCCAATCAGACTCGCCCTTAATAGCCTTTACCTTCTCGTTGTTGGAAGCCCAATCAACGGTGTAAGGAACGTTAGCGATTCTAACCTGGGAAACAAGAGTGAAATCAGCGCCTGTAACGTTGTTTTCCTTGTACTTAGCGTAGAGTGCATTGAGGTTAGCAACTGCTGCCTCGACATCATACTCGATATCAGGTGTGGGATCTGTCACCGATTCAGACTCGGACTCAGATTCGCTTCCTGCGGACTCGGTAGGTGTCTCGGTGCTTGCCGAGGTACCGCTTCCTGAGGTTGTGGTTTCTTCATTTCCCTTCTTATCACATGCAGCAAAAATTGCAAGGCACATGATAACAGCAAGGAAGATAGCAATAATTTTTTTCATAGCGTCTCCTTTTAAATTTGTATGAAAATTTTTTATTCAACAATAGTTATATCATTAGGGGAGAATACCTTGATTTGACTTTCACCCTCGAAGGTCTCAATAATACCCTTGACGTTTATGGTCTTTCCTCTGTATGCATCTGCGGTGATCTTGTTATTGTTTTCATCATAGAAAACGGTTGTGCGAACCTTAACCGTAACACCGTTAGACTCACATAAGAGTGTCATTGCGCCAAAGCTACTACTTTCCTCATTGGTTGTGGTTGATACGCTCTTTACATAAAGATTCTCCATGCTTATTGAAGAATAAATTGCAACGTCAGCGTAATCATATGTCTCAGTTGTCTCATTTTCCTCTGCGTCTGTGAAGGTTACTTCTACTTTACCGTTTGCAAACTTCTCCGCAGTTGTGGGTAGATATACGGGCTCATGTCCGTCACTGAGTTTTTTAATATTTGTCGGATCATCGGGCTTCATTACTCTATAGCTGAGTCCGGAAACCTGATAAGTTCCGCCTGTTTCATAATATTGAACGGTGCCAACAATTCTTGATTCATTTCCAACGGAAAGTATTTCCATTGCTTGTCCGTTCATACCGAAACCGTAATAAACATACATTCCGTACCAAACGTCGGTCTCTTCGTCATAGCTTTCAACATAGACAGCATTATTGGAGTTTACAGTTATGATACCGGTAAATGCAACCTTAACACCGTTATACTCTTCAATGTTACAACGAAGCTCCTTCAAGGTAACAACCTGCGCTTCACCGTAATAGAAATCGGGGTCCTGCTGGCCGGAATAGACATGCAATTTAGAAGCCTTAGCCTGAGCAATCGCAGACATACAGAGCTCGCCGTAACGGTTATTTGCGGAGTTTGACGCAATTGCAAGGCCATTCTGAAGTATCTCAAGATTCAAATTACGGTACGAATCAGAGCCTTGAGGCTTATACCATACCCAAAGCAAATATCTGTCACCGGTTGAATCCGCATTGAGAATATCAGTATCAGATTCAATAATAATGGATTCAGCAGTAGAAAGCTTACTCTTGGTGAAAGAAGATGCAGCCTTTCCCCACTCCTCGATCTTACCTGTCGACTCGGGTGTATTAACAGCAAGGTATCTTGCCTTGATTACACCGGTGCTGATAAGCGATGTGGGAACGTAGAAATGCGTTGTGTCACCGTCAATAAAAGCCTTTACGGTAACCTCCTGCTTAAGCGTGCTTGAGGTCATATCAAGCTTAAGCTGGTCAACAAAATCAACGTACTCAAGAGTACCGTCGGTTTCGCTTTCTGACTCACTCTCCGATCCGCCCGGAGTTGTAGATTCACTACCGCCCTCCGTCTCGGATTGCTTGTCATTATCTTTTTTATTGTTTTTTTCGGTATCGCATGCCGACATGCATCCAAAAAGGATGCATATCAGCAATACGACTGCTAAAATTTTTACAATATTTTTCATAAATTACCTATCAGTCAGTAATTAAGAGAGATACTTACACTTTGCAATTGCCTGATCGAAAGCGTCCTTGATGAGTGCATCAACGTCTCCGTCAGCAATAACAAGGCACTGCTGCATAAGAAGTCCAACCTGGTCACGAGCAACGGATGAACCGTTGAACGCGGGAGATGTATAGTACGCATCAACCTGCTCCAAGCAAATCTTTGCAGAGAGAGCTGCAATGTAGTCACCGCCGTCTGCCTTGTCAAGGAACTTGGTCTTGTAAGCATCGTATTCAGCAACAGACTCAAGTACCGGAACGTATCCTGATACCATGGAGAACTCAGCCTGGAAATCAACGTTGGTTGTAAGGAACTTCATAAAGAGCCAAGAAGCATAAACCTCCTGCTTGTTCTCTTTCTCAAATATACAGAGAGAAGGACCCTGAGAAATTACCTTGGGATTTGCGGGATCAACCTGAGGAATGGTAGCAATTCCAACCTCGAAGGGATAAGAGTTACCAACCTTTGTAGGACGCTGGTGAGTAGCACCTGCGGAGGAACCGATGGACATGTAGCTTCTCTGTCCCTCAGTAGCTACGAAAAGACCGGATGTATATGATCCGAAGAGCTCCTGAGTAGTAAGATAGCCCTTCTTATACCAATCTCTGAATTCCTTGACAAATGCTCTGTTTTCAGCGGTATTAAAGAGGAAGTGCTCACCGGTTGCGCTTGTGTAGGGAGTGCCAAGCTGCTCGGTCATAGTAATGAACCAGTTTGCCTCACTGTCATATCCGAGAGGAATGCAATCAGGATCAATTTCAAGAATTCTTGCGCAAAGAGCCTCAAGCTCATCCCATGTTGTGGGAGGAGTAAGGTTGTGCTTATCGAAGAATGTCTTGTTGTAGTAAAGAACCTCGGTAGACTTGGAAAGCGGGAGGGTGTACATTTTACCGTCACCGAACTGCTTACCTTCATTGTAATAACCGTCAATAAAGTCATCTATCTGTACCTGAGAGAGACCCATACGCTCTTCCTCTCCGTCAGCGCGCTCAACAACAGCCAAGCTATTGATGAGAGAGTTAAGCGGAACAACAGCCTTAGAGATGTTGTAAAGAGCCACGTGGTCGGGATAGCAGTAAGCTATATTGGGCTGGTTACCAACGGTGATCTCAGTGCTTATACGTGTACGTACATCGTCGTAACCACCAACCTGCTCGTGCTGAACGGTGATGTTAGGATAGAGCTTGTTGAACTCTTCGATGTAAGCGTTGAGAACGTCAGAAAGGTTCTGACCCATCGTGTGATAGAAAACGATGGTTACCGCACTACCGTCGTAGCCTTCTTCATCGGAGTCGATAATTCCGTCTCCGGATCCTTCTGTGCCTTCTGTGCTTTCCTTCTCAGAAGTGCTTTCGCCGGGCTTTTTGTCATCATCCTTCTTATCGTCAGATGACTTGTCGCAGCCAACAAATGCAAAGCAGCTAAGAACAAGTGCAAGCAACAAAATCACAGCAACAAGTGATTTTTTCATGGTGTTTTCCTCCATTAAATAATTTTATTTGTGTTAAGCCATTCGTTTTAGCGAATAAGCGATTAACCTTTGATACCGCTTCGGCTGACGCCCTTCATGATGTACTTTCTAAGGAAGATAAATACAAGGAAGAGCGGGAGTGAAACGAGCGCAACCGCAGCCATCTGCGCGGGGTAGTCTGTCATACCGTCAGCGCCTGAGAATGCGTGACGCAATCCGTTGGTTATGAGTCGGTAGTTCTTATCGTGAGCAACGAGGTTAGGCCACATATAAGAGTTCCATGCACCCATCATCTTCAAAATAGTGATTGAAATGATTGTAGGAAGTGCGAGAGGAATCATTACCTTACAGAGATATTTGAAATCGCTTGTACCGTCAACCTTTGCTGCAAGGTAAAGCTCATTGGGTATCTGCAAGAAGTTCTGTCTCAAAAGGTAGATATAGAAAATACTTACCAAGAAAGGAACTATCAATGCTGCGTATGTCGAGTCGACCATAGGAATCTTGAAATCAGGTCCAAAGAGACCGTACATGTTTCCAAGTCCGTTAAATACAACCTTAAACCAGCTGTCCTGCTTCATAACGGTAGCGTAGTTTGTGATTGTAAACAACTCACCGGGTATCATCATAGTACCGAGGAGCGCTGCGAACAAAGCATTCTTACCCTTGAATTTAAGTCTTGCAAAAGCAAATGCAGAAAAGATAGTAATTACAAGCGACAGGATCGTAGAAACAATACCTACGTACATTGTGTTTCTGAGCAACAGGAACAAATCAAATTCAGTATGCTGACCCGTAAGGATGCTTGTATACGTTTCAACTCTTATTTTGTTCGGGAAAAGAGTAGGAACAGGAAGATTATACTCTTCGAGTGTCTTCAATGACGAAACGATCATGAAGTAGAACGGGAAAAGGATAATCAGCGCCATAATACTAAGGAAAGTATAAACCAATATCTTTCCAATGATCTTTTTGATCTTCTGGCTTGTTGCGACCTGATGTATGTCACGATCCTGCATAACCTTATTTTTAGGAGTAGCTTCAGACTCTTTCTTTTTGAAGTTAAATAATTCTTTAATTTTCACGTCTGTTCCCTCCTTTATCAATAATGGGTGCTCTTTTTGCTGATCCAGAGGTTAAACATGGTAACAACAAAGATTATAGCGAAGAGGATCAATGCAGCCGCGCCCGCTCTTCCGTAGTTAGAGGATCCGAGCTGATCCTGAATGTGTCCAACGATTGTATTCATGTTGGGGCTTCCGCCGGTAACCATTCTATCGTCACCGAAGATACCGACAACGCTGGAATATTCCTTAAATCCACCGATAAAGCTGGTGATAACGGTGTAAGTGATCATAGGAGAAAGCAGCGGAACGGTTATGCGGAGAAGCACACGCCACTTGGGTGTTCCATCAACCTTTGCGGCATCATAATACTGCTTATTGATACTCTGCAAGCCGCCAAGCAATATAAGGATCTTAAAGGGCAACGCATTCCAAACGATATAAACTATCAATGCGGTAAATGCCGCCCAAGGCTCTGCGCCCTGGTTGATCCAGTTAATGCGGTCGATGCCGAATACGCCCAAAATATTGTTTATAATACCGACCGACTCACTGGTGGAGTTGATTCCGACGATGTTAAACATTGCCGCGAATACCATACCGATCGCTATGGAGTTTGTAACGTAAGGAAGGAAGAAGATTGTCTGAAGGAATCTCTGGAGCGCCTTGATAGAGTTAAGAGCAACTGCGATCAAGAGAGCTAATACAGTTGAAATCGGAACTGTAATGACAGTAAGAATAAGAGTGTTCTTCAAGCAAAGCATGAAGTCACTTCCCTCATCGGTAAGAACCTGAACAAAGTTCTGAAGACCGAACTTCGATACGGTATCACCCTGTAAGAGGTTTGCAGTCAATCTAAGACCTGCATTGTCAGATTCAGCATCGGTCAAATATGTAAGAGTACCGTTCGCAAAGCGATACGCACCTATACGGTATGCGTCGTCTGAATAAAGCTGGGTCATTTCCTTTGCTTCACCGTCGGCGCTGTCTCTGTGCATATAGATTGCCGCAGGAGCAGCTGCTTCTTCAGCATTGATGTTGGACAAGAGAGCGAGGGACAAGCGGCTATCGTAATTATCGAGTGCAAGATAATATACATTGTCCTCGAATGTACATGTCCAAGCCTTATGCTCCTTGCTGTAGAAGAAGACATCACCGTCACCCAAAGCATATTTCAAGGTAACATTTCCATCTTCATCGGAGACAGCCTTTATAAAGAGGTTCTCCTCTGCTGATGTTGAATTCTTGATATAAAGCTTATATCCTCTGACATCGTCAACCTTTACCGACTTAGGCCAGATCTGAGCAGCCTTATTAAGTGCGGTTGTTGCACCAACGTTCCCCTCGGTGGATGATCCCTTAACGTACATATACGCCTCAGGCGTACCCTTGAAAACTCCGAGCTTATAATATTTATCTGTGAATCCCGCCTCATCCTTATCGGATTTCTCGGTTTCAGTCTCAGCTTCGCCCTCGTTTTCATCGTCCGCAGCGGACTCGGGAATAGCAAGACTGCTGAAGGTCTCCTCAAAGAGTCCCGCAGGGTAAATAGTCTTACCAATCTTATCGATGTTATCGTTCAACGCGTAAACGTTAAGATCACTTGCCTCTTCAGCGCCGAGGAAGTAAACAGTATCATTTACTGTAGTTGTCCAAACACCGTGCTCTTCATTATAGAAGAATGAGCTCTTGGAGCTTGTTGCGTATTGCAATTCAAGAACGCCATCTTCATTCTTATCGGCTACAAGATAATTTTTTGAGTTCTTGTCGCCAAGGCGGTAGAAATAGTAACCGCCGTCATCTGCAGCTTCGACGTTAACGTGCGCCATGCTGTAATTCACGTCATATATAAACGATGTGACGACCGTATTGATAATAGGCCACACAGTAAATATAAGAAGCAAAATGATAGCAGGAAGCAGGTATAGCCAAGCTTTCCATTGATGTTTGCTATCTACCATTTACTCCACCTCAAAATAAATTCTTTCTTCAGTTTCTTTGTTAAAGAGGAATACCTTATGAGGCTTCAAAGAATAGCTAATGGTTTCGGAATTTATATCGATCTTCTGATCGGAATTGATAATAGAGCGGATAGCGGGGTTGAGCGAGCTCTCATGCGTTGAAATAACGCTTACGTCGCGTCCCATGACCTCAACGTTAGTGAGCTTGCAAACAAGCTTGCCGTTAGCATCAGGGTTAAATCCTTCAGGACGAACACCTACATAAACCTCCTGATCCTCAACACCGGGAACAGAGAGAACCTCGGAATTGCCAAGGTAGAGCTTTTCAGCCTTAACCTCACCCTGGAATACGTTGATCGGAGGAGTTCCAAGGAACTTAGCAACGAAAAGATTTGTGGGGCTATCGTAAATATCCTGAGGCTTGCCGATCTGCTGGAGAACACCGAGCTTCATAACTACGATCATATCGGAAATAGACATAGCCTCTTCCTGGTCGTGTGTTACGAATACAGTAGTAATTCCGGTTTCCTTCTGGATTCTTCTGATCTCTTCACGAGTCTGGAGACGGAGACGAGCATCGAGGTTGGAAAGCGGCTCGTCAAGAAGGAGAACGCGAGGCATCTTTACAAGTGCACGCGCGATAGCAACTCTCTGCTGTTGACCACCGGAAAGCTCACTGGGCTTTCTGTCCATAAGCTCATCAATCTGAACAAGGCGAGCTGCCTCGAGAGCTCTCTCGTTCATTTCGGTCTTTGTAAGCTTGTCCGCACCCTTAAGGTTCTGAAGCGGGAACAAAATATTCTGTCTTACGGTAAGGTGAGGATAGAGTGCGTAGTTCTGGAACACGAGTCCAACGCCTCTGTTTTCGGGGGAAAGCGCGGTTACGTCCTCTTCACCAAAGAAAATCTTACCGGACGAAGGCTTTTGAAGACCACTGATCATGTAAAGAGTGGTACTCTTACCACAGCCCGAAGGGCCGAGAAGACCGACGAGCGTTCCGTCGGGGATAGTGAAGGTAAAATCATTTACCGCCACTACTTCCTCACCCGACTTTTTGTTTCGGCTGGGGAAGATCTTTGTTAGATTTTGAAGTTCGACTTTCATATGACCTCCTGAAAGTTGTGCATGCCGCAGGATGTGACACGCATATATGTTTTAATTTTTTTTTTGACGATTTAAGTGATTAATACGACTGTTCCTTTGCCTTTTTCTCGGCAATGCTCTTCTTATATTCGATGAGCTCCTCTGTATCGTTAAACATCATTTGCGTTTGCATGTCGACGGTAACGGTCACTGCGAAAAGATCGTGTATCATTGAATTTGTTTTTGTGAAAATCATAAGACAGAGCTGCAGGATAAGAATTGCTACAATGAGTATCAATCCCAATGTTCCGAGCAGGCCCATGAAAACGAACAGCGCAAGGAATATCGGGAACATAGTCTCGACCGTGAATTTACCGAGAATAGTTCTGACGAAAACCTGCAGGGGGGTTATTTTAACACCGTCCACCCTCATAAGACCAATTCGGAAAAGCTTTTTTCCGATGGTTTGTCCGTTTTTGAATACGAGCGGAAGAACAAGCTCCAATATGATAAATGAAAACAACAGAGCAAGAGATGCAATCGCAATGAACAAAAGAATGATCTCCACCTGCAATTTTTTAAGAGTACTGTCACTTCTCAGCTCAAGTGTAGCCTCATCGTACCTGACTCTATCGGGTCCGGGGAGAGCATCAACCTCTTCCTGAGTCAAATCAAGTCTGGTGCTGTATTTTTCCTCGTAAGAATAGTAAAGCTCGTTATACTGCGCGACCTTTGACTCATATCCGAGGACATAGGACAAAACGGGCGCCAAAGCGAGGACGACAAGACACAAAATAAGAAAATCCACGAGAAATGCAGCGAGTCTTTTGGATACGCTTGCTTTGTATAATTCAAACTTCATTTCGATCTCCAAACACACCAAATTGATGGGGTTATTGGCTTTTCGTGGCATTTTGACCCCATTTTCACATTATACATCATAAGTATAGCACATTGTTTGACAAAAAACAAGAGTTTTTTCAAAATATCTTAATTGTAAATTTTTGATTAATATTTCGAGATTCACTGCGACATTACAAAATTTATTTTTATACTTTACATATTTTTCTTGACTTTCTGAAGCACTCGATGTATAATTATAATGGTTTATATTAACTTGTAAATTTTGCCTTTTGAAAGGAAATCAGTGAATGTTCACCAAGAATAAAATTAACCTTGAATCTGTGCATACAGAAAAAGCGCCATATGAAAAGCCTGTTGTAATACGAATAGTAATACACAACGCTGACATAATAACAGAGTCTTACATCGACCCAAATCAGGGCGAATGGGATTGCGAAGAATAATGAAGGATTTAGCGAGGTAACACACAATGAAAAGATTTAAACTTGGACGAATTATATCCGTAGCTCTTATTCTTGCCATGCTTTCATTGATCGTAATTGCATCTGCATTCGCGATCGGATCGAAGAACAGTGAAGCTCCTGAATTGAGGATCATAGGAACAAACCTCTCGTTTAATGACTCGATCTACATAAAATATGCGGTCAACTGCGCAAATGTAAGTGAAATCGATAATGTAAAGCTTCTTGTCTGGACATCTCCCTCAGAGGGATACCTTTACGGAACGCAAAACGATGTTCTCTCCTCTGTCGGCTCAACTACGATCAACGGCGAGAGCTGCATAGTCTTTGATTTCAAGGGACTATCCGCAAAGCAAATGACCGACTATGTATATGCAAGAGCTTACTATGTATCGGACGGAAAAGAATATTACAGTGACGTGAAGAAATACAGCGTATTAACGTATGTATACAACAAGCTCGGATACACCGGCACCCCCACAGAGAATGAAGATCTCGCAGAGCTTCTCAGAGGTATGCTTGAATACGGTGCATCCGCGCAGCTGTATTTTGATTACAAGACCGACACACTTGCAACAGACCCGCACGTTCAATTTACCATTATGAACGGAACGCTTTCCGACGGATCTAACAAGGTTCTCGCAGTTCCGGGAACAAAGCTTACCGTTACCGCCAGAACACCAAATGAAGGTGAAACATTCAAGCACTGGCAGGATTCAACCGGAAAGATAATATCTTACTCGGAAACATTCACCGTAACAGTTGGTGCAACCAATCAAACTCTTTCTGCCGTATACGTATCAAATCAGGGTGGAAAGATTGATGGAGCAGGTGCTAATCTTTCTGCAGATTCATTTGCAACAACAGAACACAATGTAGACACATCTAACGCCATTGAGGTCACGGGTAATCAGCTTAGTTCCCTTCTTTCCTCCGGAGTTTCTGAAAATGCAGTATACAGAGTAACCGACGGCGCGTTGTTTATTTCATCTTCTATGAACGGAAATAACGCCGTTATAGTTGCCGCAGACGGAGTAAAAATTCTGAACGCGAATAACATTACAATAAGTAACCTCATAATCATCGGTGACGTATCAATTGAAAACTCTAACGCAGTCACTCTTAATTCAGTTGAAATCCAAAGCTCTTCCATCGCTCTTTCAATTGATTCGACATCGGCGGATGTAACCGTCAACGATTCGAGATTGCTTGCAAAAGATACGGCTATTTCTAACGTTGCTCAAAACACAACCGTAAAGAATTCTTATATTGATTCAAGAACGGCAATTTTGAGTGATGGCGACAATCTTACAGTCTACAACTCAAAAATAGTTGCATCTCTTGACGCGATCACATCTTCCGGAGAGGATGCTGCGATCAATAACAATACTGTTAATGCCGGCATTAACTACAACGGAATTACCATTGTTTCATCACTTAACACCCTGGTGACCTATAATATAATCTCCGGTCCCGAAAACGCTGTCATGGTACAAAACTCGACAAACTCCGTTGTCTTGTTCAACTCCTGCTTTAACATCGCCGCAGAAAACAATACTAATATTTATATTGTAGAAAACTCTCTCGGCGGCGCACTTATTCTTGAAAACAACAATTATATGCTCTGTGATGAAAACGTATATCACGGAGACAATGATCACACACCCACAACAAACGGTAATGATAACGTAAACGGAAACAACCTTATGGACGTTACCGCCCGTAACGAGGTGGGTGCAAAAGAGGAGCTCCTTCCCCATACAAACAAGGATCTCTTCCTTGACATGGAGAAGAAAACAACCGTTAAGGATGTTGCAGGCGGAACATCGCTCTCCCTGAACGATTATGTTGAAACAGAGGCAAAGAATAAATCCATTGTAATCGTTCCTCCCGGAGCTTATTCGACCGCAGCAGGTGATCCAATGAACCTCACAGAGGCAATGAGTGACACCGAGATATATGCCTTTGGAGTTTATAACGAGCACGAATTCGTTAAAAACGTAGACTATCTCACAAATAAAAAAGGAAACAGAATTCTCCAGATCACAAACACGGAAAATATAACGATACATGGCTTTGTAATGGGATACGATTATCAGGCATCAGGACAGGTACATGTGCTTGAAAAGCGTGATAACAATCAAATACTCGTAGTTCCCGCGGCAGGATATAGCATTGAGGATGGATTCGGTCAAAGCAACGAGGGAGTATTCCACAAGAGCTATACTACCAAATTCGCATCCGGACAGTATTACCCTGCTCTCGGCGGCTCTTCATACACATTTGTTGAAAGCTATGACGACGGAACAATACTCCTTAAGTTAAACGAGACCACGTATAAGAATATGAATGTTGGAGATATAATCACATGCCGATTGGCAGGTGACAACCAACAATCTATATCAATTTCGAGCACGACAAACATCAAGATCAAAGATTTCACATTCCACGGCTATTCAGCCGCTCTTGCAGTTGTTGTCGGCGGTAATTCTACCAATACCTCGCTCGAGAGATTCCACAACACATCCCGCTCGCCTTACGTTATCGATAAGGAAACCTACGATATGTATGCGGCATGGGAAACCCAATACAATGTTGACCTTGAGATCTCAATTGATGAAAACGGCAGATACCGCGGAGCTCAACCCAGGATCTGTTCGGTTGACGCAACACACGTTACAGGCGCATCCGAGGGTCTTGATATTGAATCATGTCTCTTCGAAAACATGTGCGACGACGGATCTAACCAGCGCGGAGGTAGCTCCCGTCTGCTTGATGCAAGGGACAATGGTGACGGAACTACAACTTTATATATTAAAGGTATGGTTACGTCGACCTACCACAGCCTTGACAAGAGCGCAGGCAAAACTCAGGTTAACAAAAATCCAAACAACTTTAAAAAAGACGATAAGATATACGTTTATACCTCTAAAGGTGAGCTCCTCTGTGATACATACTGCTTAACTGCGGCTAAGGATGAGGATGATTACGCGGAGATATATGATTACGACGGAATAAGATATTTTATATATGTAAAATCAGTTACAGTTCCTACCGAGGCTGTAAACTTCGAGGTTCTCGAGGGATACGACCTCAGTGACAACCACTATGATATGAAGAACAAGGTTCTTGTAGATAATATCAGCTATGTCAGTGAAGGATTTGTAATTGACAATCTGTTGGTCAGAAACTCCACATCAAGAGGAGTACTTATCAAGACTATCAATGCGACCGTTAAGAATTCAACCTTCAGAAACGTTGCAGGAACAGGAAACCTTTTGAGCGTTGAAACAAGCTGGGGAGAAAGCACTGTTTCAAGAAATATTGTTATCAGCGGCGTTCTCTTTGATAACACCGGTTTTGATACAAGTGAGGATATCAAGGCTCCTATCTCCATTTCCTCCCTTGCAACATACGGAAACGCTACTGTTGACACTCTCCGCTCAAGCAATATACTGATAACGGGCTGTGAATTCAAGGATTACGGACATAACTTCGGTATATATGTAAACGGAGCAAGAGACGTTAGAATCATAAACAACGTATTTGATCCCGAGGTGGGTGCAGAGCCCGGTAACTTCATAAAGATAGTAACCGCGCTTGACATACTTATCGAAAATAACAAATACAAGAAGAATGACGGTACTCTTGAGCCCATCACCGGTATTCTTGCAGATGATTACACCTACATTCACGGTAGTGACGTAGGAGATACATTCCGCGCTGATTGCGATATTATTATCGGAGAATCGCACTTGAGCAACATGAGAGTTCACCCCGTAGTAAAGGGCAATAAGGATATTGCAGACTCGCTTGCGTCAAAGCTCGAAAGCATATGCGGATACTCGATTTCCTCTTCAACGTATTACAACGAATACGTTATTGAGCTTGTTGCAATGAATAACACGAGCGATACTATTGGTTCAAACACCTACACTATCACATGTGACGGCACAAATCTTTATATAACTGCCGCTACAAGATCCGCACTTATTTACGCAATAGACGACTTTGCGGCGTACATAGCAGAAAGAAATCAGACAGAGCAAACTATCACGTTTGAAGACGGATTCTCTCTTGTTCGCACAATGAATATTGCTAACATTGACGCAACAGAAACATCTAAGATCAAGTACAGCGGATTCTGGCTCCAGACCAATAATTCAATGTCTTCGGCATCCGATACAGACTACTTCGAATTTGACATAACAGGAAACTCATTCACGCTTGCTTTCTTTGAGAAATCCACCTTTGAGCTTATAATCGACGGAAAATCAGAAGGCGTATTCACTGCAGAATCTGAATTTACCTACTGTATTGAGAACGGAAAGCATTCTGTTAAGGTTCAGGCTATTGATACAGACAGCACGATAAGCTTTGCAGGAGTAAAATATCTTGATTCAGTTATTGAAAAGACCCAAAACAAGGATCACTATATTCTGTTTGTAGGTGACTCTATGGTCGACGGAGACGAGAGTTTTGCTCACGTTATCGGAGAACTGTTAGGCTGGGATTATGCAGTACTCGTAGGAGATACTCTTCCCTCTTATACAGATACCGGACGCAAGCCCGACCTTGTGTTCTTCTTCCACGGTACGGATGCGATCACATCAAGCTCGACAAGCGATGAGCAGACCGCCTTCGTTAACACCTATACATCCTTGATCAACAGTGTCAAGAACTCCATCGGCAGCTCTGCTAAGATATATATCATGCAAGCATTGTCAACGTCAAATGCTTCTGATATGTTCAATACCTCGCATGCACGTTATCAGGCTATCCAAACCGTTCAGAACGCAATTTCGGGTGCCAACAACATCAGCGCAAGCACGGTTAAGGGCTGGAATATTGAATTTGACGCTTCAAAGGATGCAACCAATCCTACAGATGCCGGATATTCAACACTCATTGTAAAGATTGTAGCATATCTTAAGAATAATTTGGGTGAAACGAACTATTACAATTACGAGTTCCCGCTCAATTCCATGAATAATTACAACGGAACGTGGGAAAATCAACAAAAATGGATATTGGGTACACGATACAAAGAAATTGTAGAAAACGGAATTAAACTCAATAGATACAAGTTTGGCCAAAATAATAACGGACACGTATTTATAAGCGGTACAGACTACGCCGATATAACAACAAATTCCGGTCACTATCTTGTATTTATGTACAAGGCGTCGGGCGATTACAGCATATCATTTAACCTCAGAACAAATGACCACGGTACTGATCTTGCAGAAAGCGGAAAAAATTTCGTTTCAACTGTAACCAAGCCTACCAACTATATAACAAATAACGAGTGGGAGGTTGCGGTAATTGATCTCTCTCAATTCAAGAACTATACTACCGGTACAAACATTAAAGTGCAGGTAAGAGTTACCACCTCGTCCTCGCAGATCGACATTGCATGCGCTACGATAGTTGAAACGCTTGCCGATGCAAATGTTTACGCAATGGTAAAGCTTGGCGTTTCAGAGTACACATACTATGAGGACTGGAGCACGAAGGGTGAGAGAGTTTCGCTTTCCGGAAAGCCGATTGTCGAAGAGCCTGAACCGGAAAAGGTTGATCTCAGCTATGTAAATCACAATTTCAACCTTCTTGTTATGAAGATGTATAACGGTTCTATTGTAAACCCGAGTCAGATCATGATAACAGACGGAGACGGCATATTCTACAACAGATTTAATTTCTCAAAAACAGGTCACATTTTCTTGAAGGGTTCAAATACACTTGTTCCCATCAACGGTGACACAGGAAATTATCTTGTTATTAAATATCGCGCCGCAAACAACTCCGGTCTTACTCTTGAGATGCAGACAAGTGATCTTCCCTTTACATCAAGTACACCGTACAAGACACTAACAACCAAGAACAAGCCTGCAAGCAATATTCCCGATGGCTGGGAGGTTGCGGTTGTTGATCTCTCAAAGTTCCCGTCCTATCAGCGAGATACCGATCTTGATGTTCTTATAAGAATCACAACTGCGTGTGAATACGTAGATATTTCATACGCTTCAATAGTTGATGACATCTCCGAAGCAGAAAGATTCGTTGGAGATATGGGAGACTCAACATACGTCTACTACGACGACTGGTCAACGGTTGGAACGACAACTACAATTAAATAATTTACACGTTATATAGGTACAAATTTAATGTATCTCCTCATAATCTAATGTCCTACTATAATAACGATCCCAGCACAAGCATCAGCCGCAATCAGGTTGAAGACGGAATTACGTTTACAAGATACAGCTTCGGTATAGGCGGTCACGCATGGATCACAGGAAACGACGCTGCTACTGCTGATGTAGGAAACAGCGGAAGATACCTGGTTATCAAGTACAGAACATCCGGAGAAGCGAATATTACTCTTGAGCTTCGTACAAACGATTACGGAAGAGATCAGCCGGAGCACGGAAGAGGATATCTGTCATCAGTCACCAAGCCTTATCTCTACACTTCCACGGATTGGGAGGTGGCGGTTGTAGATCTTGCACAGTTTGAACAATACACACTCTATGCAAACGAAAAGGTACAGCTGAGAATCTCTACCGAGGCAGATATATTGGATATTGCATATGCAGCCTTGGTTGATACCATTTCCGAAGCAAGAATGGTTACAATGTTTGAGCTTGGTGATACACAATACGCATTCTACGACGATTGGATGCAGCCTGCTGTTCTCTTCTCCTTGAACGGCGAGCCTCCTAAGCTTAATGATGAAGTAGATCTCAGTCACATAAATCACATCTTCAACATTAACCTGCTTCGCACATATAACGGCTCAATTAATATGTCACTTGAGGAAGACGGAGTAACATTCACAAGAATCACCTTCGACAAAAACGGACATGTATTCTTCAAGGGTGATCAAAACGGAATCTATACAGGCTCTATTGACGGTACGACCGGTAACTATATTATAATCAAATACAGAGCAACCAATAATCATTCCATACAGCTTGATATGCAGACCGAGGATACAAATCCCGACGGAACAGGATCCTCGATGTCAAAGGTGTCTAAGCCTGCAAAGTATGTATCAACCGAATGGGAGGTTGCAGTTATTGATCTTGCTCAGTTCCCTAACTACACAAGAGACAGCGATCTTGACGTAAGAATAAGATTTACTACAACAGTAAGTCAAATTGATATCGCATACGCCGCTATCGTTGACGATACGGCTGAGGCTGAAGATTTCATCTCTGCAATGGGTGACTCAACATACGTTTACTATAATAATTGGGCTACCATCGGAGAAACAAATTTAATCGATTAAAAAATCGGGCCGTCCTTAATTGGGCGGTCCTTTTTTTGAAAACTCTATTGATTTATTTGCCTATTTGTGATAAAATAATGTGGTAAAATGATTTGAAAGGATGGTTTAAATTATGGCTTTTGACTCCTGCTTGCTCTCTGCATTGGTAAAAGAGATCAACGCTATCGCCGCGGGTGGCAGAATTGAAAAGATATATCAGCCCGAGCGTGACGAAATCATTTTACAGATGAGGACTCACGAGGGTGGCAAGCGATTGCTTATTAATGCGGGATCTAATAATCCGCGTATGGGATTTACTGAGATATCCAAGGAAAACCCAATGCAGGCACCTATGTTCTGCATGCTTCTTCGTAAGCATCTGACGGGCTCACTTTTAGCCTCCGTTAAACAGCTTGAATTTGACAGAGTTGCGAAGCTGACCTTTAATACACGCGATGAACTTGGCTTTGATACGCAAAAGTTTATCGTAGCAGAGCTTATGGGAAAATACAGCAATCTGATTTTCCTTGACGGAGATATGAAGGTTCTCTCTTCACTAAAGGTGATCGACTTTACAACAAGTAGCCTGCGCCAGGTCCTGCCGGGCATGCGTTACGAGCTTCCGCCTGCTCAAAACAAGCTTGATCCGCGAACAACAAATTTTGATGAGTTTTTGGAAGCATTTGAGTCGTTTCCTCAAGAAAAAAGCGCGGATAAGTTTATAACATCTGCATATCAGGGTGTTTCAACCGCTCTTTCACGCGAAATCGTTTATAGAACTACCGGAAGGATCGACACACCGCTCTTAACATGTGATGCAAAAGAACTTTTCAATAATTTTGATAAGATCTTCGAGGATATAAACAACAATAACCTTGATCCTACGGTTATTTACGAAGACGGTATTCCCGTCGAATACTCATTTACCGATCTTTCTTATTACGGAAGCAATCTTGACCACAAGAAATTCGAAAGCATTTCTGCCGCTCTTGACTCGTTTTTTGCTGACAGAGACCGTGAAAACAGAATTAAACAGCGTGCGGCGGATATTTTCAGAATTTTGACAAATGCCGAATCACGTTTGACAAAAAAGATCGATTCACAGCAAAAAGAGCTTGCAGACTGTGAAATGGGTGAAAAATACAAGAGATTAGCTGATCTCATAACCGCTAATATGTATCTATTAAAGCGCGGCGATTCTTTTGTTGAGATAACAGATTATGAAAATTGGAATGAGGAAAAGCAAGACTTTGAAAAGATTGCAATAGAGCTCGATGAGAGACTTTCCCCTGCCGCTAACTCTCAAAGATATTATAAGCTGTACAACAAATCAAAAACAGCAAAAATCGAGCTTACAAAGCAAATTCAGATCTCTCAAAACGAGCTTATCTATATAAATTCCGTTCTTGATTCGTTGGCAAAGGCAGAAACGTCCGTTGATTTAGCAGAGATACGCGACGAATTATTTAATAGCGGATACGCGTCAAAAATGAAAGGCTATGCGGCATCAAAGAAGCAGCACAAGCCAACCCCGTATGAATTTGTCACCACAAACGGATACAGAGTTCTTTGCGGCAAAAACAACTATCAGAATGAATATATTTCTCACAAGGTTGCCGAAAAATTCGACTATTGGTTTCACGCTAAGAATGTTCCCGGCTCGCACGTCATAATGATTACGGGAGGTGAGGAGCCCCCGGAGCAGGACTTCACCGATGCTTGCGAGATCGCCGCATACTATTCAAAGGCTCGCGGTGGACAGCAGATCGCGGTAGATTATTTGCTTTGCAAGGGTCTGAAAAAGGTCCCCGGCGCAAAACCCGGATTTGTTGTTTACAACAGCAATTGGAGCGCATACGTCACACCGTCTGAACAAAAAATAAGCGCAATGCAGATAAAAAAATAAATTTACAAAGTTTATTATAAATCGCCCCCATTCACTTGACATTTTAATCTAAAAATGTTACAATATAAATTGATTGAGCATAATATGCTCTAATTCCACTTGAAAGGAACAAAAAATGACTCGCAAATTCAGGTTTTTAATTTTGATTTTGGCTCTTCTCTTATCCTTGTCATGCTTTGTAGCGTGCGGAAAAAAGGAAGGTGATGAAGAAACCTACCTTGATCTTGGAGAAACGGATGAATTTTTCCCTGACATTGAGAGAAAGGACTATAACGAGGACGTAAACGTTTACATCATGGGTGCGTCAAACCCCCCGGAGTATTTTCTTCTTGCAAGCGAAGACGATAACGACGGTAGTACAATGGACGAGGCTGTATTCCAGCGTCAGGAGAGAGTTAACAGATATCTTGGCGTTGAAATCGTACTTCTCCAGCCCACAGAGAACACCTCGCATACTGCATATATAACCCACGTATCCAACGCGGTTAAGAATATGGACGGTACTATGGACTTCCTTTTGACCCATGTTAACGGATGCGTTGCGAGCCTTATTTCCGATAACTATCTTCTCGACCTCGGTGAATTCGACGGAATCGATCTTGATGCGGATTATTGGAATCAGGACTTTATGGATGACCTTGAATTAAACGGTAATTATTTCTTGGGACTCAGTGATTTCAACCTTCTATACACCTACGTTATAGCATTCAACAAGGAAATGCTCGCTCTTTATGAGTCTCACCTTGATAAGACTATTTATGAGCTCGTTGAAAACAGAGAATGGACTCTCGATGAGATGATCTCACTTTCCAACCTCGTATATATCGATAAGACCGGTAACGGTAAGACCGATGACGACACGTTTGGTATAACCGGAACATGCTGGGTTAGCTTCTGCGGATTCCTGACCTCGAGCGATATCCCTATGATGGAGCAGTTGCCGAGCGGTGCATATGAGATTGCCATTAACAACAGTGTTAACCAGGACAAGGCAGACAATCTTATTAACAAGCTCAAGAACCTCGGATCTTCTAACTACGCATGGTTTGACTACGATTATTCAAAGATGTCTGTTCCGATCACCGGCGGTAAAACGCTCATGCAGATCTGCAGTACATACAACCTTCCCTCTTACTTGAAGTACGATATCGAATTTGGTGTTGTACCCTTCCCGATGTATGATCTGGATCAGGCACAGGTAGGTTACAAGTCACTTCAGTGGGGTGGTTACATAGGAGTTCTTTCCTACCAGCAGAACGCAGAGAAAACCGCTGACACCCTTGAGCTTTTGGCATACTACTCCGAAAGCGTTAAGATCACTTTCTATGAGAAGCTTCTCGGTAAGCGAGTTGCGGATATGCCTGAGGACTCTGCGATGCTTGAGATCATTTGGGATAGCGTTGCAACCGACGTTGGTCAGACATTCGTTGGTGCGGGTACCAACTCAGACCGCGGAGTATGCTACACAGTTCCCGAGCTTCTCTGGCCCGGTTCAACTCACAACCTCGCTTCCTTTATTAAATCAAAAGAAAGCTCAATCAATACAGGCTTCAAGAAATTCCTTGACAGCATTCAGTAAAATACAAAAAAATCGGTTGGATCAGATCCAACCGATTTTTTTATATTTTTTTAAGCTTAGCATATGTTGCCATAAGCTTTTTTGTACCGACCTTTTCAAACATTACCTCATAAAGAGCATCTGCGCCCATAGGTCTGACAGAAAGAATCTCGCCTTCGCCAAACGTCATATGAAGAACTCTGTCTCCGGGCTTAAATGTCGTTTTGTCGGAGCTTTGTGGGCGTTGGAAGATCGGTTTACCGATGGTTGTCTGCTCTCCAATACCCTTGTTATAGCTGCTATTGGAATACGAGGGGGTATTTTGCTTCGGCTGAACGGGTCTTTCAGAGAAATAAACCTTAGTTCCCTGTCTTCCTCCGTACATACCTCCGCCAAAATCGTTTTGCTCGCGAACAGTGTATGTCTCCGGTATTTCGGCAACAAACCTGGAAAGCGGATTAGCTTGCGTTTGACCGTAAAGAAGCCTATGCTTGGTGTACATAATATATATCTGCTCCTTAGCACGTGTCAATGCAACGTATGCAAGTCTGCGCTCCTCCTCCATATCCTCGGATACGCCAACGAGAGTCTGCATACTCGGGAAGATTCCATCCTCGAATCCGGGTATGATAACAATCGGGAATTCAAGACCCTTTGCGCTGTGAACAGTCATAAGTACGATCGCATCCGCGGTCTCATCGTATCTGTCAACGTCTGCAACAAGAGCATTTTCCTCAAGGAATCCCATAAGCGTCGGGTTTTCATTGTTGTTCACATACTCTATGATACTCGACTTAAATTCCTCAAGGTTGTCAAGTCTGTCCTTTTCCTCTTCGCCTGCGGCGATAATCATGTCTCTGTATCCTGAATCATCAAGAACAGCATCAAAGAGATCGGGCAAGGATAAATGAGCGGCCTTTACTGTAAGAGCATTTATAAGCGATGCAAAGCCCTCAAGAGAACCAAGGCTTCTTGACAAGGCCGTGTATTTCTCTGCATTTTCAATGACCTCAAAGAGCGAGCATCCCTGCTCTGCAGAGATTTGTGAAATAGCATCTATAGTCACGTTTCCGATCTTTCTTCTCGGCTCGTTTATGATTCTGAGGAGTCGCTCTCGGTCTGCGTGATTGGCAATAAGCTGAAGATAAGCAACAGCATCTCTTATTTCTTTTCTGTCCGAGAATCTGACTCCGCCCAGCATTCTGTACGGAGTTGCAGTCTTTGCCAACGCGCGCTCTATGCTGTTCGATTGAGCATTATTTCTGTAAAGGATCGCAATATCTCTATATGACTTTCCTTTTTTGCTCACAAGCTCGTTTACGGTGTCAACTATACTTCTCGCCTCGTGATTTTCATCCTCAAGCCTTCTGACAACGATCTTCTCGCCACGAGCGCCATCTGTCCAAAGCTTTTTGCCTTTTCTGCCAACATTGTTTGCTATAACAGCGTTTGCGGCGTCAAGAATCGTCGCTGTTGAGCGATAGTTCTGTTCGAGCTTAATTACCTTGGAATCGGCAAAATGCTTGTCAAAGTTCAAAATATTGCCTATTGTAGCACCCCTGAATTTGTAGATAGACTGATCGTCGTCTCCAACGACCATGATATTTCCAAACCCGCCTGCGATCATAGACGTAAGAACAAATTGTGCTTCGTTCGTGTCCTGATATTCGTCTACACACACATACTTGAATTTCTTCTGATAATATTCCAAAACATCGGGGTGCTTTTTAAACAGCGCAACGGTATTCATAATAATATCGTCAAAATCCATTGCATTGGAACTTTTCAGAGTTCTCTGATATTCTGTGTATATTTTAGCAATTTTAGAAAGCCTGAAGTCAGCTCCCACCTCGTTTGAATATGCCTCGGGAGTGAGAAGCTTGTCCTTTGCTCCGCTGATCGCATTGATAACGGTTTTTATAGGCATCTGCTTTTCATCAACGTAGCAACGCTTCATTGCGGCAGAAACAGCTTTTTTCGTGTCGTCAGCGTCGTATATTGTAAATTCCTTTTTGTAACCGATAAGCTCGCAGTTAGCGCGGAGAATACGCATGCAGACCGAGTGGAATGTTCCTGCCCAAATATCCTTTGCAGCGTCCTCATCATCAAGAACGTCTGCCAAACGCTTCTTTATTTCATTTGCCGCCTTGTTTGTAAACGTAATAGCCAACATTCTGTAAGGTCGGCAGGGCTCGCACGCAAAATCAGCAAGCATGTCCTCGGCAATCGACACATCCTGACTGTTTAACGCATACTCCATTTCGGAGAGATACCTATCGTCAACGTAATCCGGAATCGAATTATCAAAATATGCGTTACCGTATTTTATGATAAACACTATTCGCTTAACAAGCACGGTGGTTTTACCGCTTCCCGCGCCTGCCAAAACAAGCAACGGCCCGTTTACGGTAAATACAGACTCACGCTGCCTTTCATTCAGCGAAGCATAGCATTTGTTAAATAATGCCCTTTTCAGGCTTAAATATCTGTTTTTATCCATTTAATCAATCTTATATTTGTGTTTAATTTCAGAGCGCATATATCCTATAACAAGCCAAGCGACAAAAATGAACGCGATAGAAACGGCAGATGATATCACTCCGGACGACTCGTAGATCTTTCCTCTTTTGAAGAACGGCAAGGCGCAAATGTGGAACACAGATGCGGCCTGTGAAAGTATACCCAAGGATATAAGCGCTGTAAGTCTTACTTTTATACCACGTTTAACTTCCTTTTTTTCCTGCTTATCGCTCTTCTCTTTTATTGCGTGGCGAGTAAATATTTCATAAATAAACCACGAAATCGCAAGTGTTGCGGCTATACAAACAACCGCTTGAACTATGTACGTTCCCAAAAGGAAGTAGTAGCCGTCATAAGCCTCTGCACTTCTCTTTATTGCGCCAATAAAATGTCTCTCAAAATATTGCTTTTCAATTTTGAAAAGGAAGAGCGAGAGTGCCGAGCCCGCCAAGGACACCATAACTATCGGTGCCCACTTTGGAGCATAGCGCTTAAGGAGCAATGCGGCAAAAATCAGCGTCGCAAAGAAGAAAATATCGGGCAGAACGTTTACATCCTGCGAATACACGTCAAATGACAGTATGATCGATATCATAAGCATCGTCAGGCCCTCGCTCATACCTCTATACATATATACCTCAGGCATCGACTCGGACTTTTCTAAATACTTTTTGCTGAGTGCTTCAACAAAGGCACTGTCCTTCATAAACTTTACGAAATAAGAGGATATTGAGCATATCCAGCTTATAGACCACGGCACAACGAAGAGTATCGCAAGAACTCTTACAACCATTATAAACTCGTATTCACTGTTGGTTTTCAGGGTTGAGAAATCGGGCAGTGCGCAAATAATGTTCTTTACAACAACAAATGATACCGTACGAGAATATACTTTTTCGGTTCTGTTTCTTCCCCTTTCGCGTCTCTTATAGTAGAGAACATCGCCGTTGTTAAACATACCGAGAGAAAGCAAGCCCTCGAAAAGTGCCTTATACGACGGGACAAGTATTGCAATATCAAAAAACGCAAATACAAACACAAGCACCAAAAGTCCCATAGGACGCTCTTCAGCGGCAAAGACTCTGTTGAGAACAAAGATAGATACAAAGCGCAAAACGCTTAACGCCAAGCACTTCTGAAATCCCTTTACAGCGGTCATAATACGGTCATTGATGTCCGCAAGATTAGTCAGTCCAATGCAAAGCAAAGTGTATCCTATAAAGTCCGGAAGCGGATCAATAAGCCCGTAGGTAGGCTCAAAAAGGAAGAAAAACGAAATAAATATCAGCGGCAATCCGATTTTTTTATGAAATTTTCCGTACATTTTTTCCTCCTTTATTTTTTCTTTTTATGATGATGTTTATTTTTGTTATAGTTGTTTTGAAGCTTCTGATTTCTCTTTTCGAGCTTCTTTTCAAAATACTCTTTGGTACTCTCGATCGCCTTCTGCTCGCGCTCGTCCCTCTTTGCGCGGATCTTGTTTACAAACTCGAATCTTGAGGGCTTGCGGTGCATGTCCTCCTCACCCTCAGGACAGATCATGGCATAGCACTTGAGAAGAAGAAGTGAGTTTGCAACTGTATAGACAAGATGCATTATCATGAGCAAGGTAGCAAAAAATCCGCTGTCCTTGCTGAAGATAGTGTTGGGTATGAAGAGCAAAAGCTGGAACATGTTGAATACCACAACGTAAACCATGTTTCTATACGCCTTATACTTTGTTTCAGGATATTCAACACGGCGCGACATATCTACAACACCGTAAAGCACTGTAAGATTGAATACAAGAAGTACAATAAGTCCTATCCAGTTCATCGTGTATGAAATTCCTTCGGCAAAGTAAAGGATCTTATACGAAAACATTTGCTCTATCCATTTTGCGGACTCATAAAACGAGTATACAAACAGACAAGCGTTTGCAATTATTGCATACAAAAATGTCGGACAGTATTTTCTGAGCTCAAGCAAGCCGAAATTTATAAATAAGCTTCCGAGCAGCATTGCGGGACCGACGTAATAGCCGAGGACTACCGCAAAAATATATCCAACCAATAACGGTCCAAATCCCATTATATTTTCCTTTCAAGAAATGTTATTGTGCGTTTGTGCTTCCGGGTGCTCCGCAGCAGTTTTTGTACTTTTTGCCGGATCCGCAGGGGCAAGGATCATTTCTTCCGACCTTCTCTGCCGCACTCTTTCTGATAGTAACGCGGGCAGCCTTTCTCTCTCCGCCGTCAAGTCCGGACGTCAATGGATTTGCCACCTGAACTCTCTTTATCGGCTCTGATGTTCTCGGAACGACAGAAAGGATAGTTCTAACCGTCTTTTCTCTGATCTCCTCGACCATTGCATCAAACATATCTCCACCCGTTATTCTGTACTCGGTAACGGGATCTCTCTGCGCATATGCCTGGAAATTGATCTCATTTTTGAGCTCATCCATAGCATCTATATGCTCCATCCAAGCCGTATCAACGTTTCTCAACAGAATAGATCTCTGAACCTCAAGGAAGACCTCTGTTCCGAAGAGCTCTTCCTTCTCGGAATATTTCTTCATTGCCTTCTCAGCAAGAATCTCGTAAACACTTTCTCTCTTAAGCTTTTTGAGCTCGGCCTCAGAATAATTAAAATCGGATTCGTCGCAAATGTAAGGTAAGCTTGCTTTCAGGCTCTCAAAATTCCAATCAAGCGGTGACTCCTCCGCGGTATGAGCCGCAACGCATCCGCGAACCGTGGAGAGCATCATCTTCTTGATGGTGTCGGCAATACCGTCACCGCCGTCAAGAACGTCATGTCTTTGCTTGTAAATTACGCTTCTCTGCTGATTCATAACGTCGTCATAGGACAAAACGTATTTACGGCGCTTGAAATTAGCGCTTTCGATCTTCGACTGTGCATTTTCAATCGAGTTAGAAAGTAACTTAGCATCGATAGGTGTTGTTTCATCAAGTCCGAATCTCTCAACAAGACCAATGATCCTATCAGAGCCGAAAAGTCTCATAAGGTCATCCTGGAGCGAAAGATAAAATCTTGACTCACCGGGATCTCCCTGTCTACCCGATCTTCCGCGGAGCTGGTTATCTATACGACGGCTCTCGTGTCTCTCTGTTCCGAGAATATACAAACCGCCCGCTTCTCTGACCTTTTCAGCCTCGGGAGCAATTTGAGCCTTATATTTTTCATAAAGCTCTCTGTAGGTGGCTCTTGCAGCAAGGATCTCCTCGTCATCGGTGTTGGACGTGCCATTAGCCTCGATTATAAGCTCCTCAGCTATCTGCTTTGAGCGCATCTCCTGCTTTGCAAGGAATTCGGGGTTACCGCCGAGCATAATATCGGTTCCACGTCCTGCCATGTTGGTTGAAATTGTGACAGCACCGAATTTACCCGCCTGAGCTACGATTTCAGCCTCTTTATCGTGATATTTTGCATTGAGAACGGTGTGCTTGATGCCGGCCTTCATCAAACGGCGGGAAAGCTCCTCGGACTTTTCTATGGAAACCGTACCTACAAGCACGGGCTGTCCCTTAGCGTTACACTCTCTTATCTGTTCGATAACAGCGGCATATTTTCCGTTGACGGACTTATAAACTCTGTCGGGATGATCGAGTCTTATCATGGGCTTGTTGGTAGGCACCTCAACAACGTCAAGGTTGTATATCTCTCTGAACTCCTCCTGCTCGGTAAGAGCCGTACCCGTCATACCCGAAAGCTTATTATACATTCTAAAGTAATTCTGGAAGGTGATGGTTGCGAGAGTCTTGTTCTCCTTTTCTATCTTAACGCCTTCCTTAGCCTCGATTGCCTGATGCAATCCGTCCGAATAACGTCTACCGTACATCATACGACCGGTAAACTCATCGACAATAATAACGCCCTTTTCGGTTACAACGTACTGCTCATCTCTGAACATAGTGCCGTGTGCCTTGATCGCCTGATTAACATAGTGCATAAGCTCGGCATTTTCGGGATCGGTAAAGTTTTCAACGCCGAAGAAGCTCTCTGCCTTCTTTGCGCCTCTGGGGGTCAAGATGGCATTTCTTGCCTTCTCATCAACTATATAGTCAGCATCAATATTATCCTGATCCTCCTTGTTATCAAGCTCCTTAATAACAAATTTGCGAAGAGTTCTTGCGAACTTATCAGCCTTGTCATACATATCGGTAGGCTCCTCGCCGGCACCCGAAATAATCAAAGGTGTTCTCGCCTCATCGACAAGTATAGAGTCAACCTCGTCAACGATAGCAAAGGAGTGACCGCGCTGAACCATTCTCTCCTTGTAGACAACCATGTTGTCACGGAGATAGTCAAATCCGAACTCGTTATTTGTTCCGTAGGTAATATCTGCTCTGTACGCCTCCTGCTTTTCGGCATTGGTCATACCATGAACGACAAGACCTGTGCTAAGACCCATAAAGCCGTACACTCTGCCCATCTCCTCGCTGTCACGTCTTGCAAGATAATCGTTAACGGTAACAATGTGTACACCCTTACCCGAAAGAGCATTAAGATACGCAGGGAGAGTTGCAACAAGAGTTTTACCCTCACCGGTTTTCATCTCGGCAATTCTGCCCTGATGTAAAACGATACCTCCGAGGAGCTGAACGTGGAAAGGACGCTTTCCGAGAACTCTGTCATCAGCCTCTCTGACAGCCGCAAAGGCATCGGGAAGAATGTCGTCAAGAGTTTCTCCCAAAGAAAGTCTCTCCTTGAAAACAGCCGTCACTCCCTTAAGCTCATCGTCAGTCATGGCCGCATATTTAGAAGCTAATTCTTCTATAAGCTTTGCAATTTTTTCAACCTTTTTAATCTGCTTTTCGCTGTACGTTTTAAAAAGTGCCATTCTTTATCTCCTTTGTGCGTTTTTATTAAATCGCATCAACAAAAACGCCTTCTATCGCATTATAAATAATATTATACTTCATTTAATGTAACAAAGCAACCGTAAATTGTAAATTTTCACGAAACACTTGAAAATTTTATCCCTTTGTTATATAATAAACCTATATTTATGTTCTTGCCGCAAGCGCGGCAGATCGGAGGCACATGTCACACATCAATATAGTCCTTTGTGAGCCGGAAATACCGCAAAACACCGGCAACATTGCGCGCACCTGCGCCGCAACCGGAGCTTCCCTTCACCTTATACGCCCCTTGGGCTTTGAGATAGACAACGCAAAGCTCAAACGCGCCGGGCTTGACTATTGGGATAAGCTTGATATAACATATTACGATGGGCTTGAGGATTTCTTTAATAAGCACGGCGACGAGAAAGTATATTATTTCTCAACCAAGGCAAAGCATAATTATTGCGACGTAAAATATACAGGCAACGTGTGGATAATGTTCGGAAAGGAAACAAAAGGACTTCCCGAGGATCTGCTTGTTAAAAACCCCGAAACAACGGTAAGGATCCCAATGCGTAATCAGCTCCGCTCGCTTAACCTTTCAAACTCTGTTGCTATCGCGGTATACGAAATACTGAGGCAGTGGGATTTTGAGGGTATGCAGGAAGAGGGCGAGCTTACCCAATTTTCATGGAATTAAGGTAAAAAGATGTTTAAAAACAAAAAAGTAACCGTCGCAATGAGCGGCGGCATAGACAGCGCAGTAGCGGCACTTCTTATAAAAGAGCAAGGATATCTTACAAGCGGCGCAACGATGAAAATATGCGAGAATATAGGGGCTGACGGCAACGATCTCTCAGCTGCCGACATCCGAGACGCTAAAAGCATCTGCAATTCGCTCGGTATAGATCACACAGTATATGATCTCAGAGGTGAATTTAACTCTATCGTTGTAAAGGACTTCATCGACACATATCTTTGCGGCAAGACCCCAAATCCCTGCGTTGTTTGTAACAAATTTCTCAAGTTTGGGAAGCTTATCGAGCTTGAGCTTATAAAAGGCACAGACTATATTGCAACGGGTCATTACGCAAACATCGATAAAGATGTAAACGGACGGTATCTTATCAAAAAAGCAAAAGACCCGCGCAAGGATCAAACCTATATGCTGTGGTCTCTCTCGCAGGATCAGCTTTCGCACACGCTTTTCCCTTTAGGTAATCTTACTAAGGCTGAAATACGCGAAATAGGAGCTAAAAACGGCTTTATAAATGCGCACAAAAGCGACAGCCAGGATATTTGCTTTATACCCAACGGTGATTACGCATCCTTTATTGAAAAAAATATCGGCTATAAGTATCCCGAAGGAAACTATATTGACGAGAGCGGAAATATTCTCGGTAAGCACAAGGGCATGATTCACTACACCGTAGGACAGCGCAAGGGGCTTGGAATATCGATGAACAAGCATATATTCGTCATCAACAAAAACGCAGAAACCAATACCGTTACTCTTGCTGATGAGGATAAGCTTTTCTCAAACAAGGTCACTCTCAGCGGAATTAACCTTATCCCCTTCGATAAGCTTGACGGACGGATGAGAGTTGAAGCGAAAATAAGATACAGTCAATCCCAAAGTCCCGCATTTGCGGAGCAAACCGGAGAGGACGAGATCACCTTGACCTTTGATACACCTCAAAGAGCCCCCGCGCCCGGGCAATCTGCCGTTTTATATGACGGAGACTACCTCATCGGCGGCGGAATTATATGCTAGCAAATAACATTAAAAAAGTGGCAGAGAGCGCGTATGCTCTCTGCCACTTTTTTAGCGCATTTTATATGCTCATTTAAAATCTTTTATTTGCTGTTAAATTGGAAGAAAAAGTCCTCTGACTGTACTGAATCGGGGTATTTAGCCTTTAGAAACTGATAGTAGGTATAATAGCATACACGAACCTCAACAACATTTTCTTGCGCCTTTCTGCCATAAACATAAAAATATCTCGCTCCGTCATTGCCAACAAATCCGTTCTCCCCCTCAATTCTTATCGAGTTATATTCCGGAATCGAAGATGGAGCATTGCCTGACGTATATTTCCAATAATTCAAGATAAAATTACCGTTTTCGTCTAATTTATACATCAGCGCTGAAGATCCCTCGGATTGTTCGAACTGAAAATAAATATTAGCATCATTTTGGAATGCATGGGCAGGTCTGTCGGAACGATTTACAGTAGGATATAAAACTTGAACACCTGTCTCGTTTTGATATTCTTGTATTTCGAGATACTCATCCTCGGTAACGATCAAATACCTACATCCGAAATAGTAATACTTATTAATCTTTACGTTCTCATACATTTTAATTGTGGACATATTGCCGTTATCGTCATACACCTCCCAATAGGTTTCGGTACCTGCATCTATGATAGGGTTAAGTCCCGTCTCCTCGTAAATAGCGCGATAATACAGCATTTCGTTTTCATTGCAAGCTTTTGTTAAAACAGCCTTTTCGGGCAGCTCGTTTGTTCTGTCAATTCTCTTTTTGCTATCTTCCTTTTTACCGCAACCCGATACCGACGCAACAGATGCTACCAATAAAGCAAAAACAAGCGTGAGGATTATTATTCTCTTCATAAATATGTTCTCCTAATTTTTATTAACTCTTAAAGCATAACACTCATATTTCTGATCCTTGAATCCTTAATCGTACCGTTTATCGAATACGCATGATCCTCGAGAAATTTCGACTTTGAGGACGTTACATTCTGACGCAAAAGCTCCTCGATAACATCAGCGCAAAAAATATCGATTCCCTTTTTTATTTCACCTTTTTCGCTGTTGGGTGTATCAATTATCCTCTCAAGCAAGCTTGATCTGTCACCCATAACATTCAGATCGCGCATAGCCCTAAATGCCCACTTATAGTACGGCATATGAGCCTTATTGAGAAGAAAAACAATTTCAACAGCATTTTTCACAAAATCGTGAAGTGCGATCCTCGCCGCGCCGCTTTCGCCGTGAGAGAGGCACCGCTCGAAATTATACTGACCGGTTTGAGCCATATAAAAGGCGCAGGATGCTATTTTTTTAAGTCTCACATCCTCGGGCATTCCGTTTTTGATCTCGTTGCGTATTCTCGTAAATTCTCCAAGCGGATCGTAAAAGACCTCTCCATTCGTGGCTTCGGCTAAAAAATATGACGGGGTATGTAACCAATCAAGCAAGCTCTCCGGAGAGCCTTCGCAACCGGTATACTGCCTGTAAAATTCCGAGATAGTCATAACACCCTTAGTGCCGCCACCGCATAAGCTTGAATTATGAAGCTTAACGCCGTACAGATCCTTTGGGAGCTTCTGATATGCTCTGTAAAGCTTAAAACCGAATTCTCTTTCATCGCTATCTGTCAGCCAAATACAAAACGAAGGCTCAAAATCATGATCGCGAGAGACATCATCGTCAAATCCGTAGCATTCTGAGCCGTGACCGACAAACCCAACGGCAATTCTGTCTCTGAATTCACCGAATTCAGCCTCGATCATAGGTTTTCCGTATTCCTCGTAGAATGAACGAGAGATCTCAATTCCCCTCATAAATCTTCTCCACCAAAGCTTTCAGCTTGTTTTCATAATCAAAGTAGCCGAAGTAACCGAAGGATGGGTAGCATTTCGAGCATAAAAACGCAAAATTTCCGTCGTGCCCGTTTTCATCTGAAGAAAGGAGAGTCCACGCGCACTCCATATGCTCATACACCCTTTCGTCAAACATATCCGCATCGTAATAAAGATGCGCGAGATTGACGTGCGTTACAGCCGCCTCCCCAAAGTATCCACCGCGACTTTCAAGAATCTTCAGAGCCGAATAGCAAGCCTTTTCAGCATTTTCAATTTCTCCAAGATCCTTATATGCGCTTGAAATGTTGTTGTAAAAAGCCGCAAGCTTATAGTCATCCCACGGCAATGTAGAATCATATATGGCCTTTGCCATATCATAATACTTGATCGCCTCTGCCGCCTCTCCAAACGCCTTGAGAGTTGTCGCGCCGTTGAGATAAATTGTACCCGATGCCTCGCTATTTTCAACACCAAGCTCCTCTATAAGCGCAAACGCCTCCCTTACGGCATGCAATGCGCGATCCTTTTCGCCCGTGCGTCTGAAATAACCGATCTGCTCGTTCAAAATCTCAAGAAGACCCCTTTTATCGTGTATGATATGTGCCTCACGCTCCCAATAATCAAGAAGCGCGCCAACTCCATGAAGGTCGTTTTTATCAAAAAGCTCATCGAGCTTCTGCATCACCCTAGCAATCGGAACATATGCGTAGGATTCCTTTGAGCAAGACGAGCACTTTGCAAACTCACTCATCTCAAAATTCCTTGATCTCGCTGTCTGTAACTGCCTGCGCAGATCTTACAGCGCCAATAAACCCCGCAACCTTAACGTGTTCGGGATGAACGCGATATATATTAAGTGTTTCAAGAGATTCAAATTCGGTAATATAGATCATATCAAAGGATCTCTCCGAACGAAGAACGTCTCTCTCAACGCTCATCGACTTAATCTCGGGAATAACCTTCTTAAGATGAGCAAACTTCTCTTCGATCGCGCTCATTATTTCATCCTTATTCATTCCGTCGTATTCATCGACGAATTTCCACATAATTACATGTCTTATCATATAAGCCTCCTAAAAGTAATTTATTATGAAAATTATATCACACGCGCACCGTCTTGTCAATAACAAGAATATAGTCTCCTACATAAAATTACACCGAAAATATGTATAATTTGCCGTAATCTATTGACTTTTTTAAGTGATTGTTGTATAATATATGTTCATAATAAACGAAGGAGGTGACCGTTTTGCTTGATTCCTTTTACGCCAATATTTCCCCAACTGCGACTACAATAATTGCAATTGCAATAATTTTGTTCTGCGGATTCGCAATGACAAGAATTACAAAGCTATTAAAGCTTCCGAGCGTAACCGCCTATATTGTTGTCGGAATAATAATCGGTCCCTTCTGCTTTGACCTTGTTCCCGACAATATTATCGAAGGCACAGACTTTATATCGGATATCGCCTTAGCCTTCATCGCCTTCAGCGTGGGAGAATTCTTCAAGCTTAAGGCGCTCAAGAAAAACGCCGCCAAAACCGTTGTTATCACCTTGTCCGAGGCTCTTTTGGCTTCAGCCGTGGTATTTATACTTACCTTTGTGATTCTGCGACTTGATATTGTTCTCTGCGTTGTGCTCTCTGCGCTTGCGGCGGCAACCGCTCCTACATCAACCGCTATGACGATCCGTCACACAAAGGCAAAGGGTAACTTCGTTGATACGCTTCTTCAGGTAATCGCGCTTGACGACGTTTTGAGCCTTATAGCATTCAGTATTGCACTCTCAATTGCCGGCGCGTTTCTGTCCGATGGCGGCACGCTTTCCGCATCAACGGTATTGCTCCCGATCGTCATTAACATCGGAGTAATGGCACTCGGCGGATTTTTCGGATTTTTCCTAAAGGTATTAATGCCCCAAAGACGCACCGTAGATAACAGACTTATCATTTTGATAAGCATGCTCTTTTTGTTCTGCGGGATCTGCGCTTTGCTTGACATTTCCCCTCTTCTCGGCTGTCTTGCAATGGGGATGGTATATATTAACGTCACGCAGGACGATAAGCTCTTCAAGCAAATAAATTACTTCAGTCCCCCGATAATGCTGATATTCTTCGTTCGTTCGGGACTTAATCTAAGACTGAACACCCTCTTTACACCCACAGGAAACACCGGCAGTGTATCGATAATAATGATTGCGCTTCTCTACTTTATTGTGAGAATGATAGGAAAGTACTGCGGTGCATACCTTGGCGCAAGCGTTATGAAGGCAGATAAAAACGTTAAAAATTATCTTGGTCTCGCTTTGATTCCGCAGGCAGGCGTTGCAATCGGTCTTGCCGCTATGGCCGCAAGAACTCTTGGAGGAGAGGTCGGAGCAAATCTGCAAACTATTATCCTTGCTTCAAGTATTCTTTACGAGCTTATAGGCCCTGCATGTGCAAAGCTTTCTCTCTATCTCTCGGGATCTATTTCCGACAAGATAGAGGATATTGCGCCGGTTGTGACAGTTGACAGCGAAGGAAAACCGAGGCGCGAGGTAGACGTGCTTATTGAGAGAATACAAAAAATACGCTCCGAGATTCCCGAACGAGAAAAGCACGAGCCATCTCCGGAGGAGCAAGCCTTTACCGAAGCATACGAGGAGCAGTACGAAGCCATGTATGAGCTCCACAGAAGCAGAATGAGAAGAAGAAAATAATTTGAAAGGCGAAATATCATGTTATCAACTATTAATTTGTTTGAAGTCTCCGACCCCATAAGCAAGCTTCTCGGTGATTGGGCATCCAAGCTTGATATATGGTCGATAGTTTTAAGAATATCTGTATCAATACTTTTCGCGGCAGTAATCGGATGGGAAAGATCAACGAAAAGACACGCCGCAGGACTCCGCACGTTTATGTTGGCATCGCTTTCGGGAACGATCGCAATGCTGCTTGATGTTTTCACGATGCAACAATTCGGTAGCGGTTTCCCGATAATCTCAGCCGCATTCGTTATCGGAATTGCGATTATCAGCTCAAATTCGATCCTTTACAGCTCAAAAAGCCAGATTAAGGGTCTTACGACATCGGTAGGTCTTTGGACGGTCGGAATTTCGGGCTTGCTTATCGGCGCAGGATTTTATACAGTTTCACTTATAAGCTTTGTCGCTATGATATGCTGTCTCTCGCTCTTCCCCTCTCTTGAAAGACATTTCAAAAACAAATCAAACCATTTTGAAATACACCTTGAGCTCAAGCACAAGGACGACCTTCAGGATTTCGTAACAACGATCCGTCAGCTCGGATTGCGCATTGATGATATCGAGGTCAACCCAGCATATATCAATTCGGGACTTAGCGTTTACTCGATAGCTCTAACAATACAGAGCGGAGAGCTTAAAAAGTACAAAACACACACCGAAATAATCGAGGCCTTGAGATCTATCGAATATATCCATCACGTTGAAGAAATGACATAATAAAAAAGGACGAATTTTTCGTCCTTTTTTTCAACTCGGTAGTGACAAATCTATTAAAGTATGTTATAATAAATTAAGAATATCTAAAAGCGAGGGACATATGGAAATCATAACTATCATTTTATCACTCATCACACTCATCGTTTCCGCAATTTGTCTTATATTTGTCTATTCTCTCTCAAAGCAAGCGGGAAACGACGATAAAAGCAACAAAACCAATGATAAGATAGACAATCTGCGCGAAAGCATATATAATGAGTTTTCAAGAAACAGAAGTGAGCAGAACCAATCTGCACTTACGCAAAGACAGGAGCTCGACCAAAAAATTGAGAACATCAATAAAAGTCTTGAAAACCTGAACAAAACCAATCAAGAGCAGCTTGTAAAGATATTGCGCGAGGTATCCGTGGGTCTTGCTACTATCCGCGAAAAGAACAACGAGGCAAGCGAAAAGCAAAATGCGAGAATAGAGTCATCGCTTGAAAAGATACGCGAAAGCAACGAGCAGAAGCTTGAACAAATGCGCACCGTGGTTGATGAAAAGCTTACCTCAACACTTACGCAAAGGCTTGACAGCTCGTTTAAGACAGTATCTGAGCAGCTTGAAAATCTCCATACCGCTCTTGGCGAGATGAAGGAAATGTCAGGCGGCATTACCGAGCACGTAACCTCGCTTAACCGTGTCCTCACAAACGTAAAGGCAAGAGGAACGTGGGCCGAGGTACAGCTTAAAAATATACTCGATCAAACTATACCGAATATGTACGTTGAGAACTACTCACCAAAGTCATCAAGCAAGGACAGAGTTGAGTTTGCCATCAAGATCCCCTCGGGCGAGTATAATTCCGAGATCACATATCTCCCGCTTGACTCTAAGCTTCCTATGGAGGATTACGTTCGTCTTTGCGCCGCGGCTGACCGTGCCGATCCCGAAGCTCTTGCCGCCGCAAGAAAGGCTCTTGAGGACGTTGTACTCCGCGAGGCAAGAGACATCAATAAATACATAAACGTTCCGAAAACAACTCCCTTCGCCATTATGTTCCTTGCAAGCGAGGGACTTTACGCCGAGATCGCCGCATCCAAAAACGGACTTCCCGAGAGACTTCAAACTGAGTTTAACATAATGATTGCAGGTCCCTCGACTATTATCGCGCTTCTCAATTCCCTCTCGCTCGGATTCAGGATCGCCGCTATAAATGAAAAGGCAACAGAGGTCAGAAAGATACTTTCTGCCGTTAAGTCACAGTACGATACGTTCGGTGGTGTACTTGCAAAGGCAAAGAAGAAGATCGATGAAGCGGGCAAAACGCTCGACGATGCTCAGCACAGAAACGACATGATACAGAAAAAGCTCCGCTCAATAGAGGCTCTTGATGCGGCAGAATCAAATTCTGTTCTCGAAATTGAGGCTTCGTCATACACTCTTGAAGAAATCGACTCTTCAACTGAAGAAAATTAAAAAAGGATATTACTATGTTACTTTGTGCAACATGCCTTTTCGGGCTTGAAAAGCCGCTCGGAGAGGAAATAGATGCTCTCGGACTTAAACGTGTCGAAACGATAGACGGTCGCGTTATTTTCGAGGGCGAGGAAAAGGACATTCCTCGCGTTAATATAAATTTACGTCTTGCCGAGCGTGTTTTTATCGTGCTCGGAAGATTTCACGCCGAAAGCTTCTCTGAGCTTTTCGATGGCACCTATTCTCTGCCGTGGCATGAATGGGTAGGAAAGAATGATGAATTCCCCGTAACCGGACATTCAATAAAAAGCAAGCTCACAAGCATTCCCGACTGTCAAAGCATTGTGAAAAAAGCGGTTGTAAATCGACTTTCTGCCGAGTACGGAATATCGTGGTTTGAAGAAACCGGCGTGAAATACAAGATCGAGTTCTTCATATTGAAGGACGAAGCAATGCTTATGATAGACACATCGGGAGTTGCCCTGCACAAAAGAGGCTACCGCCCCGATGCGGGAGCCGCTCCGCTCCGCGAAACACTTGCCGCCGCTATTGCGCTGACAGCAAGACCGAAGGATGAGGTGTTGCTTTGGGATCCCTTCTGCGGCTCAGGCACTATCGCAATCGAAGCCGCTATGATCGCCCGCAAGATCGCTCCGGGACTCCACCGCGAGTTTTCTTCCGAAAAATTCCCGCGCATCAGCACAGAAATGTGGACTAATGCAAGAGAAGAAGCGGCATCGTTTGAGATCAAGGACTCAAAATTCGAGGTATGGGCATCCGACATTGACGAGGATATTCTTGACGTCGCATACGAAAACGCTCTGCGCGCAGGCGTTGAAGAAAACCTCAACATCTTCCACGCAGATGCAAGAACAATTAAAAAGCCGAGTGATCGCAGGGGTACTATAATATGCAATCCCCCTTACGGCGAGAGAATGGGCGAGATGCGCGAGATTGAGCAGCTTTACCGTGAGATAGGTCGCAACTTCAAGAGCTTTGACCCGTGGCACATTTACGTCATAACCTCATGCGAATACTTTGAAAAGCTTTACGGCAGACGTGCTGATAAGATACGCAAGCTTTATAACGGTATGCTTCCCTGCAATTTCTACCAATTTTTCAAGCCCGCAGAGTTCAGAGATACTCAGCCACAGCACAAGGGAAACAACAACCATTATAATAATTATAACAAGAATAAACCCTTTGACAAAACGAAAAAGCCATATAAACCCAAATAAACAGGAGAAATTATGCTTAATCTTTGTGATCCAAGAACAATTAAACAGGTCATGGACATGTTTGGACTCAATTTCAAAAAGGAGTTCGGACAAAACTTTCTTACCGATAGCATGACGGTAGAGGATATTGCCGATGCGTGCAATGACGATAAGGATATTACCGTTGTTGAAATAGGACCCGGTATAGGATGTATGACCCGCGAGCTCTGCGAGAGATATTCGCGCGTGATCGCATTTGAGATCGACGACGGTCTCATTCCCGTATTAAAATACACCCTTGACGGATACAAAAATGTCACCGTTATAAACGAAGACATTATGAAGGCTGATATTGACAGCATTCTTGCCCCCTATTTTGAAATGGGAAAGGTAGCTGTCTGCGCAAATCTGCCCTACTACATCACAACGCCAATACTTATGAAGCTTATTGAGTCAAAGCTTCCCTTTGATTCTATCACAGTCATGGTACAGACAGAGGTAGCGCAAAGACTTGCGGCAGGAGCAGGAAATAAGAATTGCGGTGCGATAACCGCCGCAATAGATTATTACGGTGATGCTAATATGCTCTTTACGGTCAGCGCAGACAAATTTATGCCCCCTCCGAAGGTCACGTCAAGCGTAGTTCGCATCGATCTTTGGAAGGACAAGCCTATCAAGCCGATAGACGAAGCGCTCTTCTTCAGAACCATCAAGGCAGCATTTGAGCAAAGAAGAAAAACTCTCCCCAATTCTCTCTCAACCGGTTTCCCCGAGATCCCCAAGGAAAGACTTTCGGAAATCATCGTTTCCTGCGGACACCGTCCCGATGTGAGAGGTGAAAAGCTCACAGTTGCTCATTTCTGCGCTTTGTCAGACGCAATTTATGAGGAATTGAAAACAAAATGATCAAAAAAATATTATTTTCGCTTTTGATCCTGCTTTCCGTTTTGCTTTTCTCCGCTTGCGACAGCGAAGAGCCTAAATGCACTCACGAAAGCATGGCAACAAGCCAAAAATTGCCCTCCTGCACAGAGAGCGGATATATATGCTATATTTGCAATAATTGCGGATATTCATACGTTTCAGAGCGTCCCGATGCGCTTGGGCATACATATGAAAAGAAAACAGTTGCTCCAAGCTGCAAAAATGCCGGATACACAACGTATACATGCTCTTGCGGCGATAGCTATGTCTCCGACTATATTGATGCGCTTGAGCATAACTACACTGTATCTGTTTTATCAGAGCCCACATGCGAGGAGCACGGATACCTCGAATACAGATGCCAGACTTGCTCTGACTCATATATCACCCCACTCTTTGGTGATGAAATGGGACACAACTTCACAGAGACAGTTGTGCCGTCAAGCTGTACTGATGAGGGATATACCCTTTACGAATGCACGTGCGGCTATTCTATAAAATCCGATTTTCAAAAACCGAACGGACACTCATATACAGAAGATGTCATTTCAAGCATAAGCTGTACCGATGAGGGTATGACAAAATATACCTGTGAGTGCGGCGATACATACACATTGACTCTTCCTCCCCTCGGGCACTCCTTTACATCTACTCAAACAATGCCAACGCTTTCCGATATGGGCTTTACAAAACACCTTTGCACGGAATGCGGATTTGAGTATACGGGCAATTTCACCTTTTACACCGACATTTTAAAGGACGCTTATGTCGATACCGCAGAGCCTATCGCGAAAGGAATAGACATCTCCTACTTCAATTATAAGCAGGATTCAAGCGGCAATTATCTTTCCCTTGATTGGGGTGCGATAAAGGCGGCAGGAATAAGCTACGTTATAATTCGCATCGGTGATGCTTCTATCGGTCTTGACCCAACCTTTGAAAAAAGCTATACTGAAGCAAAAGCGGCAGGACTTGAGGTTGGCGCGTACTTTTACACGCGGGCTCAAAGTGTGGACGAGATCACGCTTGAAGCCAATCTGGTTCTTTCGGCTCTTAAGGATAAGCAGTTCGAATATCCCATCTACCTTGATCTTGAGGATGATTCACTTAAAGGCATTGACCCCGCGATGCTTAATGAAATGTGCGTAACGTTTTTCACAACGCTTCAGCGTTCGGGATACTACACAGGACTCTATGTCAACAACGAGTGGCTTTATAACGTTATCGACACCAAAACCGCTACCTCGCGCTTTGAGCTCTGGTACGCCAGATACCCTTCTCCTCTCGAGGGAGAAACACCCACCTGGAGCGCGGTGGAGACAAGCAAGCCGTTCGGAATGTGGCAATATACCGATTCGGGAATCATAGAAGGCATCGACCACACAGAATTTGATTTTAATTATGCGTACAAGGACTATCCGACACTGATCAAGGAATACGGATTCAACGGTTTCAGCACAAGCTTCACGTTCCCCGACACGGAAAAATCCTTTGTTTGGGTAATCTACCCGAATGCTATAAATATCCGATCCAAAAACGACTTTTTTACTACTGACGGATATGATTCCTCGCTTGATGTCATTGGTTATGCAAGCTACGGCACACGCTTTGAGGTCGTAGAGAAAAACGAGCTTTATACAGCGATACTTTATAACGGAGAAATCGCGTATATATCTTCAAAATCAACATATGTATCCTTTACGGGATTATATACTCAATAAAAAAGCACGGAACATCCTTGATGTTCCGTGTTCTTTATTTAATACGTATTATGCAAGCATATCAATAAGATCGCGAAGCGCGGTTTCAAACTTTGCTCCGTACCAATGATCTGCATCTCCCTGAGTGTTAATGATGCACTTTACGGTATAATCTGCCGCTATCTTTGCCGCCTCAAAAATGTCCTTGTCATTCATAAGCGCGCCTGTAAATGCGGAAGCGTATATATCTCCGGTACCGTGTGCGCCCTTACCTATCTTATCGTGCTCATAGTGGCTCATCTTGCCGTCTGTATAAACAGCAACGCCGGTCTTGCCCTCACGGTATCCAACGCCGGTCATAACAACCGTCTTTGCACCGAGAGCGCAGAGCTTTTCGCAAAGGTCTGTAACGTATGCCTCGTCATAGCTCTCGCGGTATTCGCTACCGGTAAGGAATGCAGCCTCGGTAATATTGGGAACGAGAATATCAGCAGAGCCGCAGAGGGGCTTCATAGCCTCAACGTAGTCCATATCAAAGATGGAGTAAAGCTTGCCGTTATCAGCCATAGCGGGGTCGACTATGCGAACGCAATCGTCTGTTCCCATAGTATTAAGAATGCTCTGAACGTATCCGATCTGCTTAATGCTTCCAAGGTATCCGGTGTATATAGCCTTGAATTTGATGTTCTCCTTCTGCCAATGCGCCTGAATAGCGGGCATGTCATCGGTGAGATCGCGGAATGTAAATCCGGTAAATCCGCCGGTGTGAGTTGAAAGAACTGCGGAAGGAAGAATACATGTTTCAAGTCCGCATGCCGAGAGAATGGGGAGCGCAACGGTCAGCGAGCACTGACCAACGCAGGATATGTCTTGGATAGTTAAAATTTTTTTGTAATCCATTTTAAAATACTCCTTGCAATTTTATTGATTTTATTATATAATAGTTCTGATGATATTAAAATAGTCAGAAATGGAGAAATTTATATAACCAGATGAAATATAAGGTTGACAAAAATGCACGCCCGGTATATCTTCAGATCTACAAGCAGATCAAGGATGACATTATAAACGGCAACTATCCGTATAATACAAAGCTCCCATCCAAAAGATTGCTTGCGGATGAGACAGAAACCAGCACCGTGACTATTGAACACGCATATGCTCTGCTTTGCGACGAGGGGTATGTAGAGTCACGGGAGAGAAGCGGATTTTTCGTTATATTCAGAAACACAGACGGCTTTGCTCTTCCGTCCGAAATTGAGATCCACAGCTGCGAAATAGCATTTGAGCAACACACAAGTCCGGATTTTCCCTTCTCGGTTCTCGCCAAAACCATGAGAAACGTAATCAGCGATTTTGGAGAGTCAATTTTCAAAAAATCGCAAAACAAGGGATGTCTCGAACTGCGTCTTGCAATCAAATACTACCTATCAAAAAACAGAGGCATAAACGTTGACGTAGAGCAAATCATAATAGGCTCCGGTGCGGAGTATCTTTACGGACTTATTATCGAGCTGCTTGGACGAAACAGAACGTATGGGATAGAGTACCCGTCCTACAAAAAAATTGAACAGGTCTACAAGGCAGGAGAGGTTGATTATAAGCCCCTCAGACTTTCAAATGACGGCATTGACAGCATAGCTCTTGCCAACACAGAGGCAAGCGTGCTTCACACAACGCCATACCGAAGCTACCCCACGGGCGTATCAGCATCAGCGAACAAAAGACACGAGTATATACGCTGGTCAAACGCGGGTGAAAGATACATAATCGAGGACGATTTTGAATCAGAGTTTTCTGTTTCATCAAAGCCGGAGGACACCTTGTTTTCTCTTTCGGATAAAGACAACGTGATATATCTCAACACATTCTCAAAAACTATATCTCCGTCTCTGCGTGTCGGCTATATGGTCATCCCCAAAAAGCTTGTAAAGGATTTTGAAGAAAGGCTTGGATTTTATTCCTGCACCGTACCCACCTTTGAGCAATACGTGATCGCAAGGCTTCTCCAAAACGGTGATTTTGAAAGGCACATCAACAAGGTCAGACGAAATAAACGCAAGGAGCTTCTAAACAGCACAAAATAAAAGAAAACGGCAAGGATAATTCCCTGCCGTTTTTGTCATTATGCCTCAGGCTTCTTCTCAAGCTTAAGAGGATAGTCACCAAGATGCTCCATCTTAAAGCCGTTTGCCTTGTACTCCTCATAGTTGAATGCCTCAAGCTCATCGATCGCAAGCTTGTGGAACTCATAGAAGTTGTACCACCACTCATAACCCGTACCGAGATCAGCGTTAAGATATGCGTCTGCAATATCACAGCCCATAGCGGGAGCTACGTAGAAAGCACCCATAGCAAGAACGTTTACACCGTTACCGGTAATAGCACGAAGAGCCGCGGGAACGCTCTCAACAACACCTGCATGAACATGAGGGCATTTTGAAGCCGCAATATGAATGCCCATACCGGTTCCACAGAAAAGAAGTGCTCTCTCAAAGTTACCCTCGGAGATCTGCGCGCCAACACGAAGACCTACGCGGTGGAACATATTCTCGGTATCATTGGGATCGCTGTCAGCAACAACGCCAAGATCGGTGATCTTCCAGCCCTTTTCTCTGAGGTGCGCACAAACTGCTTCCTTAAGCGGATATCCTGCAAAGTCAGCGCCAACAACAAGATATTTGTCCTTAACTGTTTTCATAATATTACTCCTTATATGTAATTATTTTTTGATAACAAAAGTATTTTTTCCGCATACAAGCTTCTTTCCGCCGTAGTATGCCTCAACGCCCTCGGGAATTATAACGGTATAAATAAACTCGCCGTTCTTATATTCCCATCCGAGCTCTATTTCACCGGATACGGTCTGCATTTTAGCCCACACATATCCTGCATCCTCGATAAACTGAGGATGAAGATCGATCTTTTTAAATCCGGGATTTTCAACGTCAGGCTCAATTCCGAGCATAGTCTTAAAGAACCAGCCTATTACGTTCGAGAACATGTGGTGATTATGCGAATCTCTGTCCGCGCCGTCCCAGCATTCCCAAAGCGTATCTGCGCCATGCTCAAACCAAGTCTTGTATCCGGGATCACTCTCGGTAATAAGCTTATATGCAAGGTCTCCCCTGCCGCTCACCCCAAGCGCGTCGTAAAGATACTGTACACCAAGCATTCCGGATGTAAGAGTCATATTGCTCTTGATAACTGTCTCTGCCATCTGCTTTGAAATGGCATCCTTATCGGTGAAAATACCGAACATTATCATCAAAGCAACCGATGTCTGCTCATCAACCGTGCATCTGCCATTTTCATCAAGATATTTTGAAGCAAATGTGCGCTTGTAGCTCTCAAGCTTGTCATCAATAGCCTTTGCATCGCGTCCGTCAAGCTTATACGCAAGCGCGGTGATCTTTAATCCCTTAAGGAAAATAATATCTCTTACAAACTCACGCGGGATGAGCTTACTGTTCCCCCAGCCCATCCAATCGGCAAGAATAAAGTTTTTATTTTCTTTTATGTATCCCTCAAGGAAAGCGAGATATCTGTCAAAATACTCGATCGCTCCAACAAGCATCGAAGCATCTCCCGTATAAAGATATGCTCTGTAAGGAAGCTCATAGAGCATCAGATCACAGACCGGGCCCCAATCGCGTCCCCAAGTGTGAGTCGGCACTACGGCGTGAAGCGCACCGTCCTCGCACATATCAGCCTTGATATCCTCAAACCACTTGTTGTAGAAAGGCATTATATCAAAATTGATAAGTGTCTGCTCTATCGAAGCCTGCGCATCGTTCATCCAACCAAGCTTTTCTCTTGTCGGGCAGTCGGTAAGCGACCAGAACATATTTGAATAAGTGGATTGGATTCCCGCATCGTAAATGTACTGAATGACGGGATTTCCACACTTGAATTCGCTTCTGCGCTCAATATCGTTGTGAATGAAATACGCTTTGGTATTCTCTGCCTTGGGTGCCTCGTCAAGCCCCTTGATAAGAACGTAACGGAATCCGTGATAGCAGAAAAGCGGCTTAAAGGTATCAACCTTTCCCGATGCAATGGCTTTGTTTATATGGAAGGGCTGGCGGTCGGGATAATTAAACTCCTTATGCAACCCATTCATTTTTATTTTACCGTCGGGATAAACATCCTCGGTGTAATAAAATTCAAGCTCTCTGCCTTCTGTAGCCGTGAATGTTATTCCCATGTAACCGGAGATAGTGCGTGCAAAATCGATAAGATAACCCTCTTCTGTCTTTCTTATCTCGGCAGGAGACAGCACCTCAACCTCACGAACAGGCTGACAGATAATAGGTCTCAATTCCGCGGTGATCTCCTCGGGAGCTCTTTCAATGGCGTCGATCCAAGCAGAATCGTCAAACCCGAGTTCAAGCCAGGATTCGTCGTATTTTCTCATATCAACGAACTCGCCGCTTCTCAGCTGGCTGTAAATTATATGCGAATATTCACGGCTGACCTTCCATTTGCCGTCACTTACAAGCAAATTCTCGCCGTTCACCCAAAGAGACAGAAGAATCTGCGGTGCATCTCTCCAATATGCCTCGTGGAAATCCCACGCCGTGCGGAACGTCTCGTTAAAAAATCCGTTTCCCGCGATAGCACATATAACGTTCTTGCCCTTCTTTAAGAGATGGGACACCTCATATTCATCATACCACAGTATCTTTTTATAATCACTCGTAGCGGAAATAAAGATATCCTCGGTGATAGGCTTTCCGTTTATGTAATAGCAGGCAAAACCCGGGCTCTGCACGAAAATACGCGCGTTTTCTATATCGCCCTCAATCTCAAACTCGCGTCTAAAGAAAGGAAGCGGATCGTCAAACGTGTATTCCGAATGAACCTTTTGCGCCTTGATATATCTTGCATCGCCAAAAGGCTTCTTAACATCCTTTTCAAATTCAGACATAAAAAAATACCCCTTTGTCTTTAATATGATCTGTTTGATCCTTCGAATAAAATTTTCGAGTATCCATCAAGAAAATTATATCATAAGAAATCAGAAAAGTCAATACAAGTTACAAAAAGCACCCATAATATGGGTGCTTTTAAAAGTTTTTTTACTAACAACTCAGAAATCTCAAATTACAGGATCTATCGAAGCTACGTAATCACCATTGAATCAGATTTTTCCGTGTTGCAATCTCTTTTGGATTATTTATTTGCCTCCTGAGCGCGACGGATCTTCATCATTTCCTTCATTCGAAGCTCGGTATTAAGTATTTTCTTGCGGAGTCTTATTGATTTGGGAGTGACCTCTATAAGCTCATCGTCCTGAATAAACTCAATAGCCTCTTCAAGGCTGAAGATCTTGGGAGGAGTCAAAAGAAGCTTTTCATCAGCGCCTGCGCTGCGGATAGCTGTAAGATGCTTTTCCTTGCAGGGATTAACTGCAATATCGTCATTCTTGGGGTTTTCACCGACTATCATACCCTCGTAAACCTCGGTCTGAGGACCAACGAAGAGCTGACCGCGCTCCTGGGTATTGTAAAGACCGTATCTCGTTGTAACTCCGGCCTCGCTTGCAATGAGCGCACCTGTAAATCTCATAACAACGCCACCGCGGTAAGGCTGATAGCCCTCAAAAAGTGTATTGAGAACACCCTCTCCGTGTGTAGCGGAAAGGAATTCCGAACGGTATCCGAAAAGACATCTTGAGGGAATGCTGTATTCGATTCTCATTCTCTCTCCGATAGGCGTCATATCGATAAGATCGCCCTTTCTCTGGTTGAGCTTATCAATGACCGCGCCAACGTATTCACTCGGAACGTCAAGAGTTACTCTCTCCATAGGCTCGCACTTTACACCGTCAATTTCCTTAAGAATTACCTTGGGATTAGAGCAGGTCATCTCATAGCCCTCACGGCGCATATTTTCAAGCAATATCGAGAGATGCATCTCTCCTCTTCCCGAAACGATGAACTCATCTGTTGTATCACCGTCGCGAACACGCAACGAAACATCCTTCAAGAGCTCTCTGTATAGTCTTTCGCGAAGCTGACGTGATGTAACAAATTTACCTTCCTTACCTGCAAGAGGGCTTGTGTTAACAGCAAAGGTCATCTCAACTGTAGGCTCGCTTACCTTAACGAACTCAATAGGCTCGGGGTTGGTAGTAGAAGTAAGTGTATCTCCTATGGAAATGTCTCCGGCACCCGAGAAGCAGATAATATCTCCCATCTTCGCGTTTTCAACGGGAACACGCAAAAGTCCGTCGATCTGGTAAAGAGAAACTACCTTTGTTCTCTTGGGCTTTTCGTCGGGCTTGTGGTAATTGCAGACAAGAACCTCCTGTCCTACCTTGATGCTACCGCGCTCAATGCGTCCGATACCGATTCTGCCAACGTAATCGTTATAGTCGACCGAGGATACAAGCACCTGAAGATCGCCGTCAAGATCACCCTCGGGCGCAGGCATATAATCAAGTATAGTCTCAAAAAGAGGAGTCAGATCATTTCCCTCAACGTCAGGAGAATATGATGCAGTACCCGAGCGCCCTGAGCAATAGAGCATGGGAGAGTCGATCTGATCGTCATCAGCTCCAAGGTCGATCAACAGCTCAAGGATCTCGTCCTCAACCTCGCCAAGGCGGGCATCGGGCTTGTCTATCTTATTTATACAAACTATAACCTTGTGATTAAGCTCAAGTGCGCGCTTCAACACAAAACGTGTCTGGGGCATAGGTCCCTCAGCCGCGTCAACAAGAAGAATTACGCCGTTTACCATCTTTAATACACGCTCTACCTCGCCTCCGAAATCCGCGTGTCCGGGGGTGTCAACTATATTGATCTTAACATCCTTATAGTGCACAGCGGTGTTTTTTGCGAGAATGGTAATACCTCTTTCCTTCTCAATATCGTTAGAGTCCATTACACGAGTAACAGTCTCCTGATTTTCTCTGTATATTCCGCCCTGCTTCAAAAGACCGTCAACGAGCGTAGTTTTACCGTGGTCAACGTGCGCAATTATCGCAACGTTTCTTAAATCCTCTCTTACCATACTTACTCCTTTTTAAATATAAATCTGTGCATTTTCTACCAAATATATATTATATCACATTTTTGTCAACAAGAAAAGACAAAGATATTACGATATTTTCAAGTTAGAGAAAATCTCTTTTGTGCAATTTTCACACAAAAAAGCTATCGCGCGTAATGTGCGATAGCTCAACGGTTTTTTTAGTTAAACAAAACGATCTTGCACTCGCCCCACATACCGCTCTTTTGAGGATTTTCTCCCTTTTCATTTTTACGGAAATAATCGAGTGAGACAGTATTCATAAGCGTGCTTGCAACCGACACAGAGAGTGTATTCACACCCTGCTTTAAAGCGCAGGTTATATCGGTCTCCTGCTTTACGGGGTCAACGCAATCAAACAAAACACCGTTCACATACACGTCGTATGTGTCGCAAATAAATTCAGGCTTGAAGATAGCCCTTTCGGGTAAATTATCAAGCACGAATTCGGTATCGTATTTGCCTATGCCGCATATTTTCTCCCACTCGGGCTTGATCTCATACCACGGTAAGAGTCTATCAAGCTTGACGGTCTCTTCATCTCTCCATACAGACTCATAAAAGGTCGATGAAGTGTTTTCAGGTGCATTTACAGACCTTATCGAAAGCATCCAATTATTAAGAGAGAGTGTTTTGCAAATAGAAAGCTTTTCCTTGATCTCTCCGCTGATACCGAAGCTCTCTGCCTCTGCACACTCAAGAACAGCAATTATCTTTGCCTCGTCCTTTGAAAGCTCAAGATTTATGACTGTTCGACCACCACGCTCGGCACTCTCAAGCTGAACCGCCTTGCAAGAATAGGGATCTATCTCATAAACCGTACCGATGGCATCAAGAGAGATCTCTCCGCTATACTCCCTCATAAATTTCTCTTTATCTATAAAGGGATATGCGCTTCCGCTCACGCAGTAGCCCACTGTATGCGTGTTATAGATGAAATAGAAGGCCGCGCCGTCAATGCAAAGTCTGACAGGTCTTATTTCGCAAGGCTTTTCGGGCATAACGCAAGGCAGGATCGCGCTCTCTTTAAGTATACGCGGCACATCGTGAATATCCTCAACAAAAATGTAATTGATATACGAAATAAGCACTCTGAGCTCACTATCGCTATGCGACTCGCTTGCAAAATAGCACTTGTCGGGTATACGTCCGACGAAAACCACGGGTAGCCCGCATTTATTGTATTCTAACAGCTTTTGTGCACCGTAATAATCAATGTATTCCTCATTATTAACGATTATAGCGCGATAAGCAGCACCGTCAGGATCAAATACACCGTCTACAACCCTTGCATTTTTGTGAGACATCAACGAGGGTGACAAAAACTCATAAGTATAGCCCGCATCGTTAAGAGCATTATCATCGCAATACAGATATCCGCCGTCAAACGCGCCCCTAAAGCAGTTGTTTTTGTATTCATGGCGATACACAGCTACATCGAGCTTATGTGTGCTCCTCATCAGGAAATTCATTCTCGAAACCGCATCAAGCATCTGCTTCTGCGCACGAATATTGAGTGTTCTGTTCCAGGCATTTGCCCATTGAGGCTTGGAAAACCCTTCAAATCCAGGCCAATGAATACGGGGACCAACACCGTTTTCGTTCCCCTCACCGTCGAAATATCCGCAATAGTTTGCGCCGTGAAGCACCTGCGAATTCATTCCGCCTGCATAAGAACGCTTTATCCACCAAAGAATATCCTCGTGGGTCTGTCCGTACCCGTTCCAGGACTCCGCGGCGCATTCGTATGAATAAACGTCCTTTCTGTCCAAATGGACAGCCGCGCTCATATTTCTGAAATTATCAAGCACGGGACGACCAAGCGGCTCATTTTCAGGCACACCAACGTACAGTGCGCTCGACTCAGCCTCAAGATTTTTATTATACGCCACCTGATAACGCACCGTGAGCCCCATTTTTTCGGCTCTTGACTGCATATACTCAAGGTGCTCGTGAGTGTAGCCCTGATTTATCACGTCAAAAAAATCGTGATTTACACGAACGAATTTATCTCTGTCCGAAAGATAGTATCCCGAAATCTGCGTAGGCGGGAAAACACCTCTGTTTCTGTCACCGTTGCCAACCGTCATTATATTTCCGAGACACGGAAGATACGGAATAATACTGTACCCCTTTTCTCTCTCGAATCTCTCGGGAAAATCTCTCGTCCATTCAAGCCTTACTATATATTCGAGCGAATCGCAGAAAAGGCACTCAATAATGTCCGAGTATTCTTCAAATTCGGGCATTATCTCCTTTTCCCACACATCCATTATAGCATCGGTTCCAGCCTTAGAAAAATGATCCACAACGTAGAACATACCCGAATTTATGCGAAGCACGCTGGGCTTATCAAAGAAAGAAAACAGCACGTACTCCGAGTCATCGGGAGCCTTAAGCGAAACCGAATCGCAAAGCGGCAAGGGGGTATAGCTCGACAGATCTATCTCCTTTTCACCCGTCTTTTTGTACATAGCCAATGAGATAAGGCGTTGATACGGAGTTCCCTTATCGACCTCGGGCTTGGGTATCTCGCCGTTATATTCCTCGCCCGGCATCAAGATTTTCATTCCGTATGCGAGCTCGCGGATAACACTTTCGTCATCGGGGCTTTGTGCGTGAATATCCGCAATAGGCCATGACGGACCGTTCGCAAAGTCAACGGTCATGGAATGCTTTTTAGCCTCTCGAAGAAGGATCTTCATCGCCTCGATCCAAGCCTTGGAGCCCCACATGTTTTCTCGATTGTAAAAGCCGTACTCAATGCTCTCTCGCATCGTAACGACCTCAACACCCCCAAATCCTCTCGCGGCAAGGTCTGCAATATCCTTGACAATTCCACTCTCGCTTACAACAGCGTGCGGCATCCAATATCGCACCTTGGGCCTGCATTTACCCTCGGGGAATTTGAATTTATCGAACCATCTCATAAAAACACCACCTTCATAACGGTTATAAGAGAATTATACCATATTTAAGCATTTTTTCAATTACATTAAGAAAAAAATACATCTGCAAAACAAAAAACTACATTGACATTTTCACCACGCTGAATTATAATTAAATTACAATTATATTATGAGGTGAAGTATGTTAAAGATCAAATTGACATCATCGCTTGAAAAGGTATTCAAGGATTCAAGCTTTGAGTCCGTAAGCGAAATATCCAAGCTTTCCGCTCTGAAAAACGAACGCATTTCCTTTCAGGTTGCCGCAGAGATAGTCGATACAAATGTCTTCTCGGAGCAATACTCTATAGAGCTTTCGGGCAAGCTGTCTGAGTACGCAACGATAAGAGAGGTAATAAGCGTTCCCGTAACACTTGCTACCTTCCCCTGCGGATTTAGCGACGATAATCTTTTAAGAACCACCCCGGGTCTCTACCCTGATCTTCTTATGCCGCTCAGATACAGCAATACTCTCCGCGTAAATAAGGATTTCGTTTCATCGGTATGGATCGAGCTTGATCTCCGAAGTGTCGAGAATCCTCATATCGGAAAGCTCCCTCTCACAGTTAAATTTTCAAATGAAAAGGAATCAGCCGAGACGACGCTTGACATCGAGATCATAAATGCCCATCTTCCGGACGAGGATATAACCTTTTCCGAGTGGTTTCATACAGACTGCCTTGCAAATTATTACAACATAGAGGCTTTTTCCGAAAAGCATTGGGAAATAATCGAGAACTTCGCGCGCACAGCCAAATCAAACGGCATAAATCTTCTTCTGACCCCAACATTTACACCTCCTCTTGACACCGCAGTTGGAGGCGAAAGACTTACAACACAGCTCATCGGTGTAACAAAAAACGGTGACGGATATACTTTTGATTTTTCTCTTCTTGACAGATGGATCGAGATGTGTGATCGCATTGGCATCAAGTACTTTGAAATCGCGCATTTCTTCACACAGTGGGGCGCAAATCACGCTCCCAAGGTCATGGCAAACGTCAACGGAGAATATAAAAAGATCTTTGGCTGGGAAACAGATGCAACCGATCCCGAATATACATCCTTCCTCCGCTCATTTATCAAGGCATTCCTTGAGCATATGAAGGCTCGCGGCGATGATAAGAGATGCTTCTTCCACATTTCCGACGAGCCGAAATTAGAGCAGCTTGAAAGCTACAAGGCTGCAAAGGACTCTATAAAGGATCTCCTTGTCGGCTACCCCATAATGGACGCCATCTCGAACTATGAATTTTACAAGGATAAAATCGTAGATCTGCCGATTCCCACAAACAATCATATAGCTCCATTCCTCGAAAACAATGTTCAAAACCTCTGGACGTACTATTGTTGCGGTCAGTGGGACAAGGTCTCCAACCGCTTCATTGCGATGCCGAGCGCGCGTAACCGCTCGATCGGTATGCAGATGTATAAGCACTCAATAGTCGGTTTTTTGCATTGGGGATATAACTTCTATAACACACAGCATTCACACTCACCCATCGATCCCTATCGCGACACATCGGGTGACGGATGGGTACCCGCAGGCGATTGCTTCTCTGTATACCCTGCCCCCGACGGAACTGCATATGAAACGATGCGAATCATCGTCTTCTACGAAGCGCTCCAGGATATAAAGGCTATGAAGCTTGCAGAAAAGCTCTGCGGTAAAGAAGCCGTGGTAAACGCCATCGAATCGGCATTTGGCCGCACAATATCGTTTGACGAATGCGCTCGTACACCTGATGAAATACTCCGAGTACGTGAGAAAGTAAACAACCTAATAAAAGAAAACGTGTAAACAAAAAATACCGGCGAAACGGGCTGTACTCTTAAGGACAGTTTTGGAAAGTCAATGGAATAGGTTACCTACCGACAGGAAAGGACGGAAAATTCTAACAATTTCCCGTCCTTTTTATACGATCATCAAATATAAACTTTATTTTCAACAATATTTCCTTCTTTGTTTTCTGGATCAAATTCAGGAAAACAAAGCAAATAGTAGTCACACTCGTCGCAACAACATTCAAAGCCTTGTTCTCCGTTGCCAAGACAAACGGCAGGTTGTCCTGGCGTGAGTTCTATGCCAGTAATATCAATAACCTTTTTTGGAATATGCTTGCTCATATATCCTCCTATCAGCATACAAAAAGTGCGCCAACCGAAGTCAGCGCACCGAAAAACGCGAACTCCAAGTTGTCGCCAAACGAACTTATACGCAGATAGGTATTTTAACACCATCAAACGGGAGTCGCATTTTTACCAAATGTCTATCGTTTAATGATGTGCGAAAAAGGGTATAGTTATTCCCTAAAGAAAAATATACCTATCAGCGCGATTATTAAGTTCGTTTGGCACTATTATTATATCACGTTTTTTTCGTTTTGTAAATATATCTGATGAATTTTTCTAAATTACCTTCCGGGAGGTAAAAAAGCCTCCCTTGTGTAAAGGGAGGTGCCACGGCTTGCCGTGACGGAGGGATTGTCGAAGATTAGATTTACGCTAAAACAATCCCTCAGCCGCCTTCGGCGTCAGCTCCCTTTGCACAAGGGAGCCTTTTCTTTTGTTCATCTATGACTTGTCAATTTTCCTGACAAGCACTGCTTTTGTGTACACAAAAGCAAAATACGGCATACCTCTTTCGAGATATGCCGTATTTTTGAAAACTGTCCTTTAGAGTGACGCTCTAAATCGCCGGTCTTTTTTATTTCAAGAATCCGTTAATGATCTCTTCCTCTGCCTGCTTCTCATCAAGTCCAAGAGTCATAAGCTTTATAAGCTGTTCTCCCGCAATCTTTCCGATAGCCGCCTCGTGGATAAGTGAAGCCTCTGTGTTGTTTGCAACAATCTTAGGCACTGCAACAACAGACGCGTTATCCATAATAATTGCATCACACTCGGTATGTCCCGAGCAACGCGCATTGCCTGCAACGTCGGATATGAAGAGCTGACGCGAGTTGTCCTTTGCAACAGAACGGGAAACAACGTGCGTACCGCAATCGTCACCCTGAAGATCAACGTTGAACTCGGTCTCCGCAAACTGCTCGCCGTGAGTCATGATCTTCTCGTGAACTATCAAGGTCGATTTAGCCTTAAGAACGGCATCGGTTCTGCGCTTGGTTGAGTCAACGCCCTTGATCTGAGTCGTTTCCATCTCCATATACGCTCCCTCGTCAAGCTCAACAACGGTATGGGGATTCATAATGTTCTTTCCGTTTCCGTCACCGTCTCCGAAATGCTTTTCAACGTATTTAACCTTTGCGTTCTTTCCAACGTAAAAGCTGTGGATTCCGCTATGCTCACTATCCTGAACACCGCAATTATGGATTCCGCATCCGGCAATGATAAGAACGTCTGCCCCGTCACCTATATGAAAATCATTATATACAAGCTCTCTAAGACCGCTCTCTGCCAGGATAACGGGGATATGCACGCTCTCGCGCTTGGTTCCCGCCTTGATATAAATATCAATTCCGGGCTTGTCCGTCTTTTTTTCGATAACGATGTTTTCGGAGGAGTTCTTTCCAAACATCTCTCCATCGACTCTGAGCGAATATGCACCCTGAGGAACGCCCTCAAGGTCAGCAACCTCGCGGAGCAGATTAAGCTTAAGACTGTCAAGCTTCTTCTCTGCCATTATTCCTCACCTCCGCTCGCATATTTGCACGCCGCCTGAGCTGACAAAAGCTCGGGCAGAATCTCGTCCTTAGTTCCGTATGCGGCGATCTTGCCGTCCGCAATAACGATGATCTTATCAGCTATATCAAGTATCCTCTCCTGGTGAGAAATGATAAGAATATTTCCGTGAGTCTTCTCGTGCATCTTTTCAAATACCTTGATAAGATTGTTAAAGCTCCAAAGGTCTATTCCCGCCTCAGGCTCATCGAATACGGAGAACTTAGTTCCGCGCGCGTTGATCATAGCGATCTCGATCCTCTTAAGCTCGCCTCCCGAAAGAGACTCGTTGATCTCGCGGTTAACGTATTCCTTAGCGCAAAGACCGACCTCGGAAAGATACTTGCAAGCCTCTGCAACAGAGATCTTCTCGCCTGCCGCCAAAGAGATCATATCCTTTACGGTAATACCCTTAAAGCGCACGGGCTGCTGGAATGCAAAGCTGATACCTGCCTTTGCCCTCTCCGTAATATTCATATCCGATATATCAACTCCGTCAAGAAGTATCTGACCGGAATCTGCTTTATATATTCCCGCGATAAGCTTTGCAAGCGTAGACTTACCCGAACCGTTAGGTCCCGTTACCGCGACAAATCTTTCATTTATTGTTACGCTCACGTCGTCAAGTATCTTTATTTGCTTACCTGTTTTCTCATCCGTGACCGTATAAGTAAGATTTTTTATCTCTAACATTTAAAGTAAAAGTTCCCCTTTCATTAAAAAGTCCGCAGAGCCACCTCTGCCGTGTATTATTTTACCACAAAATCCATTTTAAATCAATAGAAAAATCAAAAATATTTTAATATTTACCATTTAGGTATACATTATTCAAAATTTAGTAAAAAAGGACGGGAATTTCCTTCCCGTCCAATTCTTTTACAATTTTTATTTATCAAGATATCTGCAAGCCGCAAGCGCCGCAGTCGCACCGTCAGCGCATGCCGTCGAGATCTGGCGAACGCCCTTAGTTCTGCAATCTCCAGCAACGAACACACCCTCTGTATCTGTAAGACAAGCCTCATCCGAAACAATGTATCCTCTGTCATTTAAGGACACAAGATTTCTATACTGCTCGTTTTCAGGCACCTGACCGATAGCAACGAACATACCGTCAAGGTCAAGTCTCACCTTCTCGCCGTTCTTCACGTCTTTGATAACGATTCCGTTAAAGGTATCATATCCGAGGATCTCATCAACGGTGTAGCCGCAAATGATCTCAACGTTCTTTCTTTCACGGAGTATCTTTGCAAGCTTTTCCTCACCGGTAAGAAAATCAAGGTTCTGAACGATATATACCTTCTCGCATCCGTCCGAAAGCATTATCGCCTCAACGAGAGCGGAATTTCCTCCGCCTACAACCGCAACGGTCTTGTTGGCATAAAAGGCACCGTCACATACCGCGCAGAAGGATATACCGTCACCGATAAACTGCTCCTCCTTGGGAAGGCCAAGCAAACGGTGCTTTGATCCTGTGGCAATAACGACCGAGCGCGCAAGGAAATCACATTCCGAGCATGAAACACTGAAAACACCGTTTTCCTCCTTGCGAACTCCCTTCACCTCTTGCATATCTATCTCAGCGCCAAGATTCAATGCCTGCTCAACAAGCTTTTCAGCAAGCTCATTTCCGCTTATCTGGCAAAATCCCGGATAATTTTCAATTTTGGGAGAAAAGGTCATCTGTCCGCCAAACGTTCCTCTCTCAAGCACGAGAACGCTCTTATCAGCTCTTCTCGCGTATATAGCGGCGGTAAGACCGGCAGGTCCCGCGCCGACAACTATAATGTCATACATATTCTGCCTCTTTCGGTAAAAAATTGGCAATCCGCCCGTTTCTTTTCCCGATTCCTCGGGCGGATTGCCTTATGACCGTTAAAAATTACTTATTCTCAACAGTCTCTATATACTTTCTAATGTTAGAAAGATTAACAGCCTTTTCGATCTCAACACCGTTATCAGCAACAACGAGTGTAGGAGCGTTCTTGATTCCAAAGTGATCGCAAAGCTCTCTGTTCTCATCAGCGTAGATCTTTTCGAACTTGATTCCGGCCTTTTCAAGGAACATAGCCGCCATCTTACAGTTGGGGCATGTCTTTGTTGCGAAAAGAAGTACTCCGCTCACGTCAGCAGCCTGCTCCTTTTCAACCTGAGGAGTAACCGCGTTCACAGTTCTCACGCCGTCAGATCCGATATTGATCTCGGGGTGAAGCTCATTGGAGCGATCGATGTTATATGTACGTCTCTCCTTGAACTCCTGGCTCTTACCGTCGTTCCAAGCCTGAACGGGACGGTAGTAACCGGTAATACGGCTGTAAACCTCGGTAGTCTTGTTACAGTGAGGACATTTATAAACCTCGCCGTTGATATATCCGTGCTCGGTGCATACACTGTATGTAGGAGACATGGTATAGTACGGAAGCTTATAATTCTCCGCGATCTTGCGAACAAGATTAGCCGCGCTCTTCCATGTAGGAAGCTTCTCTCCAAGGAACGCGTGGAATACTGTACCGGAGGTATAGAGTGTCTGGAGCTCGTCCTGAATATCAAGAGCAGCGAAGATATCCTCGGTAAATCCTACGGGAAGGTGAGAAGAGTTTGTATAGTAAGGCGCATTATCATTATCGGTTGCAGTGATTATATCGGGCCATCTCTTTCTGTCGTGCTTTGCAAAACGGAAGGAGGTTGACTCTGCAGGAGTTGCCTCAAGGTTGTAGAGCTCTCCGTACATCTCCTGGTAATCCGAAAGTCTCTCTCTCATATGATTGAGAACGGTCTTGGAGAATTCCTGTGTCTCCTTGTGAGTCATATCGGCTCTGAGCCACTTTGCGTTAAGACCTACCTCGTTCATACCGACAAGACCGATAGTCGAGAAGTGGTTGTTAAATGTTCCAAGGTATCTCTTAGTGTATGGGTAAAGTCCTTCTTCAAGAAGCTTTGTGATAACCGTTCTCTTGATCTTGAGCGAGCGAGCGGCAATATCCATAAGCTTATCAAGTCTCTTGAAGAAGTCCTCGTCATTCTCGGAGAGATAAGCCAAACGAGGCATATTGATGGTAACAACACCGACAGAACCGGTCGACTCACCCGAACCGAAGTAACCGCCGGACTTCTTGCGAAGCTCACGAAGGTCAAGACGGAGACGGCAGCACATCGAACGAACGTCGCTGGGCTCCATGTCGGAATTGATATAGTTTGAGAAATAAGGAGTACCGTACTTTGCTGTCATCTCAAAGAGAAGCTGGTTGTTCTCTGTTTCGGACCAGTCAAAGTCGCGTGTGATGGAATAAGTAGGAATAGGATACTGGAATCCGCGGCCGTTAGCGTCACCCTCGATCATGATCTCGATGAAGGCCTTGTTGACCATATCCATTTCCTTTTTACAATCCTTGTACTTGAAGTCCATCTCCTTGCCGCCAACTATACAGTTAAGCTCTGCCAAGTCATTGGGGACTGTCCAGTCAAGTGTAATATTTGTAAACGGAGACTGAGTACCCCAACGTGAAGGAGTATTAACACCGTAAATAAAGGACTGAATGCACTGCTTTACCTCCTTATAGGTAAGGTTGTCAACCTTAACAAAGGGAGCGAGATATGTATCAAATGAGGAGAATGCCTGCGCGCCTGCCCACTCGTTCTGCATAATACCGAGGAAGTTTACCATCTGGTTGCAAAGAGTTGAGAGATGTCCTGCAGGAGAAGAGGTGATCTTACCGGTAACGCCGCCAAGACCGTCCTGAATGAGCTGCTTTAACGACCAACCTGCACAGTAACCTGTGAGCATAGAAAGGTCATGAATATGAATGTCAGCATTTCTGTGCGCATTGCCTATCTCATCGTCATAGATCTCGGAGAGCCAATAGTTAGCGGTAATAGCGCCGGAGTTTGAAAGAATGAGACCTCCGACGGAATATGTAACGGTAGAGTTCTCTTTAACTCTCCAGTCATTCATCTTAAGGTACTTATCAACTGTCTCCTTGTAGTCAAGCGCCGTGTTGCTGAGATTACGGAGCTTTTCTCTCTGGCGGCGGTAAAGAATGTATGCCTTTGCAACATCTGCATAACCTGCCTGAACGAGAACAGACTCAACGCTGTCCTGAATATCCTCAACGGAAACAACTCCGTCCTTTATCTTAGACGAAAAATCGGCGGTGACCTTCAACGCCAAAAAATCGATAACATCCTGATTAAAATCCTTCTTTTCTGCCTCAAACGCCTTTGTGATCGCATCGGAAATCTTCGTGATACCGAAATCAACGATCTTACCGTCTCTCTTTTGTACTCTGTACATAGAACTCTCCTCCAATTGAAATATATATAATTTTTATAAACCATTAAAAAACCCTTTTGTCGTAATGGGTTCGGCAAAAGAGAAAATTATGGCGCGGACTGCTCATCCGCGCCGCATATGAATTATACTATATTTAGTGAAACTTGTCAAGCGAAAATACTAAATAAAGTAATTTTTTCTGATTTTCAGCACATTATATATTTCAAACGCCTCTCAGTTGTGCATTTGGCACAAAAGGTAGAATTATGTCGAGAAGCCGCTTCATTTCGTCTGTGTCGTACCCTTCTATTCCGCCGCCTATTATATCTCCCGAATCCTTGAATTGCTGCAAGAAATATTTTTCTTCCCCACTAAGCCATTCTCCGATTTTTTTTATGTCCTCGGGCGTGTGAAAGGTCTTTGAAACCGTTGTTCTGAACTCAAAATCAATGTCTGCGCCTCTTAACACCTCGATGCTCTCCTCGATCTTCGATATATCAAGCCTATCGCCAAGACCCACCGTCTCACCGTATCTTTCCTTGCAATTCTTAATATCCATTGCAATGTAATCGACCAATCCGCGAGCTATAATATCGCGGAGAACGTCCGGACGAGTTCCGTTAGTGTCAAGCTTTATCTTATATCCAAGCCCGCGCACCTCTGCCATAAAATCAGGCAGAAAAGGCATCAATGTGGGCTCTCCGCCGGTTATCGCAACTCCGTCAAGTATTCCCTGCCTCTTTTTGAGAAAATACATTATCTCCTCATGAGTGTAAGGCTTCTGCTCGTCAGCTCTGACGACAAGTGACGCATTGTGACAAAACGGACAGAGCATATTGCACCCTCTTGTAAAGAGAGTGCATGCAACGTATCCGGGGAAATCAAGAAGCGTAAGCTTCTGGAGTCCCGAAAAAATATCCTTATTCATATATACGCCTCACTCAGATGTAGCTGCGCTGTATAGCAACCACACGTCCGAGAATATCAACCTCATTCACTATAATAGGCTCCATAGTCTCGTTTTCGGGCTGGAGACGGTAATGACCGTCCTCGCGGAAGAAGGTCTTAACGGTCGCCTCATCCTCAACGAGAGCGACAACGATCTCTCCGTTCTCGGCATAGCATGTCTTTTCGGCAATAACAAGATCTCCGTCAAGAATGCCTGCCTCTATCATACTCTCGCCCTTAACCTTAAGCGCAAAAAGCTCCGCCTCTCCGCGTGATCCAACGTAACCAACGTAGCCCTCAAAATTCTGCTCCGCAAGAATCGGCTGACCCGCAGCGACAGTACCGATAACCGGAACGGCGCATACCTTGGGCGCATCAACGTTAAGTGTGATAGCTCTGCTCTTTCCGTCCTCCTTTGTTATGTAACCGAATCTTTCAAGACGGTTGAGGTACATATGAACAGTAGACGTGCTCTTATAGTTAAGATCGCGGCAAATATCACGCACAGAGGGCGCAAATCCGTTCTCCATTTTAAAGTTTTTCACATAGTCAAGTACCTTCTGCTCCTTGAGCTTAAGCTTCTCCATATAATCCTCCAAAGTGTAAAAATCGTACAAATGTATCTTTTTTTATTATTTTATCATAAATTACAGCATTTGTAAAGAGTTTTTAAGTATTTTTTTCGACAAATTTTCCCTTTTTCGGTAAAATCGTGACTGAGAATTAAAAAAATATTAACAAATTGCAACTTTTGAAAATTTCGATTGAAAAATGTAGCTTTATGTGTTATAATTTATAATGGCGGAGAAAGTGATAAATTTTCTTTTGCCATAAAGCTTGTTAAATAAATTTCCACTATAAAAAGGAGAAAAACAATGACACCTACCAACAACAAGTACGTTCTTGATTGGATCAATGAGATGGCTGAAATGACTCAGCCCGACAAGATCGTATGGATCGACGGCAGTGAGGAACAGGCAGAGGCTCTCAGAGCTGAGGCATGCGCTACCGGTGAGATGACCAAGCTCATCCAGGAAAAGCTTCCCGGATGCTACCTCCACAGAACAGCAGTAAACGACGTTGCACGCGTTGAAGGCAGAACATTCATCTGCACCTCCAAGAAAGAGGATGCCGGAAACATCAACAACTGGATGGATCCCGCAGAGTGCAAGGCAAAGCTTGAAAAGCTTTACAAGGGCTCTATGAAGGGTCGTACAATGTACGTTATCCCCTACTCCATGAGCGTAGTCGGATCTCCCTTCGCTAAGTCCGGTATCGAGCTTACCGACTCTATCTATGTCGTTCTTAATATGCTTATCATGACCCGCGTTGGCAACAATGTTCTCGAGGCACTCGGCCAGAGCGCTGACTACATTAAGGGTCTCCATGCTCGCGCTGACATTGACGAGGAGAACAGATACATCGTTCACTTCCCTGAGGAGAACACAATCTGGTCTGTTAACTCCGGTTACGGCGGAAACGTGCTTCTCGGCAAGAAGTGCTTTGCACTTCGTATCGCATCCTTCCTCGGACGTAAAGAGGGCTGGATGGCAGAGCACATGCTCATCCTCGGTGTTGAGTATCCCAATGGCGAGACAAAGTACGTCTGCGCTGCATTCCCCTCCGCATGCGGAAAGACCAACCTTGCAATGCTCAT
>JAZUBI010000118.1:0-1457 GCA_045638385.1 Eubacteriales bacterium
TGGTCTGTAACACGACAAACGCGAAAGCGATCTCAAAGGCTTACAACTCGACAAAGGTCGAAGATTGGGAAAACAAGAAAATCGCAATCTATAAGTCGGAGGCCAAGCGGTCTTAGGAAGACAAGCAACTATTGCAACTCCTTGGCTCACAGAACGACATGGCTCCGATCCCACTTTGGTCTGTAACACGACAAACGCGAAAGCGATCTCAAAGGCTTACAACTCGACGAGGGTCGAGGATTGGGAAAACAAGAAGGTCGCCATCTATAAGGCGACGATCAGCGCGTTCGGCTCGACTCAGGAGTGTCTCAGGATCAGGGACTATCCTCCGAAGAGCGACGAGCTCTATTGTGAGGTGTGCGGCGAGCTGATAACTGATCAGATCTATGAGGGTAAAAAATATAAGGCGAAAGCTATCGCAAATAATGCAATCACGAAGTTCAACAAGGCTATGTGTTTCGATTGCTATATGCTCGGTAAGTCAGAACAGGAGGCTCAGGCATGAACATAAATGACATTTTCGATAACAGACAGAGCAAGAGGATCATTAATCCGAGGACATACGACGTCAGGATCACGCTCAACAAAAGCGGCTCCGGGCGTTTTGCAATCCGCTTCGGGTTCCTCAATGAAGCGGTTAAGGCTTTCGGCGGGAAAACATATATCCAGGTTTCGAGAGTCGACAAGCTGCCTAATCAGATTTATTTCCGTCTCTTCGATGATAAGGCTAATCTCGACGCGCATAAGCTATGCACTAATTCAAAAGCGGAGACGTCAAACCTCTATACAACGATAACGCCAACAGAGGCAGCGGAAAAAATCTATCGTACTAAGTGGGTCGGAAAGACATTCAAAATCAAGTATGACAAACAGCATGATCTCTATTTCATAGAACAGGAGGCGGAAGAATGATAAAGATTTACGCAAAGAATAAGGGAGAAGAGGTCTATCTGAGGATTAAGGTAATCGGTAACGGTTTCGACATTGTTCACGAAGCAGCGGGAATATTGACAAAGCTGCCGGAACAGCTCGGGGAGGCGAATCCGCTGCTCCTCAAGGCTGTAACGGATAAAGTCGCGGAGAATGCTTCCGAAATGTTCGGAGAGGATCCGGACGAATGTGAGGAGGCGGACGCAAATGCTGAGTAAGTGGAAAGTCAGAACGGTCGAGGTCGCCGGCGCTACGTTCTACGAAGTTTACAGAACGACGGACGCGGTCAAAGCAATGGAACGCGTTCAGAGGTACGGCGGATATTGGACGACAGAAAAAGAGGCTCAGGAGCTTGCGGATCGTCTGAATGATAGGGAGGGCAATCTATGGAATTAACAAATAGGAATTATTTCAGCCCGGAGGCAGCTCGCGAATATTGGAGCGTGTCACAGTTCAAGGCTTTCAATAAGTGCGAGGCTGCCGGTCTCGCTGAGGCTCGCGGAGAGTTCCAGCGCGAAGAGACCGAC
>JAZUBI010000119.1:0-3441 GCA_045638385.1 Eubacteriales bacterium
CTACTTTTTTGGCGTTTTTGAGTGCAAGAACGTAGGAACGATGCTGATAGAGTTTGAGATAGTACAAGCCATGTTTATTGAGCATCGGAAAATGAGTTGCAATAATCAGTTTTTTGTAGGTGATTTCACCGTGATTGGTGAGTGCCTTGTGCGGCATCAGTTCCACGACTTTAGTATGCTCGTAGATTGGCAGATCTTTTGCAATTGTATAGAGAAATTTCAACGGGTGGAACTGCGCTTGATCTCTCACGCGCACCGCCCCTGCGACCGTAAACGGAAGCTCGCAGGCATCCAAAGACTCGGCTTTCATACCGAGACGCCCCAAGGCGGCGACCTCTTTTTCAATCTTCTTGCGGTCACCCATAGAATATACGTAGTTATCCCGCGTTTCATAGTCGCAATCGATCTTTTCACAAAGCCGAGCATATTCTTTGATTGCTTTGTTTTGTGCGTCAATGTAAAGGCGTGTTTTATCCTCACCAAAGCGTTTGATCATTTTGTCGTAGATCAAACCGTGCCCCAAAGTGATCTTCGCCGTGGTGTTTTTTGTGATACCACCGCTGATCTCATTCGCCTCGACCAGTATACAATCCACGCCCGCATTTTTTAGCTTATAGGCGCATAAAATCCCCGTGATCCCGCCTCCGATGATCAAAATGTCGGTGTTTTTATTGCTACTCAAAGCATCAAAATGCACACGCTTTGCAGTATCTTCCCAAATAGAATCCATACTCATCACTTGCCGTTTACCAGAGAATCCACGTAGTGACGCATCTCATCTCTGCTTTTTACCGCGTGTGTTCCTGCGATGATCTGTTGCTTTTGTTCCTCGCTGAGCGTTCCGAACTTCTGCATAGCTTCGGGATTCATCGCAAGCGCCATAGCAAAGCCAACCGGCATTTCGTCTTTCGTCATCTTTTTACCTCCGATTTGTGATATGAATAGTATTTGTGATTTTCGGGTCTTACATACCTGTCAAAATCTCGTATAGATCACTTCGGAAATGCCGAAAATAAAAGAGATAACGGAGGTGAAGATATGAGCAATCGATTGGCAAAGGAAACAAGCCCCTATTTACTTCAACACAAGGATAATCCCGTGGAGTGGTATCCTTGGTGCGACGAGGCGTTTGAACTCGCGGCAAGGGAGGACAAGCCCATATTTTTAAGTATCGGATACAGTGCGTGCCATTGGTGTCACGTGCTTGCTCACGAGAGCTTTGAGGACGAAGAAATGGCCGAGATTTTGAATAAATATTTTATATCCATCAAGGTTGATAAAGAGGAGCGTCCCGACATTGACAGTGTCTATATGGCGGTCTGTCAAGCCTTCACGGGAAGCGGCGGCTGGCCCACCAGCATCTTTATGACGGCAGATCAGAAGCCGTTTTTCGCTGGAACTTATTTTCCCAAAACCTCACGGGGCGGTATGATAGGCTTTCGGGAGCTACTGCTCGCCATACACGAAAAATGGGTATCCGACCGCGATATGCTCTTGAGGGATTCGGAGAAAATTATTGAGCATCTGAACAGCTCGGAGAGCGTGTCGGATATAGCGGATATTGATCTAACACACTTGGCAGTGTCGCAATATGAGCGCATCTATGACGCAAAACACGGCGGATTTGGACGAGCGCCGAAGTTTCCGACACCGCACAATCTGCTCTTTTTGCTCGATTACTACGAGCGTTACAAAACAGCCTCGTGTCTGAACATGGCGGAGCAAACCCTCTTGCAGATGTATCGCGGTGGAATGTTCGATCACATCGGATTTGGATTCTGCCGCTATTCCACCGACAAAAAGTTTCTTGCTCCGCATTTCGAGAAAATGCTGTACGACAACGCGCTCCTGATACTCGCCTATTGTAAGGCGTACACGGTAACAAAAAAGGCATTATATCTTGAGATCGCAGAAAAAACGGCAAGCTATATTCTCCTTGAAATGACCTCCCCCGAAGGCGGATTTTACAGCTCGCAGGACGCCGACAGCGAGGGTGAAGAAGGAAAATATTATCTGTTTACGACCGACGAGATCACAAAGATGCTTGGCACAGATGACGGAACGCGCTTCAACCGTCATTTTGATATAACGGACGCAGGCAATTTTGAGGGCAAGAATATCCCGAATCTCTTAAAAAGCGATCCTTCCAATAACAGCTTTGAATCTTTTCTTCCCATGCTTTATGATTACCGAAAAAAGCGATATTCACTTCACCGCGACGAAAAGATCTTAACGTCGTGGAACAGCCTGATGATCGCCGCTATGTGTGAGCTGTATCTTGTCAGCGGGAAGGAAATATATCTTTCTGCCGCACAAAACTCAGATAGCTTTATGCAGAAATGTCTGTGTGATGGTGATGCGCTCTATGTCAGCTTTTATATGAAAAAACGGGGCGTAAAAGGCTTTATCGATGATTACTCCGCGTATGTTTTTGCCCAACTTTCGCTGTATCGCGCCACTTTGGATAGTGAACATTTGAATAGGGCAAAGCGCTTATGCGATAAGGTCATATCGGATTTCGGAGATAATACGGGCGGATTTTATCTGTATGGCAAAGATCACGAGGAGCTGATTTTGCGTCCAAAAGAAACCTACGACGGCGCGATCCCAAGCGGTAATTCGCTGATGGCGTATAATCTTGTTCGCCTGTCTCTTATTACAGACGAGGAGAAATACAAAATCGAAGCGGAACGGCAGCTTGATTTTCTCGCGCAAAGCGCAGCACAATATCCCACAAACCACGCTATGTTTTTGAGAGTGCTTTTGGAGCACGACAAGCCGCCAATGAAAGTAACGGTCGTTTCCGATCAACATACAGACAACAGAGGCTTGCCTCTTGCATTTCCACCTGATGCGATCGTCATTTTTTTAGATGCCCCCACAAAAGAATATCCGCTCAAAAACGGCAAGACCACTTATTACGTCTGCCGAGGTCAAAGCTGCCTACCGCCAACCAACGACTTGAATGAATTGATTTGAATTTGCGAACACTAAATAGAGGAAAGGAGTGATTAATATGTCTGAAAATAAAGATACGAAAAAAGAACAAGAGCCTAAAGATAAGAAGCCTCTTACTAAGCCCGGAGATATCAAGGGTAAGATCGAGGTTCCCGACACTTGTGAACGCAGAGACGGTCCCGGAGGAAACTGAAGCGGATATAAATAAAAAATAACCTCGGCAAGGAAACTCCCTGCCGAGGCTTTCTTCATTATGCTACATTAGTCGATCCTGCCTTCTTCTTTGCTTTTTCCTCCTTTTCCAACCGCTCTTTTTCCTCATATTCCTCACGCCACTTTTGAAACTTCGTCATCTCCTCCTCATTGTCGAAAAATTCGGTGATGATCGGCGTATACATACGCACGATCTTCAGAATCTCGTATTCGGGGACTTGTGAGCGACAGCGGTATCCGCCTACCTTGTTATCAAGGCAAAACCGCGCC
>JAZUBI010000120.1:0-22596 GCA_045638385.1 Eubacteriales bacterium
CGATGATGTCGTTGTCGAATTCCTCGTCGGGAAGCTTTGTGAAGTTGATACCGCTTCTCTTGATGAGCTTACCGAGCTCGCGAGTTGTAAGAACTGCGTCTACGTCAGCAAGACCGTTTGTCTTGAGAGCGTCTCTTTCCTTCTCAAACTTCTTAGCTGTACAAGGCATAATGGAAACTACGTACATATCCTCAGCAGCAACGCCGATCTTCTGTGCATAATAGTGCTTAAGAACAGCACCCATCATCTCATGAGGAGACTTGCAGGAAGAAACGTGATCAAGGCAGTCACCGTAGTAGGTCTCTGCGTAGTTGAGCCATCCGGGTGAGCAGGATGTGATCATAGGAAGTGCTCCGCCATTCTTGATTCTGCCAAGAAGCTCGGTAGCCTCCTCCATGATAGTAAGGTCTGCTGCATAGTTGGTATCAAATACCTTCTTGAAGCCGAGTCTCTTAAGAGCTGCAACCATCTTACCGGTTACGGGAGTACCGATCTTCATTCCGAACTCCTCGCCAAGAGCTGCTCTTACTGCGGGAGCGGTCTGTACAACAACGTACTTACCGGCCTTCATAGCAGCGTCAACCTTGCCGATCTCGCTCTTTTCCATAAGAGCGCCGGTAGGACATACGTTTACACACTGTCCGCAAAGGATACAGGGAGACTCTGTGAAGCTTCTGTTCTCTGCAGGGCCTATAATTGTCTTAAATCCTCTGTTCTGGAATCCGATAACGCCGTTTCCGTGAGCGTTAGAGCATCTTGCAACGCAACGTCCGCAAAGAACGCACTTGGAGGTGTCTCTTACGATAGCGGGGCTGATCTCATCAACGGTGGTTTCGGTCTTGGAGCCTGTGAACATATTGTCGCGTGCGCCGGTGAGACGTGCAACGTGGAGAAGCTCGCACTTCTCGTTCTTGTCGCAGGTCTGGCAGAGCATGGAGTGGTTAGAGAGGAGAAGCTCAACGCTTGCTCTTCTCGCCGCTACTGCCTTGGGGGAGGAGATGGTGATCTCCATACCCTCGTTTACGGGATATACGCAGGATGCTACGAGTCCGCGCGCGCCGGTTGCTTCAACGAGACATACGCGGCAGGAGCCCTTGTTGCATTCGCCGTGGTTGAAAGCGCAAAGTGTAGGGATCTCGTATCCGCAAGCCTTTGCTGCTTCAAGTATGGTCATTCCCTCTTCAACCTGATAGGAAACGCCTTCTATTTTAATATTTATCTTTGCCATTTCTGATATCCCCCTTATTTCTTTACGATTGCCTTGAACTTACAAGAAGACATGCAGAGACCGCACTTTACGCACTTGCCTGCGTCAATAGTATATGCGGGCTTCTTCTTGCCGGGAGCTGTGTAATCGGTAACGGTGATAGCGTCAACGGGACACTGTCTAGCACAGAGTCCGCAGCCCCAACAGTTATCCTTCTCGATAACGTAAGACATGAGGTTCTTACATACCTTTGCGGGACACTGCTTGTCCACAACGTGAGCGACATACTCATCTCTGAAGGACTTGAGTGTGGAGAGAATGGGGTTAGCTGCTGTCTGACCGAGAGCGCAGAGTGAGCCTGCCTGGATGGAGAGAGCAAGAGCTTCCATATCCTCAAGATCCTGCATTGTAGCCTTACCGTCGCAGATCTTTACAAGGTACTCATGGAGTCTCTTTGTACCGATACGGCAGGGTGTGCACTTACCGCAGGACTCGTCGCAAGTAAATTCCATATAGAACTTTGCAACGTCAACCATGCAGTTGTCCTCGTCCATAACAACCGCTCCACCGGATCCCATCATGGATCCCTTTGCTACGAGGTTGTCGAAATCGATAGGAGTATCGAGATCCTTTTCGGTCAAGCATCCGCCGGAAGGACCACCGGTCTGAATTGCCTTGAACTTCTTGCCACCGGGGATTCCGCCGCCGATGTCATATATGAGCTCGCGGAGAGTTGTTCCCATGGGAACCTCAACGAGACCTACGTTGTTTACCTTACCGCCGAGAGCGAATACCTTGGTTCCCTTGCTCTTCTCTGTACCCATAGAAGAGATGCTCTCCGCACCGTTGCGAAGGATGTAAGGAACGCAAGCCAAGGACTCAACGTTGTTAACGATAGTGGGGCATCCCCAGAGACCCTTTACTGCAGGGAACGGAGGACGGGGGCGAGGCATACCTCTCTGACCCTCGATGGAGTTAAGAAGCGCGGTCTCCTCACCGCATACGAATGCGCCTGCTCCGAGACGGATGTGCGCACGGAAGCTGAAGTTTGTTCCGAGAATGTTATCTCCGAGGAGTCCCATTTCGGTTGCCTGGTCGATCGCCTTTTGGAGACGTGCAACTGCGATAGGATACTCTGCTCTTACGTAGAAGTAACCGTTCTGAGCTCCGATAGCATAGCCTGCGATAGCCATACCCTCGATAACTGCCAAGGGGTTACCCTCAAGGATAGAACGGTCCATGAATGCGCCGGGGTCTCCCTCGTCACCGTTACATACGACGTACTTGTCGCCATCGGGCTGAGCGAATGCGAACTGCCACTTTCTACCTGTGGGGAATCCGCCGCCTCCGCGTCCACGAAGACCGGAATCGAGAACTTCCTTAATTACGTCAGCTCTGTCCATCTTAAGTGCCTTTGCAAGTCCTGCAAATGCGCCTGCGCCAAGAGCCTCGTTGATGTCCTCGGGGTTGATAACACCACAACCGTGGAGAGCGATTCTCTTCTGCTTCTTGTAGAAGTTGATGTCATCCTGCTTAACAACCTTTTCTTTGGTTGCGGGATCAACGTAGAGGAGTCTTTCAACAACCTCACCGCCGATAATATCCTTTTCAATGATCTCCTCAACGTCCTCGAGCTGAACGAGACGGTAAAGAGTGTCCTCGGGGTAGATCTTTACGAAAGGACCCTGTGAGCAGAAGCCGAAGCATCCTACGAGGTTGCAGGAAACTCTTTCGGTAAGACCCTTCTCTTTGAGAAGTGCGTCGATCTTTTCCTTGATCTCTGCGGAGTTGGAGGAAAGGCATCCGGTACCACCGCAAAGAACGATAGCTCTCTTTTCGCCCTTGCCGCTGAACTTGTCACTAAGTGTAGCTGTGCAGGTAGCCTGCAGTTGAGCGAGCTCTTCAAAATTCTTAATCATCAGTTTATTCCTCCTTCTTTAAGCCTGATTGCGAAGATCTTCTATGATCTTTGCAATAGCAGAAACCTCAACCTTAGGATATACCTTACCGTTGATGGAAACTGCGGGAGCGATACCGCATGCACCGATGCAGCGGAGCGCGTCAAGTGTGAACATACCGTCTGCGGTAGTCTCGCCGGGAGCAACTCCGAGAAGCTCTGCGAACTTATCGAGAACCTGCTGTGCACCCTTTACGTAGCAAGCGGTACCGAGGCATACGCCAACGATGTACTTGCCCTTCGGCTTGAGTGAGAAGAATGAGTAAAACGTTACAACACCGTAGATTTCGGATACGCTTATACCCGTTTTCTTGCTTACGAGCTCCTGGACTTCGAGCGGAATATAGCCATATTCCTTCTGAATGTCACTGAGGATCATCATAAGAGGTGTTTTTTCATTGGCATATCTGTCGCAGATCGCGGAGATCTTTTCGACAGCTGCTTCATTTAAATGAGCCATTTTTTAGCCCTCCTTAAATAATTTATTACGAGATAATTTTTGATCAGGGACGAAGTCCGAGACCACCTTCGAGCGTCAGCGTCTCTCCGGTCATATATTTGAAATCGGGGTTCGCAAGCTGAACGCAAGCTCTTCCGATATCATTTTCGGGATCTCCAAAGTAACCGATCGGAGGAGTGTGAACGTTTTTCTCAAATGCCTCCGGATAAGCGTTCTTGAAGCCTTCAAGCTGAGCGGTCCATGCCAAGGGACAAACAACGTTTACGTTGATTCCGTCCTTGCTCCATTCGGTTGCCGCAACTCTGGTAAGTCCGCGTATTCCCTCCTTTGCGGCGGCGTATGCACACTGTCCGTAATTTCCGAACAGACCCGCGCCTGAAGCAAAGTTGATAATACTTCCTTTTGTTTCCTTGAGGTAGGGATAGCAAGCCTGCATATAATAGAAGGTTGCGTAAAGTCCGGAATAAATAGCGAGATCAAACTGCTCTGTTGTGTGATCTGCAATGGAAACTCCGGATGCGGAAGCCTGCGCGTTGTTTATCAGAACGTCTATGCGTCCGAATTCCGCGATGGCCTTTTCAACCACGCCTTTTGCAATCGCCGCGTTATCCTGCCCTGCGGATATATCTGCTGCAACGGGGAGCACCTTGATGTTGTAAAGTCTTTCAAGCTCTTCCTTTGCATCGGCAAGCTTTTGCACGTTGCGTCCGGTTATAACGATGTTAGCTCCTTCCTTTGCGTAAGCGGTAGCTATTCCGTAGCCTATTGAGCCTGCGGATCCGTCCTTTAAAACTGCGCGTCCGCCGCCTGTGAGAATGAGCGTTTTTCCCTGCAAGAATCCCATTTTGTACTCTCCTTTTCTTTTGTCGTTTATTTACTTAGATATTCATCTATCGCGTTTGCCGCGGTTTTGCCCGCGCCCATAGCGAGTATTACTGTTGCCGCACCGGTTACTGCGTCGCCGCCGGCATAGACACCGTCCTTGCTTGTTTTGCCGGAGTCCTCTTCGACGATGATGCCGCCGTGTCGGTTAACCTCAAGCCCTTCTGTTGTAGACTTAATAAGAGGATTGGGTGACGTTCCAATCGACATAATGACCGAATCAACGTCAAGCACCCACTCACTACCCTCTATTTCCACGGGGCGTCTTCTTCCCTTTTCATCGGGCTCACCAAGCTCGCATTTGATGCACCTTATACCGGTGACGAATCCGTTTTTGGGATCGCGCCTATCATCGGGATTGTTGTATCCGATGATCTCGGTCGGATTATTGAGGACTCTGAATACGATGCCCTCCTCCATTGCGTGCTCGACCTCCTCGGCCCTTGCGGGCAGCTCCTCTAACGAACGGCGGTATACTATTGAAACCTCCTCGGCACCGAGACGCAGTGCTGTTCTTGCGGCATCCATTGCAACGTTTCCGCCGCCAACGACCGCAACGCGCTTTGCGTGCATTATAGGCGTTGAGGAGTCATCTCTGTACGCCTTCATAAGATTGCTTCTTGTCAAAAATTCATTCGCGGAGTAAACACCCTTGAGAGATTCTCCGGGAATACCCATAAATCTCGGAAGACCTGCACCGCTTCCAATGAACACGGCCTCAAATCCATCCTCAAACAATTCATCGACTGTAATCGTCTTACCTATAACAACGTTAGTCTCTATCTTGACTCCGAGAGCCTTGAGCGTATCGACCTCTTTTTGAACTATTGCCTTGGGAAGACGGAATTCGGGAATACCGTACACGAGAACTCCGCCTGCTAAATGCAAGGCTTCAAACACCGTGACGTCGTATCCCTTTTTGGCAAGGTCTCCGGCGCAAGTGAGTCCGGAGGGGCCGGAGCCTACTATTGCAACTCTGTGACCGTTCGGCTCGGGCTTTTGCACGTCTCCTGAAGTGTGAGCATTGTGCCAATCTGCAACAAATCTTTCAAGTCTGCCGATTCCGACCGACTCGCCCTTTATTCCGCGAACGCACTTGGATTCACACTGTGATTCCTGAGGGCAAACTCTTCCGCACACTGCGGGCAGAGATGACGATTTGCTGATTATCTGATATGCGCCCTCAAAATCGCCTTCTTTTATCTTTCCTATAAACTCGGGAATATGAATTTTTACCGGACAACCACCAACGCAAGGCATGTTTTTGCAGTTGAGACAGCGCATGGCCTCGTCAATAGCGACCTCCTCGCTATATCCCAGAGCCACCTCTTCAAAATTGCGGGCTCTTACCTCGGGATCCTGCACCGGCATGGGGTTTTTCTTCAAAGACATATTTGGCATATTATTTTACCTCCTTAGAAAAGAGGTTGCAGCTTTCTTCGTATGCGTGTCTCTCAAAGTCACGGTACATTGAAGCTCTTGACATAGCCTCATCGAAATCTACCTCAAAGCCATCGAAATCCGGGCCGTCAACACACGCGAACCTTGTTTTTCCGCCAACGGTGAGTCTGCATCCACCGCACATTCCGGTTCCGTCTATCATAATGGGGTTCATTGAAACGGTAGTCGGAATATTATAAGGTCTCGCGGTCTCGACCACGAATTTCATCATAATGAGCGGTCCTATCGTAATTATTTCGTCGTACTTTTCTCCGCTCTCTATTGCTTCCTTAAGGGGCAGTGTGACAACTCCCTGTCTTCCTGCGCTTCCGTCATCGGTCATTACCGTGAGCTTATCTGATGCCGCGCGGAATTCATCCTCAAGTATCAAAAGGTCCTTGCTTCTGAACCCGACTATGGAATGTACACAGCATCCCATGTCGTGAAGCTTCTGCGCAATGGGCAGTGCGATAGCGCATCCAACGCCTCCGCCGACTATGCACACCTTTTTAAGTCCGCCAAGCTTGCTTGCGACTCCGAGAGGGCCGACGAAATCCTGAATATAATCTCCCTCTTCCTTTTGGTTAAGCTGATTGGTCGTAGAGCCAACTATCTGAAAAATTATTTTTACAGTGCCTGCCTCTCTGTCATATCCCGCAACAGTCAGCGGAATTCTCTCTCCCGAATCAGTCACACGGAGAATAATGAACTGTCCGGGCTCCGCCTTTTTTGCGACGAGCGGAGCTTCAATGTCCATCATCGTGACGGTAGGATTGAGTTGTTTTTTATATGCGATCCTATACATATCTTCTCCTCATTTCATTGTATTTCAAAGCGGTTGCTTCTGTCTGAGGTATCTCACAGCACATTCCACTTTATTATATCAAATTGAGTGACAAATGTCAATAGCTTTTGCGACTTTTTGACAAAAAATTAACGTTTTTCGGATGGCGATTTTTCCTTATTCTGCAAAGAAAAACAGTTAGTTGAGGCTAACTCGCGCGTTTGGAATTTGACCGTACGGACGGCATATAGATAAAAACATGAAAAAACTGTCGAGTCTTGCACTTTTGCACAATGCAACGTATGTTTTTGCGCTAATTTTCATAAAGTTTGCACAATGTTAATCGTTTAGTCATCTATTAACCGTAAAAAATGGTATAATTTAAGTAGAAAAAACTTCATAGAGGGGCGGGATGCGCAGACGGCTGAATGATTTTCATTTAGGGATATTTTGCGTTTTCCCGTTTTTTGTTGCTTTGGACACTCCTGTGTCCTTTAAAATAAATCACGCCGCCCTGAGCGGCAAAAGGAGGCTCATATGAAAATAAACATTATCGGAAGACAGCTCAGTGTTTATGATGACACGAAGGAAATGATCACCGAAAAGCTTTCAAAGCTTGACAAGTATTTTGGCGAAGAAGGAAGCGCGACCGTGACGTTGAGTCACAAGCGAAATCTTGCAACGCTTGAAGTTACGATAAAAGCCTCAAACACTCTTTTTAGAAGCGAGGTCGATGCCGCAAGCTTCAGAGATGCACTTGATAAATCTATAGACAATATTGAAAGACAGATAAGAAAGAATAAAACGCGTCTACGCAAAAAGCTCAGAGAAGGTGTATTGACCGATGCAGCGGTTGCTGCCGCATCGATGGAGCCCGCAGAAGAGCCGGAGGACAAGGAAATAATTATCCGAACAAAGAAGTTTGAATACACCCCGATGTCACCCGAGGAGGCGATCATGCAGATGAACCTTATCGGACACAGCTTCTTTGTTTTCAATGACGCCGTGACGGGTAAGACATGCGTTGTTTACACGAGAAAGGACGGCAACTACGGCCTAATCGAACCTGAAAACTGATAAAAAACATATATGGGCGGAGCTGAAAAGCTCCGCCCTTTTGTGATTTTTACTCTGCATCAGAGCCGCCGTTTTTGACGGGGTCAGATGAGAACTGTGTGCCGTAATAGTAATAATCTTCTCCGTCATCGAGAAGTAGCTTCATCTCGTCAAGAGAGTCAACTATTGCAACGTAGGCAATATCTACGTTGTAGCTTATACTGCTATACGTTTCAAGCATTACGTAGACCGTACTCTTGCCGTCGGTATCGGTTGTGAATGAGGTGACGTTTTCAAGGCTTACAACTGCAACTCTCCACTCGTCTCCCGGCATATCCGCGCGAGCCTGATAGCTTCCAAGCATCTTTTTAGTGCTGTTGGAGGCACCGGCATACAGCGCGAGCTGAGTATTGCTGCCACGGTATTTGATCACGATATACTTACCGACCTCAAATTCATCCGTTGTGGCGCTTCCCGAGCCTGTGCCTCCCGTAACGTTGATATGTCCTGCGGCATTGCCCGTAAAGCTGTTGTAATAAAGATTGTTCTCTTCGTCATAAAGCTTTTTGGAAACGCTGATAGTAGCATATTTGTTCATAGCGTCAAGCGAGCTATGCCAATTTATACTGTCGGGAATTTGAAAATCGCGAATCACTGTGCTGCATGTCGAGCATATGATCGTGTACGCGCCGCCCTCACTGAACGTAGTTTCGGGGGTGTGCGAGCAGGTATCGGGATCGACGGTCGAATCATTATCGCCTGCTTCTGCAGCGACGAAAGACGGACGGAGCACTGCAAAATAATCGAATCCTAAGAGTCTATCGAGTGTCGTTTGCGCATCAACCGAATCATATGAGAGAGTATTGAGATTGATAAGCTTATTTTCTCCCGTGTACATAAAGACGTAGGTATTTCCGTCGCGGCGTTTGGCGAGTATGACGTCACCGATCATGAGGTTCTTTACGAACACTCCTCTTGTACGGAGCCACTCGTTTCGTCCGTTGGAGCGTATGCTTCTGCCGCCGAACAGGGTGGGAACGAGCATCTTGTAATACGTGCCGTCCTCGTTTCTTGTGAAGTTTTCGTATGTGTAATTAGGCTGAATGGGCAGATCGCTGGATGCGTATATTCCGTTTTCACCCTCGGTTACGGTAAGGAAATTGACATCCGCGAATACGTTGCCGAATCCGAGAGTCTTCTTGTATATCTCGTTTACGAGAGCGAGACCGCGGAGAGCGGTATTTTCAGATTTCAAGCTGTTGAACGCATTGATTATACTTGTTTGCTCGGACTCGGTGAGAGTCTTTTTTACCTGTATATCCGCGCACGTGAACGAAAGACCTGCAACGATTGCATCCTTGTTCTCGATCACGGTGTCAAGCGCGGTATCTGCTACCTTTACCGTGTATGAAACAGTGACAGTCTTGCCCGCAGGGACAGTGACCGTCCAGGAGAGGTTATCCCCGTCACGGTTGTCACAACCCGATACGTAAATCGTGTTTGCGGGTATCTTGTCGGTGATATTCACGGTTATATCATCCGTGCGGGTATTGTAAAGTGTGAAGGTATAGGTTATCTCATCTCCGGGATTTACACTTACACCGAGGTCAACCGATGCCGCCTTTTCGACTATAAGACCGATGATCGCCATTCTTGCCTTTGTAGCGTCGGTAATAGAATTTTTAGCGTAATCCGCATTGGCGAGAGGACGCACTATTGCGATAGATGTGGTTGCTCTCTCGATCGTCGGATCATTGAATACGTTGGAGCTGTTGAGTGCGCCGTCTTTGTTGAAGAAATAATCCTTTACTCTGTGGAACCTCAGTGTCGGCTCGCGGTTTTCCTTAACGCCCTCAAGCGCCGTTGTGCTCATGCTGTCACCCGTTGCATGAATAAATCTTCCGTTGCCGATATAGACCATTACGTGTCCGCCGCCGTTTTTGCGTCGGATAACTATGAGGTCTGCGGGCTGAAGATTAGACATAAACTCTGCTTCCATTGCCGCCTTCTCCGCATCCGTATATGTTTTGGTAAGGCTACGCTCAAAGCTGTACACTCTCATGCCGTATTGTGCGGAATTGGTGTAGATATTTCCCGTGTAGTACATATCTCCGGGGAGGGCGACGCCAAACGTGCTCCAATATACGTCATTGGTAAACGCCGCGCAGTTGAGATATCCCCACTCGTCGAGGGTGTAGCTTTCGGGAGCTCTGAATTCGGTCTGCCATCTCGATTCATTAAAATCAGAGAAGCTGTCCGAGAGCTTATTCATGAACGTATCGTCGTACTGAAGGCTCTCTCCGCGGAGCAGATAATAATATGCGGTGGCAACAACAGCCGCCTGCTTTTCGTTGAGCTCTGTGGGCTTTTCATTGATATCGGACGGGGTGAAATCTATAAGGTTTGACGATGGACGGAGAACGGCGTACATGTCGGATGTGCCGAGCGATGCAAGCATCTCGTCGAGATCAGCGTCCTTGCACTGTTCTGTCAAATTACAGAAGCCGTTATTTGAATATACGAACAGCTCAGTCTTGCCGTTTTGGGTTCTTAAAATTCCGTCGCCGGATATAAGGTCATCCTTTGTGACCTCGCCGGGAGCACCCTTTATGCCCGCTATGGATCCGGTTATGGCTGTTCCGCCGTAAAGACCGGGCGCTACCATATCAAGCACCGTTTCGTTTGCCGTTCCGTTGGCAATCGCATTCATGATTCCCTCGGGAGTATCGTTTGCGATGCTTATAGCACCCGACACCGCCTGCGCATAGGTGAATGCTACGCCGTACATCCATCTGTAAAGATTAAAGCCTTGGAAATATTCGGATCTCTTGAGCGCATCGAATGCAATATCAAAAAATTTTTGGTCAACCGTATTGAGAGTTCTTTCTATATACAAAGAATGTGTTGTCAAATCAAATTCACCTGCCTTGCATGCACCGGGAATAACCGTTCCGCCATTGCAAAGCGAGAGATCGCCGCCGACCTTTACGGTGTAGCTCACGGTCTTAGTTTCTCCGGCTTTGACGGATATGTTCCACGAGAGAGTGTTTCCATCTATCTCGTCTGCACCGCTCACATATGACGTGTTGGTGGGTACAGTGTCGGTTATATTAATAGTTCCCCTTCCCGTTCCGCTGTTTTTGAGCACGAAGGAATAGGTGATTATCTCACCGGGATATACGGTTTTTCCCGCGCTGTGAGATACGTTTTTTTCAACGGAAATGTCGGCTGTTCCGGTTTCGTCTTCCGTATTCGTTTCGTCTTCCGTATTCGTTTCGTCTTCGGTATTTGTATCCGTTTTTTCTTCGGTATTTGTATCCGTTTTTCCCTCGGTGTCCGTACCTGTTTCGCTGTTCGGCTCGGAATTCGATTCGCTCTCGGTGTCCTCAAGACTTTCCTTTTCATCTGTGGATACCGTGTTGCTTTCGGATTCCGGTGTTATATCCGATTCTGTCGCTTCAGTCTCGGAACCCGCGGAAGTGTCAGTATTTGCCCCACCCTGATTGGCAGGATTGCAGGATGTTATGCTTGCGAGTGTGGCTGTGAGCATGAGTAATGCAATTATCACAGATAAAAATTTTTTAATCATAATATTTCGCTCCCTTATCGCTTTTTTTTATTATAACATGTAAAAAAAGTTCAAACAACAGAAAAAAACACCAATTGCATGTATATTTTCCTTATAAAAGTATATCGCGGCGAATTTTTCGCCGCGATATGTTACGAATATACGTCTGTTTCGAGGTTTTGCGCCGTTTTTGCGCCGGAACCGCCGTCGTACGTTGAGTTCTTCATGTAGATGGCTGTTATGTTGTTGGTTGGGTCGACCCAGAAGTGGCAGCCATATGCGCCGCTCCAGCCAAACGAACCCATTGGAATACGGTTCGAGTCACTGGTTATGACGCGCACGGAAAGTCCCCATCGCTGACTCGGAGAAATTCCAAACGGCTCGGCAGGTGTAGCCATGAGCTTTACCGATTCATCCGACAGTATTCTGCCGCCGTCTTGCGTTTTGCCGCCTGACAGGAGCATATCTGTAAATTTTTCGTAATCTGCAAGCGTTGACGCAAGACCTGCGCCGCCGCAGAAATAAGTAAGAGGATAACCGCCGAAAACCGTGTTTTTGTTAAGCGGCTTAAACGAATACTCATTGCCGTCAAATGAGTGCATAAGCGTTATCCGATCCCATTGCTCCTCTGTCGGAGCGAATGTCGTATCAACCATTCCGAGCGGCTCGAAAATTTCTTTTTTAAGAAATTCATCATACTGCACTCCCGAGGTCAGCTCTACAATTCTCGCAAGAAGATCAAATGCGACCGTGGCAGAATACGCCTGAGCCGTATACGGATCAAAAGCGAGCGGAAGAGATGCGTATGCATCGGTTACACTTTCGAGATCGGTCTGCGCCGATGCGGTAAGCTTATCAAGAACTCCGGAAATTGCGCCCGAGCCAACACCGCTTGAGTGCGAAAGCAGATGCTTTACGGTGATCTTTGTTTTTGCCTTACCGATGATTTTGACGTTTTTGTTTTCGTCAAGCGCGCCTATCTCCATTTCCGAGTATTCGGGAATAAACTTTTCGAGCGGATCATCGAGAGAAACAAGTCCGCGCTCTATCTGCTTGAGTATTGCTATTGCGGTTATTGGCTTTGTCATAGATGCCAAGCGGAAAAGAGTTTTCTCATTGATCTCTCTTTCCCTGCCGTCACTGCCGAAAAAGTCATTATATATGACCTCTCCGTTTTGCTTTACCAGCACTGCGGCTCCGCCTACTCGTCCTGACGCTATGTCCGCAATTATTCTCTCTTTTATTCGGGTTGATACGTTTTGTCTGTCTAATTCAAGCATGATCTTATTTTTCTTTCAGGATTTCCAAAAGCACGTTCCAGATTTTCTCGCAGGAGGCAAGGTCAAGATGCTCGCAGGGAGAGTGTATATCATACATGTTGGGGCCGATCGATATAATGTCCATACCGTTAAGCTTTGACGATAAGATTCCGCACTCAAGACCTGCGTGGATAACTCCAACCGAGAGATCCTTTCCGTAAAGCTTCTTGAATGCGCCCATGTATCTTTCGCGCAAGGGGGATACGGGAGCATATTCCCAGCCGGGATATCTCGCGTAGTGATGACATTCTGCAAAGAGAGCCGAGCAAAGCATATCAAGCTCACGGCAGGAAAGGTCGAGCTGAGCCTCGACAGAGGATCTTGACGAGAGGGTCATCTTTATCTTCTCGCCATCAGTCTCAACAACGCCGATGTTTCTGGAATATTCAACAAGCCCCTTGATTTGGTTGCTCATCTTGAGAACGCCGGTTTTTACTGTTGAAAGAAAGGTTATAATGTTTGATGTGGTTTCGGAATCAAGCACTTTTTTATGGCTTGCTCCCTCTTTAACAGATACGGTAAAGCCCTTGTCATCGTCCGAAAGCTCGGGCCTTATTCTCTCGCCCTCTGCAAGAATTGCCGCCTTTACCGCCTCCACCTCGTTTGTTGAAAGTGTTGCAAAGCACTCGCGCGCGATGGCGTTATCCTTGCCGTTGCAAGTGATAGAAACGAGATTAAACTGTGATTTCTCATATGCCGCACCGAGAAGTCTACCCATCGCGATGATCGCATTTGTCTTTCCGCAATGTATCTCCGCGCCGGAATGTCCGCCGGAAAGTCCCGTGACCGATACGTCAAGACAGACCGCCCCGCACCATGCTTTTCTTGCTTTGTAGAAAAAGTCGGCTTCTGTTCTGCATCCACCGGCGCATCCTGCGGTGATCTGCCAATCCTCTTCACTGTCAAGATTTATCATTTGTCTTGCGGTTATGCAAGAGCAATCAAAGCCCTTTGCACCGGCAAGCCCGGTCTCCTCTTCTACCGTGAAGAGGCACTCAAGTGTCGGATGCTCGTCTGTTTCAAGCAAAGCCAGCATCATAGCAACGGCGATTCCGTTATCTGCGCCGAGAGTTGTACCGTCAGCCCAAAGCATTCCGTCCTTTACCGAAAGAGTAAGGCCGTCGGAAAGAAAATCGTGGGTTGAGTCTGCATTCTTTTCGCAAACCATGTCCATATGACCCTGGAGCAAGAGCGGAGCCGTGCCCTCATATCCTGTCGCCGCAGATTTTCTCAAAAATACGTTTCCGGTCTTGTCGCGCATAATAAAGAGTTCGCGCTCTTTAGCGAACGCCTCGATATAGTCGGCAATTCCCTTTTCATTTCCGGATCCGTGCGGTATAGCGCAAAGATCCTCAAATATCTCAAACACTCTTTTGGGCTCATAATCTTTGATAACGTAATTCATAATCACACCTCGAAATCACATATAATTTCAGCTTCGACGTTAATATCGAAGCTGAAGATTTATTTGTCTGTTGAATACTTACTTATTGTTTTCAGCTTTTCTCCCATGCCGAGAGCTACACAGCATTCGGGATTTTTGGCACGGATTGTTTTTATTCCGGTAACTCTTGTGATAAGCTTGTCAAGTCCTCTTAAAAGGCTTCCTCCGCCAACGAGAATAATACCGTTATGTAGAATGTCACCGACAAGCTCGGGCGGCGTGTGCTCTATAACGTCGCATATTCCGTCAATGAGAACGGTCATGGCCTCGTAAGTCGCGCCGATCATTTCCTTTGAGCTCAGCGTGATCACCTTGGGCATGCCCGTCAGAAGATCTCTTCCTCTGACCTCAAGCCGCTTTTCCTCGGCGTGCTCATACACCTCGCCGATCTTTATTTTTATGGTTTCAGCCGTTCTGTCTCCTATGAGAACGTTGTAATTATCTCTAACGTATTTTACGATAGACTCGTCAAAGCTGTCGCCGCCAACCTTTACAGTGCGAGAGACAACGATTCCGCCAAGAGATATTACGGCAATTTCCGTAACTCCACCGCCAATGTCGACGGTCATATTTCCGATCGCCGTCTTTATGTTGAGACCTGCGCCAAGCGCGGCGGCAATGGGCGAGCGGATGAGTAACGTTTTTCTTGCGCCTGCCTCTGCGGCGGCTTCAAGTATAGCTCTTTCCTCGACCTCGGAAATGCCCGACGGAACAGAGATCATTATTCTCGGCTGGAAAAGAGATTTTCCGCACGCGCGGCGAATAAAGTACTGAAGCATCCTCTCGGTCACCTCGTACTGGTTTATAACTCCGTCCTTGAGCGGTCGCATTGCCACTATGCTGTCGGGAGTTCTGCCGATCATTTCCTGCGCCTCTTTACCAACCTTTATAACCTTATCGGTGGTTTTGTCTATTGCGACAACAGACGGCTCACGCATTACGATGCCGTTCCCCTCCGAATAAACGAGCACGGTCGCTGTTCCGAGGTCTATTCCAATGTCGCGGCTGAATATAAGATCCTTTAACATGCGCCGTTCTCCTTTCAAAGATTATAATGATACAATGTAATTATACAACAAAAACGTGGCAAAAGTCAATCATTTTTTACAAATATATTATTAACTTTACAAAAACAAAAAGTCGAAAAAGATAAAAAAGAGTCAACTTATTTAGAAGAATGTTTTTTGTCCGAAGAAATCTCGCTCCTCGCCACAGCGCATACGAGAATCGTCTTTGCGCCGTGAGTTCTTAAGCATTTTATTGCGCGCTCCACAGTTGCGCCGGTCGTGATCAAGTCTTCGATTATGATCACGGTCTTATTTTCAAGAAATTCGTTTATATTTCCCGAGCATTTTACACCCTTAAGCTCGGTGTTTGCAAATATCGCCTTTTCGGCGTTGATCTTTCTGTCCTTTCTCGAGAGCTTCTTTTGCTCCGAGCCGCCCTCTCTTACGATCAACGGCGCGCACGCCATATTAAGATCCCTTGACATCACGCGGCACAGAACCTCTCCCTGATCGAATCCGTTTTTGATCAATGCTCTTTTTGTTCTTGGAATATACGTTAAAACGCACTCGCCCGTGTCAACAGCCAAAAGGTCAAGCAGCTCCGAAAGCTTTGGGCTAAGCTCCGCAGAAATAAATCTGAACAGATCAAGACTGTTGTGATGCTTTAACGTATAAATAACCTTTGACTCCGCGCGGCTTTGGTCGGGATGGTAGAAAAACAAGGACGGAATACTCGGCTGTGAAAAGACCTTCTTGAGCGGCATGCAGGAGCATTTCGAGGCTATATTTGAGCAAGTGTGGCACATCTGAGCGCGTGCTCGTTGCCACTTTTCCATGCAAGCATCACAAAGACACGGAAAACCGTGATCAAGCTCGTCGTTTTTCGCGAAAGGAGACAGTCTTTCTCTGCATGATGCGCATTTGGGCACACAAATCAAGCGCGAAATAAAGCTTTTGCGATTATTATTCATTTGTGCGATACCTCCTCTCGATTTGTAGCAAAACAGACAGTGCGAAGGGCTCTGTCTGTTTTAATTTTATTCTTGCAGCAGTCTTTGCTTAAGACCCGTGTACCGTTCGCCGATATGGCTGTTTGAAACCATAATGCTTGCAACGTCGGCTCTGCCAACGAGTATTACCATTCTTCTTGCTCTGGTTACTGCGGTATAAAACAGATTTCTTGTCAGAAGCATGGGGGGCGCACTGTAAAGCGGTATTATGACGAATGGGTATTCGCACCCCTGGCTCTTGTGAACCGTGATCGCGTATGCGTGCTCAAGCTCCTCAAGCGAGGTAAATTCATAATGTACCGTTTTATCGTCAAATCTGATTCGCATGTGCTGCGCCGCAAGGTCGATTTTTTCTATTGTTCCTATGTCGCCGTTGAAAATTCCCGTGCCCTCGCTGTCGTCGTCTCGATACCATTCAATCTCGTAATTGTTTTTGATCTGCATAACTCTGTCTCCCTCACGGAAGGTTCTTTCGCGATGCAGATACTCCTTCTTTTCCTTTGTTTTGGGGTTGAGTGCGTCCTGAAGCATAACGTTTAGGTTTTCCGTGCCGGCAGTTCCCTTTCTTGACGGCGTTATGACCTGCGTTCCGAATCTTGCATCGTCGCCGTAGCTCCTCGGCAATCTGTTGAGACAGAGATCTGTAACGGTGTACGCGATCTCGGCATCGGTGTTTCGCGGAAGAAAGAAGAAATCGTTGTTTTTGACGTCAAGGGTCGGCATTTCTCCTCGGTTTATCTTGTGCGCGTTGGTTACTATCAAGGATTGCTCCGCTTGGCGGAAGATCTCGTTAAGTCTAACCGTTGCAAAGCGGTTGCACTCAAGAAGGTCGCGCAATACGTTGCCTGCTCCGATGCTCGGAAGCTGATCGGAGTCTCCGATAAGGATCAATCTGGCGCCCGGCTTGATTGCCTTTAACAGCGAGCACATCAGAATGTTATCGATCATTGATGTCTCGTCTATTATAATGACATTTTCATCAAGGAGATCGTTTTCGTTTCTGCGGAATCCGGGGCGGTCGCCATTGTCGGTTGAATATTCAAATTCAAGAAGACGATGAATTGTTTTAGCCTCGTGACTTGTTGCCTCGCTCAGCTTTTTTGCCGCTCTTCCGGTCGGAGCCGAAAGCGCAACGCTCATATCCATGCTTTCAAATATATCAATAAGAGCTTTAACGATTGTGGTTTTTCCTGTACCGGGGCCTCCGGTTAAAAGCATAACGCCGCACTCAAGCGCGTTGATTATAGCCTTTTTCTGCAAAAATGCGTACTGAATACCGTTTGTGCGCTCCTCTTTTTCTATAAAAAAGTTTGCATCTGAAAGACTTATCGCGGGACAAACCTTGTCGAGAAGATCAAGCTTTTCGGCAATGTAGGTTTCACAGTCGTAGGAATACGAATCGTAAAGATAGATAACATCAGAAAAGAGTGAGTATTTCAAACGGCGCATCGCTATCATATCGTCTATCGCCATATTGATGCTTTCGGGATCGGCATCAAGAAGAGAAGCCGCCGCCTTTACAAGAATATCTCTCGGCAAGCAAACGTGTCCGTTTTGAGCCGCGTTGTGACGGAGAACGTGCGCAATTCCGCTTATAAGTCTGGATTCGCAATTTTTTTCAATGCCAAGCTTTTCAGCCATGCTGTCCGCGCGTTCAAATCCTATTCCGTCTATTTCGTCACAAAGGCGATAGGGGTTGGCCTTGGCAATATCGATGCACGCCGAGCCCCAGCGCTTGTATATTTTAACTGTTGTGGCCGCACCGAAAAAGTCGCGGAAGAACATCATTGCCGAGCGGATTCCTGCCTTTGATTTAAAGTCCTCGCATATTTGGGTAGCCTTTTTAAGACTTATTCCGGGTATATCGGACAGCCAATCAGGGTGGTTTTCAAGCACCTCAAGCGCCTCGTCACCAAAGGTCTCAACGATCTTTTCCGCAGTCTTTTTGCCTATGCCCTTTACCGCGCCGGATGAGAGATAGCGCAGAATTGCGGTTGCATCTGCTGGCATATACCTTTCATATTCGCTGACCGCAAACTGACGTCCGTATTTTTGAGTGTGCTTCCATTCGCCGTAAATAATGAGGGAATCTCCCTCGTTTATATACGGCATAATACCCGTGATCGTTATGAGATCGTCGTTATCCGTGCCGAAATCTGCCACGGTGTAACCGTTGTCTTCGTTTGTGTATATGACGTATTCCACACTGCCCTGCAATTTTACAAGCCCACCGTCAAGCGCGACGGGCTCACCAAACAGATTTTTCTCGTTTTCAGACATAACGCGATCTCCTTTCATTAAATATCAAAACATGTACAGAAGCTTTTTGGGGCTTTTATGTGAAACCCCATCAAAAAGCCCCAAAATTTATCAAAGTAAAGTCTTCTTAAGCTTTTCTGCAAGATCTCTTTCTTCCCACTTGACGCCAAGGTCCTCGCGTCCCATATGTCCGTAAGCGGCAAGATCACAGTAGATCGGCTTGCGGAGATCAAAGTCGCGAATGATTGCAGCGGGACGAAGGTCAACAAGCGAAAGAACAGCCTCGCTGATCTTGCTCTCGGGAACGATTGCTGTTCCAAAGGTGTCGATCATAACCGAAACAGGACGGGCAACTCCGATAGCATACGCTACCTGAACCTCACATCTCTTTGCAAGACCTGCGGCAACCACGTTCTTTGCGATGTATCTTGCCGCATAGCATGCAGAGCGGTCAACCTTTGTCGGATCCTTACCCGAGAAAGCACCGCCGCCGTGACGCGCGTAGCCACCGTAGGTGTCGACGATTATCTTTCTTCCGGTAAGTCCTGTGTCGCCGGCAGGTCCGCCTATTACAAAGCGTCCCGTGGGGTTTACATATATCTTGGTTTCTGCATCCATAAGCTCTGCGGGGATGATAGGCTCGATTACGTTTTTGATTATGTCTGCTCTGATCTGCTCAAGAGTTACCTGATCGCTGTGCTGAGAGGATATAACCACGGTGTCAACTCTTACCGGCACGTCATCGTGATATTCTACGGTTACCTGAGTTTTTCCGTCGGGACGGAGATAATCAAGAGTTCCGTTCTTTCTTACTGCCGTGAGCTGCTTTGCAAGCTTGTGTGCAAGAGAGATGGGGAGGGGCATAAGCTCGGGTGTCTCATCGCATGCGTATCCGAACATAAGACCCTGGTCGCCTGCACCGGTGTCAAGACCGTCTGTGTCGCTTCCCTCTTTTGCCTCGTAGGATTTATCAACACCCATAGCAATGTCGGGTGACTGCTCGTGAATAGAGCTGATAACCGCGCAAGAATCGCAGTCAAAGCCAAACTTTGCTCTTGTGTATCCGATCTCGCGAACTGTGCGGCGCACAACCTCTTGAATATCAACGTAAGCTTCGGTTGTGATCTCGCCCATTACGCTTACAAGTCCGGTTGTGCAGAATGTCTCGCAAGCAACGCGCGACATAGGATCTTGACGGAGCATTTCGTCAAGGATAGCATCGGAAATTTTATCGGAGATCTTGTCGGGATGTCCCTCTGTTACCGATTCCGATGTAAATAAAACCTTTTTTACTTCTTTCATTTTGTGTACCTCTATATATTCTTATTTTTTACAAACAAAAACTCTGCTCGGGCAGAGTCCAAGCAGAGTTAATTACTCTTTTGTCTCTTATCTGCTTGGAATTGGCACCTTTCCGAGTCTTGGTAGGTTGCCGTGGTTTCATAGAGCCTGTCTCTCCGCCACTCTTGATAAGATTTTGCGAGATTTATTTTATCATATATATATCGTTTTGTCAATAGCCTGCGCGCTTATTTTATAAATTTTTTGCGGTTTTCCTCCCAGGTTCTTCTTCTATCCTCATCCTTTACCAATCTGAAGCCCTCGATCACTCGGCGCCATGTACGCTCCGAATAAGGTCCTCTGTAATTGTTGGATTCGCCACCGTGGAAGCTCCAAGCGAGAAGCGTTCTTGCTCCGGCATCGTACGCCGCAGTGCAGGCGTCAACTATCTCCTCCTCCTGCTTTCCGGGAACAAATCCTTGTATCCAAATGTTGTGATCCTTGCCGTATTGGTCTGCTCTTTCGATCGCCGCCTTGGTGTTGTTGTAGACGTACTCGTAGGATTTTACCAATCCCGCGGATGTCCAATAGGGATCGTAGCCGACATTGTCAAGCGAGGGGAGTGAGAAGAGCTTTCCTGCCGACTCAAGGCTTATGCCGTGTCCCTTTCCGGGCATTATGCAAGCGGCGTTATAAAGCCCGAGGCTCTTTGCGTAATCGGTTATTTCTCTAAAGAAATCAACAATGGTATCGGTACGGAATTCCGCAAACTCGGGGGTCAACTCGCGCGGCATAGGCTTGTTGTACCTTTCCTCGAATATTTTTTGGCATCGCGGGCAATGACAGCAAAATTCCATTTGACCGTCGATCTCTCTTGCGAGTATCTGCGGCTCGTCCCAGAATACTGTCTTTCCGCCTATGCTCTTTGCTGCCTCAAGCCAATTTTTAACGAACCTTCTGTATTCAGGGCTGTTGAGACATACCTGGTATGGTGCTCTGTCGCCGTTCCCGAATATCATGTGATCGGTAGGATGCACAGAGAGATAGTGAGAGACGTCTCCCGGATGTCCTCCGATTCCCCAGTTGTCTATCCACACCTCAAGTCCGAGATCCTCACTCATAGCAACGATGTCCTTCATTGCCTTGATGTGTCGATCCCAGTCCATGTGAGAAAGCATGTGGACAACGATGTCCATGTCTGCATCGACGATCTCCTTGAGGTCTTCCCTTGCGTGACTCGGCATTCTGTTGCCGTGATATGCGACTCCGGTTTTTAAAGGCTTCATAGGCACCCCCAATGTAAAGTGTTCTTTGCGTTTATTATATCAAAAGGTTAAATTCAAGTCAATGATTTTTTAATAAAACAAGTTATAAAATCAATAAACAAGCGCGTGTAATTGGGTTTTTCACGCGCTTGTTTATTATTTATTTTATGAAAAAAGTGCAACAACACCGTATGAAAGCAGAGTCATCACTGTGCCTGCCACCAGCACGCCGATAACGGCAGAAAGAAGCGATTTCCAAAATTTCATTTTGAATACAGCGGCGACAAGAGATCCTGTCCACGCGCCTGTGGCGGGGAGCGGAATTGCTACAAAAAGCGCAACTCCCCAAAATGCGTACTTTTCGATCTTTTCGCGGTTTTTTTCTGCCTTAGCGAACAGCCAATTTGCAATCTTGTTAAAGAATTTCACCTTAGATTTTGACATCCAACGCAATACGGCGTTTATAAAAAGCAAAATGAACGGCACCGGAATAAGATTTCCAATCACGCTTATGATATAATTTTGCCACCACGGCAGGCCCAACGCCGCGCCCAGCGGAATCGCTCCGCGGAGTTCAATTATCGGTATCATGGAGCAGAAAAAGACGCACCATTCCCTGCCTACTGTTTCAAGAAAAAAATTCTTTATAATCTCTGACATTTTTACCTCTTAGATCGGATTTTATACCATTATATCACTTTTCAAGACGAAAATCAATGCCCGAATGGATTTTTATCCAACAAGCGAAAAGCTACCGCCGAGAAATACGAAAAATACAGTTACACAAATCGCGCCGATCAATAGTGCGATTGCGGATAAAACCAAGCTGAAAACAAGATTTCTTTTAGGATCGCGCTCCTTGCTCGCGCCGGATTTTGTTGCGGGAAGAACTTTTGCAGCCTTCAATGCGGTAGATACGGGCTTGTAAAGCACCATGACTATTGCTCCGTTAAGCACCGCTTTTATGAAGTTGAACGGCAAAAGCAGTGTGGGTATGAGCGCAACCACGTCCGCGCGCGCGACACCCATGTAAATAGGAGTAATAAAGATATTTCCCAAGACCATTACGGCTGTCATTGCAAGGATCGACGCCAAAAGTCCTGCGATTGCGCCCCACAGATTCTTCTTGTATTTATATATCAAGGCGCATGTTACCGAGAATGTTGCGGTTGAGAGCACATCCATCAAAAGTCCCCAGAAGCCTGTTTCGCCCATGGAAACAAACTCAAGAAGTGCAACCGTAACAGATATGACGAGCGCATATATTGGGCCGAAAAGAAGACCCGCAATAGTGACGACTGCGTCCTTTATATCAAAGGTCAGAAAACCGACCTTAATGTGCATAATGAAGGTTGATGCGTATGCAAGAGCGCAAAAAAGCGCCGCCATGCAAAGCATCTTGATTTTTTGAGAGCTGTTTTGCTTCTTTGTAGACATAATAAAAAAATCCCCTTTCTTGTGGGGGGAGAGAAAAGCGCGACAAAAAGCGCGCGATACCTTCTTTCATCCAGACTTTACTGTCGGTCAAGGAATCTCACCTTGTCGGCATTTTTGAAAAACAAAAATGTTCGCAGACTATACTGCCGGTACGGAATTACACCGATCCCACAAAGATATTGTATGTAAATATTAATTTTTGTCCATGGGCGGACATGCC
>JAZUBI010000121.1:0-3689 GCA_045638385.1 Eubacteriales bacterium
ATTTTTATATTGAAACAGAGGCACGCTTCGGCGTGCTTTTCTTTTGCTGTAATACCGTTTGATTTTTTTGAAACACGTTTGGAACATTTTGAACTTCTCATGTCGTTTAGTATACGGAGAGACATTTTTAGTCCGAAAAACGAAGGAGGTGGGCAAAATGATTCGTTAAAGTGTTCTTCCGAAATCAAATCACAACAAAAATGAAAGGAATTATTTATTATGAAAAAATCAAACATCAAAACATTCGAGGAGCTTCCGTACTTCATCAATGCGCAGGAGCTCGCAGATATTCTCGGCATTGCAATTTCGTCCTGTTACGAGCTGATGCACGAGAAAGATTTTCCGACGATCCGTATCGGAAAACGCTTAGTCGTTCCCAAGGACAAATTTTTGATCTGGGTTAATGAAAGTACCAAAGGAGGTAATAGATGAAAAACATTTCTGAGATCAGATTTGTAAAAGAACTCAAAGACTGCTATTTTCACAGGGACAGAAAATACGAGAATGCCGAGATCAAACAAAAGGCGCTCGAAGCAATGCTGATGCTGTGGAACGCAGACAATGTTGAATGCTGCGGATATATCTACTCACAAGATATGATCCGCAATATGATGCTCAACAAAATGATGCCCGAAGAACTTGACGATGCGATCAGGCGTTGGAAAGAACACGGAGAAACAAGCGCCGAGCAATTATATCGTCAATTGTTTTTGACTGTAGTGCTTGCGAACGCGCTTGAGTTGTTTCATAAAGTGATGAGAGGCGAAAGCATTCCAATCGAATGCAAAATAAAAGTTAGAGTGGTTACGTGAGGTGAAGCGATGTATTTGCAACAACAAAAAATGCAGAACTTCTTTCCCGTGCCGAATGAGATCTTCAGTCTCGGGCTGACCGACGGCGAGATCTTGGTGTATACGTTTCTGATGCGGTGCGAGGACAGAAAAACGTACAAGTGTCATCCGAGCTACGCGACGATCTGTGAAGCCATCGGCCGAAGCAAAAACAGCGTGAAGAAATACGTTCAAGGTCTTGAAAAGAAGGGGCTGATCTTCACCGAGCCGACCAAGGTCAACACCAAGGACGGTCGCGTTCACAACGGAAGTCTGTGCTACACGATCCTGCCTATCCGTGATGTGGTGGAGCGATATTACGAAAAGCAGCTTGAAATGGCACGGTTAGAATCGGCGAGAGCGAAAGCGCAGGAAAAGCTTGCAAAATACGATGCGAGGCATTGAAGATAGCCAGCTTATCACCGATTATTTTCAAGCAGGTTAAAGGAAGGCTGGCTCACACTCGTGCTTTGCCGCCGTCCGATCACATCGGACGGCAACAGCCGACCGAAAAAGCACCGTTTTAGGGCGTTTTTAAAAGGAAAACGGCGGCAGCCGATAAAGCCGGCAACTGTCCCCGATTTCAGGCTTCACACTCGAAAAGTATGAAGAAAAACGAAAATTGCCCCATATTACGCCCTTTTTACGGTGTGAAGAATGAGAAATACAGAAAGGAAGATCAAAATGAAAGATTCAAACGAAAAGTTAAGAACCACCATTTATATTGTCGATGAGCTCGTCAAGCGTGCAGAGATTCTCTTCGGTGAAGCCGAGGTCAACTCCTTCTCCGCCTTCGCTTCCAAGGCAATCGAGGCATATATCACAAAGCTTGTCATCAATAAGAACGGCGACCTTCTCTCGGAAGAGATCAGGAAAGCAATCAAGAACGAGCTCGGTCCGATCAACACGAGAGTGTCAAAGGGACTCTATCGTTACGCAGTTGAGCTCGATACCATCGTTCAAATTCTTGCTGAGGTGTATGGATTCAACCCGAAATTCGTTGAAGGCTATCGCAAGAAGGCGGAAGGTCACGTCTACAAGCTCAAGGGCAAGATCGATTACGCTGCACTGATGGATCCGAAGTTCGCTGAGAATGAGGAGGACGAATGATGAAAATTAAATTCTTTCTTCCGAAACTCTCTGGACTTCTGAAAAAGTTATGGTATAGTGTTGTGCTGATGAGAAAGGAGTTGATGTGATGCCAAAGAAAAGACCTGCAGGCGACGGAATGGTTCGTCAGAAGAAGCGCGGTCAATGGGAAGCGCGCATCGTCGTCGGTCACAAGGATGACGGCAAACCGATCTACCGTTACGTCTATGGCAAAACGCAGAAGGAGGTTCTCGATAAGCTTCACCAGCGCATCGAGGACTACCGCGGCGTGGAGCTGACCGAGGACAGCAAGATGACACTGGGCGAATGGCTCGACAAGTGGCTGAACGAGTATATGCTCTTCACCATCCGTGAAAGTACGTGGAAGGCGTACGAAACTACCGTGCGCCTTCACATCAAGCCACACCTGGGGGACAAGCAGATTGCCTTCGTCACCACCGCCGACGTGCAGAGGATGTACAACAAGCTAAAGAAAAGCGGACGGTCGGAAGCGCACCCCATCCACGGACACAAGCTATCCGACAGCTATGTGCGCAAGATCCATATGATGCTCCACGAGGCGATGGACACGGCGGTGAAGGAACGGCTCATCGCGAAGAACCCAACAAACGGCACGACGATACCGAAAACCAACTATCCGCCCAAGCAGATCCTCACCGATGCACAGCTTGAAAAGTTCATCGCCGTGGTGATGCAGGACGAGCTGTGGCGCGACTTCTTCTACACCGAGCTGACAACAGGACTGCGCCGCGGCGAGATCTGCGGACTGAGGTGGTCTGACTTCAACGAAGCGACAGGACACCTGAAGGTATCGCGCACGGTGCTTGTAAAGAGTGGCGGAGGACTGACTTGGGGTGACACCAAGACCGAAACCGGTATGCGAACGATACTCCTGCCGCCGAGCACCGCGGAGATGCTTCGGGAAAGGAAGAAAAATTCATACAGCGAATGGATCTTCCCGAATCTCTACAAGCCCGAGCAACCCCTCTATCCCGACTCAGCCTACAATCGAATGAAGGTACTCTTAAAGCGTGCGGAGCTTCCGCTGATCCGCTTCCACGATCTACGCCACACCTTCGCCACCCACGCGCTGACGGGCGGCGTGGATGCCAAGACGCTATCAAAGATCCTCGGTCACACCAACGCAAGCTTCACTCTCGACACCTACACCCACGTCACAACCGACATGCAGAAGCGCGCGTCAAAGATCGTGGGCGGGTTCCTCGACGATCTGATCATCAAGGAGGATGACAATGGCTAAGCGAAGAAAAAACGGAAAAGGAATGCTCCGACAGCGCAAGGACGGACGATGGGAAGGTCGAGTTGTCGTCGGCTACGATGATAAAGGTCTGCCGAAGACCAAAAACGTGCTTGCCAAAACCAAGACCGAATGCGCCGAGAAGCTGGAAAAGCTTCGTGAGGAGTACCGTCCGCCGAGCACGCGATGCAAGCCCGATATGCTCTTCGGTGACTATATCGACTTCTGGTATGAGAACTTCTGCAAGCCCGCCGTCCGCCCGCTGACTCAGCAAAACTACGAGAACCGCATCTACGATCACATCATCCCCGAGATCGGAAAGATCCCGCTGAACAAGGTGTCGCAGAACGATCTGCAGCAGTTCTACGCTCGGCTGAAAAAGAACGGACGGAGGATCCGCGTGGAGCAGTACGGTCCCGAGCTGTCCGACCGAATGGTTCGTGCCTGCCACGCAAGCTGCCGCTCGGCGTTGGAAAAGGCGGTGGAGGATG
>JAZUBI010000122.1:0-3702 GCA_045638385.1 Eubacteriales bacterium
GAGTAGGTACACCCTGCAATATACTTGAGGCTGTACATATGGGTGTTGACTTCTTCGATTGCGTAATGCCCTCAAGAAATGCAAGACACGGAAACCTCTTCACTTGGGAAGGCAAAATGAATATTTGCAACGAAAAGTATGCAAAGGATCCGCGCCCGATCTCGATTTCCTGCGATTGCCCTACATGCCAGAATTACAGCCGTTCCTATATAAGACACCTTATCAAGGCGAAGGAATCGCTTGGTATGAGACTTGCGGTTCAGCATAATCTCTATTTCTACAACAATCTTACGAGAAAAATAAGAGAAGCGCTTGACGGCGGATATTTTGAGAGCTTCTACCAAAAATATCACATTGCGCTCGGCGAGAGAAATCCCGATTGACAAGACGGTGAAAATATGTTAAAATATGTTATATTCGATATGGACGGAACCTTGCTTGACACCGAGCCGCTCTATATGAGGTCATGGGTAGAGACAGGAGTGAAATGGGGACTTGACCGCAAGGTAATGGAGAAAATGTACATTCCACTCATCTGCGGAAGGAGTGTTGAAAGCTCCAAGAGAGTTTTAAAGGATCATTTCGGAGAAGAATTTGATTCCGAGAAATTTATAAGTGAGAGAATGGCACTTTACAGCGATCTTGCATCAAAGGATCTGCACTTAAAAAAAGGATGCCGCGAGCTGCTCGATTTCTTGAAGGATCATAATATTCCTATGGCGATAGCTACATCCACAGTGCCGGAGATCGTTAGCAAAAACCTTACAAGAATGGAAATTATTGAATATTTCGATTCAATAGTAACGTCAACCATGGTAAAGCACGGTAAGCCTGCGCCTGATATATTCATCGAAGCGGGAAATCGGATCGGAGTTGAAAATACTGAGGAGTGTATCGTTTGTGAGGACTCGATCAGCGGAATATTTGCCGCGCATGCCGCGGGAATGAAGCCGATTTTCATTCCGGATCTGTTAGCACCCACAAAGGAGACCGATGCGGTTGCGTACGCAACGGTAGACAGCCTTCTTGACGTAATAGAGCTCATAAAAACTGAAAATAAAATAATTTAAATCGGAGGATAAAATTATGTCACAGAAAAACGGATTAGTAGGATTGATCGTTGGAATTACAGCAGGTGTAGCTGCCGCAACTGCGGGTAGCTTGGCTGCGGTCAAGGTTGCCAAGGAGATCAAGGAGGATTCACACGAGACCACAATTGTATCACCCAACGAGAATAACCTCATCAGACTCACCTGCGGCTCCTCAAGCTTTGCAAAGGGACTCACCCTGATCAAGGTAAAGGCAGAGAACGGTGATGATCATTGCGATTTCAGCTTCATAGTAGGAAAGAACTCTAAGATTTCCTTTAACTGGATCGACAACGAAAACTGTGAGGTCTATATCAGCGACAACAGAATCAAGAGAATTTGCAACGTTACATTCGGCGATGAGATAGTTATGAAGATCTACGCTGAAAAGCCGCATGACGAAAACGCATAAAAGACCGTTCTAATAGGAGAAAAATATGATTATTTCAAGACTTTTACTTGAGGACGTTCTTGCGGTAGCTATGTCCACAGGCGCTGACTTCGCGGAGGTATATGCCGAAAGAACCAGAAATAACGGAATACGCTTTCTCAACGGAAAGATAGATACCGCAAATGACGGTGTAACGTCCGGAGTGGGCATACGCGCATTCATAGGCACAAGAACCGTTTACGCAACCACCACCGATATCAGCCGTGCAGGTCTTGTACGTTGTGCAAGAGCGGTGGCTGATGCTCTCGGTGAGAGTAATGCGCAGGTGTCCATCCACCTTACAGAGCGCATTTTCCCCAATATACACCCCGTTAAGATTCTTCCCGGAAGCACACCCATGAAGACAAGAACAGATATTCTTAAGGATGCTTGCTTCGCCGCAACCAATCGCGACGAGAAGATAAAGCAGGTAATGGGAAATCTTGCAACTGTTGACCACACAATTCTTATCGCAAACAGCGAGGGACTCTATACCTCAGACAGACATGTAAGAACGAGAATTGCTGTTCAGGCAGTAGCATCCGACGGTCATGAGAATCAGTCGGGAAGTGCATCACCCGGACGTGGAATGGGACTTGAAATGTTCGATTTCATAGATCCCAAATCTGTCGGTATCAAGGCGGCAGATCAGGCGCTTGTTAACCTTCGTGCGGATTACTGTCCCGCAGGACAGATGACCGTTGCTATCGAGAACGGATTTGGAGGAGTTATCTTCCACGAGGCGTGCGGTCACTCCCTTGAGGCTACAAGTGTGGGCACCGGAACATCGCAGATGTGCGGAAAGCTCGGACAGAAGATTGCAAACGAAAAGGTAACAGCTATAGATGATGGAACAATACCCGGCGCTTGGGGATCTGTCAACATAGATGACGAGGGTCACGTAACACAGAGAAACGTTCTTATAGAGAACGGTATTCTCAAGAGCTATATGATAGACCGTCTCGGCTCGCGTAGAATGGGCATGGAAATGACCGGTAACGGAAGACGTGAAAGCTTTATGTTCGAGCCTACCTCAAGAATGACAAATACCTTTATTGCAAACGGTCCCGATAAGAATGAGGATATAATCAAGTCCATTGAATACGGCCTTTATGCAAAGAGCATGGGCGGCGGATCGGTAAATCCTTTGACGGGTGAATTTAACTTCGGTGTAAACGAGGGCTATATCGTCAGAAACGGTGAGATATGCGAGCCTGTTCGCGGAGCATCACTTATCGGAACGGGATCACAGATCCTTATGGATATTGATATGGTCGGACAGAATCTTGACACAGCGCAGGGAATGTGCGGATCCTCGAGCGGTAGCGTGCCTACCGACGTAGGGCAGCCCCTTATCCGTGTATCAAAAATTACAGTAGGAGGTAGATGATATGGATTTCAAACAGATAAAGGAAATAATTTCTGCCTCATGTAAAAAATACGGTGTTGAGGAATATGAGGTAACCTATACCATAGGCGAAAATATAAGTGCAGAAACCCTTAAGAATGAAATATGCGCATTCAGCTCAGGTGAGAGCGCAAGCGTTTATTTCCGTTGCATAGTTGACGGACACATGGGATACGCATCCACCAGCTTTTTCGATGCCGACGAGATCGAGGATCTTGTAGTAAGAGCATCGGATAACGCAAGAGCGATAGAGAATGATGACGTTGTTGTGATCTTCAAGGGCTCCGAGAAATACGGCACACCCAGCGCAGCTGCGCCGGAGTCGGTCGATGCTGCGGAGCTTAAGCATAAGGCTCTTGAGCTTCAGAAAAAAACCTATGCTTCTGACAGCTCTGTTGTTGATGGTACTCAGTCGGTAGCTATCTCGTTCAGAGATGAGATCTATATGTATAATTCTCACGGACTTGAGCTCTCGAACAATGTCGGTATGACAGGATGCTACGTTGCGGCAGTAGTAAACAAGGATGGCGAATCCCGCGACAACTTTGAGTTTGCGGATGCTATTAACGGAGAGAAATTTGATGAGCTTCCTGCAAAGGCTGTCAAGGGAGCGCTCGATAAGATCGGCGCAACCGAGATCCCGACGGGTAAGTACAACGTTGTTATAGACGGCTCACAGATGAGATCGCTCCTTGCGGCATTCTCACCCTCATTCTCGGCAAAAAATGCAATTCTCGGTATGTCCTTGCTTGCAGGTAAGGAGGGCGAAAAGATCG
>JAZUBI010000123.1:0-60880 GCA_045638385.1 Eubacteriales bacterium
CTTGGCGTTAGCCTTCCCTTGTGAGGGAAGGGGGACAACACGCCACACGGCGAGTAGTGAAGCTATCCTCCTACGCTTTGCGTTTTGTGGTGGATGAGTAGAATACGCCACCGTGGCTACCGTTAAACACGCGTGAGCATAAAGCCCTTATGTCGTAAGACTTTTTCTTGGATTAAAGACAGTTAAAATCGTTAGCCTTCTACTCATCCGTCTTTTGCCGCAAGCGTCAAAATCCACCTTCCCTCACAAGGGAAGGCTAACGCAAAGCGTGCTATGAGGGGAATTTGTAGCCATGAAATACAAATTAAACAGTTCGACAAATCAAAATTTGAAATTTCAAACGGAAAGGAAAAATCCTTTCCGTTTGATTATTAACGCATTTTAGCCGAGTTTTGCAAGAGCGGCAACAATTCCTTCGAGATTTTCACGGTATTTTGCCATTTTTGCCTTTTCGCCGTCAACGACAGCCGCAGGAGCCTTTGCAACGAAGCCTTCGTTGGAGAGCTTCTTCTCAATGCGCTCGATCTCGCCCTCAAGTCTCTTCTTCTCGCCCTCAAGTCTTGCCTTTTCCTTTTCGAAATCAATGATGTCGGAGAGGGGAAGGAAGATTGTTGCAGAGTCGGTGATGATCTGTACTGCGTTATCTGCGCTGACCTCGTTCTCATCGAAGCTGTCTGCTACAACGAGAGAGGATGCGGATGCAAGACGTGCGAAGAATGCCTCTGCAGATGCAAATACTTCGGCATACTTGGTTGCAAGATAAACCTTTGCCTTCTTGGACGGAGGAACGTTCATTTCGCTTCTTCTTGTTCTGATAGCCTTGATAGCATCGATTATCTTAGTCATATTCTCTGCATCAGCAGGGAACGCGCGGCAATCGCAAGCCTTGGGATAATCTGCGATCATAATGCTTTCTGCATCGTGGGGAAGAGCCTGATAGATCTCATCTGTGATAAAGGGCATAAAGGGATGGAGGAGCTTCAAGATACCCTCAAGAACGTATGCGATAACGTTCTGGCAAACGAGATTTGCCTCGGTATCCTTTTCGTTGAGTCTTGCCTTTGCAAGCTCAATGTACCAGTCGCAGAAGATGTCCCATGCAAAGCCATAGATCGCGCCAAGCGCTACGCCCACCTCGAAGTTATCAAGATTGGTTACTACGTTTTCGCAAAGCGAATTGAACTCGTTGAGGATCCACTTATCCTCAAGCGCGAGCTTGTCGCTGTCGGGGAGCTTGATCTCGTCTATTGTGAGATTCATACGAACGAATCTTGATGCGTTCCAAAGCTTGTTTGCGAAGTTTCTTGCTGCCTCGATCTTCTCGTCGGAGAATCTCATATCGTTTCCGGGGGAGTTACCGGTTGCAAGCGCAAAGCGGAGTGCGTCTGCGCCGTACTGCTTGATTATTTCAAGAGGATCTATTCCGTTTCCGAGAGACTTTGACATCTTACGTCCCTGCGCATCACGTACGAGACCGTGAATGAATACGGTTGAGAAGGGCTTTGCATCCATATGCTCAAGTCCCGAGAAGATCATACGCGATACCCAGAAGGTGATGATGTCGTAGCCTGTAACGAGAACGTCGGTGGGGTAATATTTCTTAAGGTCGTCAGTGTTTTCGGGCCATCCGAGAGTGGAGAAGGGCCAGAGAGCAGAGGAGAACCATGTGTCAAGAACGTCCTCGTCCTGTCTTACCTTTGCGCCACACTTGGGGCACTTTTCTATATCGGTTTTGGAAACCGTCATCTCGCCGCACTCGTCGCAGTAGAATGCGGGGATTCTGTGTCCCCACCAGAGCTGACGGGAGATACACCAGTCAAGGATGTTGTTCATCCAGTTAAAGTAGTTCTTGGAGAAACGCTCGGGAACGAAATTGATGTCACCGTCCTCAACTGCCTTGATTGCAGGCTCTGCAAGGGGCTTCATCTTAACGAACCACTGGTCGCTCGTCATAGGCTCAACGGTAGTTCCGCAACGGTAGCAAACGCCAACGTTATGGTCGTGGGGCTCTGTCTTAACGAGGTAGCCCTCTGCCTCAAGGTCTGCAACGAGAGCCTTACGGCAGGCGTATCTGTCCATACCCTCATACTTGCCGGCATATGCGTTCATAGTTGCATCGTCGTTCATAACCTTGATCTGCTCGAGGTTGTGTCTTTGGCCCACCATAAAGTCGTTGGGGTCGTGCGCGGGAGTGATCTTAACACAGCCGGTACCGAAGCCGATCTCAACGTAATCGTCGGCAATAACAGGGATCTCGCGGTTTACTATGGGAAGAAGAACCTTTTTACCGATAAGGTGCTTGGTGTTCTCGTCCTCGGGGTTTACAGCAACTGCGGTATCACCGAACATTGTCTCGGGACGGGTGGTAGCTACCTCAACGTAGCCGTCCTCACCGATAATGGGGTACTTGATGTGCCAGAAATTGCCGGGCTGATCCTTGTACTCGACCTCAGCATCCGAAAGTGCGGTCAGGCAACGGGGACACCAGTTTATGATACGGTAGCCACGGTAGATAAGACCCTTGTCGTAGAGGTTTACAAACACCTCGCGAACTGCCTTTGAACAGCCCTCGTCCATTGTAAATCTCTGTCTTGTCCAGTCGCAGGACGCGCCGAGCTTTTTGAGCTGACCCGTAATGCGAGCCTCGTATGTGTCCTTCCAGCCCCAAACACGCTCAAGGAACTTTTCACGACCGAGGTCGTAGCGGGTAAGACCCTCGTCAACGCGGAGTCTCTCCTCGACCTTGATCTGAGTGGCGATTCCCGCGTGGTCTGTTCCGGGGACCCAGAGGGTATTGAAGCCCTGCATTCTCTTATAACGAACGAGAATGTCCTGGAGAGTCTCGTCAAGCGCGTGACCCATGTGGAGCTGACCCGTGACGTTCGGAGGGGGAATAACTATAGAGAATGAGGGGTTTGTGTTGTTTTTGTCGGGTGTGAAATATCCCTTTTCACACCATTCTGCGTAAATCCTGTCCTCAAATTCGGAGGGGGAATACGTTTTCGGTAATTCGTTGTAGGAATTCATTTTTTTCTTCCTTTCATTTATGTTCTGAATTTTAAATCAAATAAAAAACGCCCGAAATGCGATTGCATTTCGGGACGTAAATATACGCGGTACCACCCAATTTGTGTTTGCGAAATTTTTCCGCATACGTCGTTGCTCATCAAAAGCGTCTTGACGTAGGAAACTACGCCTTCGCCTTGCTTTTTGCGGTGCGCCTTGTCTGCGAAACAATTTCATCAAACACGGTGCGGCAAATTAAACAAACACCACTTTCTCGGCTCTAACGTTGCCACCGTTGAAGGCTACGCAGGGAAGACCCCTTCGCCAACACCGCTCGCGAGCTACCTTCGACAGCTCTCCTTACGCGCTCACACCTGCCGCGCGCTCTCTTTAAAGGAACTACTGTTTACTCCTCTCGGTCAAAGCGTTTTTATATTACGATACATTTTAACACAGTTTTTCTCATTTGTCAACTGTTTTTTTATTCTTTATTATACAATAATAAATAAAAGATGCCCACGGCGAAGAGCCGTGGGCATCTTATGCGGATGTGCATATGTATTTTTAAATGATGTAGATTCTCTTATGTGTCAGAGGATTACTTCTTTGCGTCCTCAATTGCCTCAAGAACGGTCTCGATAAGACCCTCATCTCCGCAGAATACAACGTTGCCCTTTCTCTCGACAACGAAGTCCTTGGGGAGAGATTCTTCGATCTCATCAGCAGCTTCTTTCTTCCATTCCTTCATAGCTTCCTTGATCTCAGAGCTATCCATTCCCATTTCCTCAAGGTATGCCTCATAGGAAGCTGCGGAAATCTCGATCATGAGGTCAACGATGCTGTCCTCGAGATCCTTAGCAACCTTCTTTGCGTCAGCTGCCTTTTCAAACTCTACAGCCATAACCCAAGGAGCATCCCCGTCCTCAATCTCATAGAGCTCAGCAGCGCCTTCAATTCCACCCTTGATGCCGAAAAGGGACTCAAAAGCAGCCAAGAGAGCATCTTCCATGTCGCCGTCAACTTCAGCTATTTCGTACTTTTCATCATCCTCGTCAACGAGGTCTTCCATAGCATCCTCTACGTCGCCGATCTCGATCTTGTTGAAGAGTGCGCAAGAAGCGAGAGAGAGAGCCATTACAAGCGCGAGAGCGCTTACAGTCATAAGTCTAAGAAATTTTTTCATAATTGCCTCCAAATGTTTGAATATTATTTGTTGACACATCCGTCAATGTAAAGTATAGCACTATTGGAAGGCTTTGTCAAGCGATTTAAGTTTATTTAAGAATTTATCACAAATTCTGAATGAACTTGAAATAAAACAAAAACCCCGAACGCTATTGCGTTGCGTGTTTGGAGCTGGTAATCAGAATCGAACTGCGAAGTTTGCAAAGCAAACTCGGTGGTGAGCGAAGCGAACGTAAATGACACTCGTCATTACCAATGACGTGCTCTACCGACTGAGCCATACATTTCCTGAAAAAACAAAAACCCCGAACGCTATTGCGTTCGGGATTTGGAGCTGGTAATCAGAATCGAACTGATGACCTCGTCATTACCAATGACGTGCTCTACCGACTGAGCCATACCAGCAAAGGTCGCTTTTCTTGACGACCTTTGTATTATACCAAACAAAAAACGATTTGTCAATACCTTTTTTTGATTTTTTCTCTTATATTTTTGAAAAATTTTCCCGAATACAGCATTTTCACTCCGGCACATATGACCGTGACCGCGAAAAGCGCATGAAATATCAAAGTCAAGACGCCTAAGGACAGATCATCCTTTTGCAAATACACTGTCAGATCATCTGTCAGCAGTGAGGGGAAGAGGAGCTTTACCGAAATATAGGCAAAGGCGGCGCAAAGGACTCCTTGAACTGCCTTTGAAACAAAATAGGGCTTAAATGATACATCCCGATTTGCGCAGACCGACATTATCTGAAAGTGTACCGATAATCCCGACCAGCCGAGGAAGAGGGCGCATAAAATTATCCTTTCTATATTACCGTCAAGCGCGGATGCCGCGCTCGCACCGCTTGATAGCTCGAAAAATCCGAATATCGATGCTATAAGCTCATCGGGAAGGGAGAAGTGCGCAAGCAACGCCCCGACACATCCGATAAACGCGGAAAAGAAGACCACGTACGCGCACACGGACAGCATGGAAAGCGCGGAGGCTTGTATTGCGTTTGTGACGGAGCTTGCAAAATGACATCCTTTGCAAGGGATATGATATATTTTTTCTGTCTTTTCCTTTTTCATAAACAGCTTTCCAAGAGCCCCGACGGCAAGCGAGGAGAGAATAACGCACACATAGAGCAATATACCGAGCTTTTTACTTCCAAGCAGAGAAACTCCAACCGCACTTATTACGAATGCAGATCCCGGATTGTTGCAAAACGTGAGAAGACGTTCGAGCTCGCTTTTTGAAATGTCACCTCGGTCATACATAGATGCGGCGGCTTTTGCACCGATGGGAAATCCGCAGATCGCGCCGAGAAAATAGACCGCCGCACCGGATTCACCGATCCCGAAAATATACCGCATGGGCTTTGCGAAGATTTTTGACACCCTTATCCCGATTCCGCTTGATACTATAAGCTCGGATATTATCATAAACGGGAAAAGCGCGGGAATGACAGTGGCTGCGCATAGTCTGAGCCCTTTTTTCATATACTCTATTGCTATATCCGAGGAGCAAAGCACAAGTAAAAAGGCGGCAAGAATACCGGCTCCCGCCGCTGTGTTGGGGTTGAATATTTTGAATGTTGATCCTTTTTTACCGTCCATGTTATTTCTCCCCCAAAAAATAGCTTTGGTAATTTATATTTTTTCAGAGGTCATAATATGAGCAACAAAAGAGAAAAAGGAAGCGGCCGCGGCCTAATTGAGTACTTATCTGCAAAAGCGGAGCTTTCAAGCGATGCGCTTGCGGGAGAGGTCAGGATCGAGCTGAGGGGGAGAAGCTCTCTTTTTCTCGGCGGTTGTAAAAAAATCCTCAAATATTCACCTGAGGAGATGATAATTGAGGGCAAGGGGGATACGATAAAAATAAAAGGAGAAAGATTGATCTGTACGTCATATCACGCGGGGAATATCAGCGTTGATGGGTCGATCATTTCGGTAAGCTTTGGCGATGCGGAGGAAAACAAATGAATCCGTCTTATTTTTTTCTCGGAGCGGTGAAAATATCCGCCGATTATGAAAATATAACTCCTCTTTTGAATCTCTGCATGCAGCAGTGTATTCCGTATTCGAATTTTGAATCGGAGAAGGAGAGCGTGGCTCTGACATTCACCCTTGCCGCGTTCAGAAGAATAAAAAAAGAGGCGGCATTACGCAGCATAAGCTATCGGATAATTGAAAAAAGAGGTATTCCCGTAATTTTTGAGAGATATAAATACAGATTCGGTATTTATATCGGTTTTATTTGCGCCTTTGCGCTTATTGTTGCATCGCACAGCTTTGTGTGGGATATTGAGGTTACGGGAAATCAAAGCGTGACTACTGCGGAGATTAGGGAGCTTTTGAGCTCTCACGGCTTTGGCGTGGGGAGCTATATTCGGAGCGTTAACACCGATAAGATAGAAAACCTGATACTCATTGACAATGACAAAATATCATGGATATCCATAAATATTGTCGGATCGGTAGCAAGGGTGGAGGTGCGCGAGAACACAAGCTTTGAACAAAATGACGATTCGAAGAGACCTGCAAATCTGATCGCGAAAAAAAGCGGAATAGTTGAGGAGGTGCGGATACTTAACGGAAACGTGATGGTCGGCGCGGGAAAATACGTTCATAAGGGCGAGCTGCTTGTCAGCGGACTTTACGACAGCGTTCAGGAGGGATTCAGATATACAAGGGCAGAGGGCGAGGTCTTGGCGCGCACGGTTGAGGAATTTATCATCGAAATTCCCTATGAGTATGAGACTAAAGAGTACACGGGAGTGGAATATTACGATAAATATTTAATTTTTTTTGACTATTCGATGAACATTTCTAAAAACAGTGGAAAAGAGGGAGTGTTTTATGATAAAATAAGTATAGTGGAGAATTATAGCCTTTTTGGCAGAATCCCGACTCCTTTTTCTTATAAGACCGAAAAATATCTTGAATATAAAACGGTTTTGAAAACGAGGAGTGCAGAGGCTGCGGAAAATCTTGCATACTTTGAGCTTGAAAGAAGACTCTCGTCGATTTCTGCCGATGCAATACTTATAAAAAAGACGGTCACGCCCTACGCGCGCGACGACCGATTTATGCTTCACTGTACGGTAGTGCTTATAGAAAACATTGCCGAGACCTCTGAGTTTGAGGTCGATCCGGGCGAATAAAACTTAAGGAAAGGTGCATATGAGCAACAAGATAATCAGAGTGGAGAGCTCGGATATCGTTTCGGCGGTATTCGGAAGCTACGATACAAATCTTGATATTATCGAAAAGAAATTCAGCGTATCGGTTCACAACAGGGTCGCTGAGGACGGCGGCGAGGTGATCGTCGTGTCGGGTGAGGACGAGGACGCATTGGCACTCGCATCCGAGACGGTAAGATACCTTGTAAAGATGGCGAAATATAACGGAAATATTACCGATCAGAGCGTTATTTACGTTTGCGATACCGTTATGTCGGGCAGGTCAAGCGAGCTTGAAAGCCTTGGAGACGACACGATATGCGTGACTATGAAGGGAAAGCCGATAAAGGCAAAGACCGTTGGACAGAAGCAATACGTCAACGCAATCAAGAAAAATACCATCGTTCTCGGAGTAGGACCTGCGGGAACGGGTAAGACCTTTCTTGCAGTTGCGATGGCTGTAAAGGCATTGCGCGAAAAGCAGGTGTCGAGGATAATTCTCACCCGTCCGGCTATCGAGGCGGGAGAGAAGCTCGGATTTTTGCCGGGCGACCTGCAAAGTAAGATAGACCCCTATCTCCGTCCGCTCTACGACGCGCTTTTTGAAATGATGGGCGCGGAGAACTATCAAAGACAGGTCGAGAAGGGAGTAATTGAGGTTGCGCCGCTTGCGTATATGCGCGGACGAACTCTTGATGACTCGTTTATAATTCTCGACGAGGCGCAGAACTGTACTCCCGAGCAGATGAAGATGTTTTTGACTCGACTCGGATTCAATTCAAAGGCGGTTGTCACGGGAGACCTTACTCAAACAGACCTCCCGAGTGGTCAGAAAAGCGGACTTGCGGAGGCCGTAAAGATCCTTTCCGACATTGAGGATATTGAGATCCACGCCTTTACCGAGAGAGACGTTGTTAGACATAAGCTTGTACAGAAAATAATACTCGCGTACGAAAAATTCGACCGAGAAAAGAAAGAAAAGGCCGAGGCAAGAAAGAACGCCGACAGCAAAAGAACGTTTGTGAGAAAGGATAATTGATACAGAGTATCAAGGAGCAAAAAAATGAACAGAAAAATGAATCTAAGAATATATTTTGAAAACGAACAGGATAAATACCCCGTTTCATACTATTTAAAGCTTCTTTTGCGTGAGGCAATAGAAACAACACTTGATTTTGAGGATTACGGCGCTGTATGTGAGGTGTCCGTAACCTTTACCGATAACGAGGGCATCCGTGAATTGAACAAGAAATTCAGAAATATGGACAAGCCCACTGACGTGCTTTCATTCCCGCTCCTCGATTTTGAGGGCGAGTATGAGGAGCCTCCCATCAACGAGATAATAAGCAATCTCGGAGACATTGTCATTTCACTTGAAAAGGCAAAGGCTCAGGCGGAGGAATTTGGACACAGCTTCAAGCGCGAGGTTGCCTTCCTTGCAGTGCATTCCATGCTCCATCTTCTCGGATATGACCACGAGAGAGGCGAGGAAGAGGACAAGGAAATGAGAGCAAAGCAGACCGAGATAATGAGAATAATGGGTCTTGAGGTAAAGTGATCCAAAATACAGGAGGATTATAGATGAAACCCAGCGAAAGAAGAGCTCTTCAAGAGGCAAAGCGCGCTCAGAAGATAGCCGAGCTGAATGAAAAAGAATCCACAACAGACAACGGTGCTCCGGAGGAGCCAACGTACGAATATAAGAACGATGCGAGTGCAACGAAAGAGAATGCAAAGCCGTATAAGCGACGCGAGGGCTTCTTTCAGAGCAACGTAAGGCTTATTACGTTTATAATTGCCGGCGCGCTTGTGTTGTTTGTCTTGGGACCTCTCGGAATAGACATGCTCATAGCTTCGAGAAACGCGCAGACCGTGAGCAACAAGCAGGACATCAGCATAAATGCCGTTTGCGCCATATATGACAAGGGCGGAAATATAACTTGGGATTATTTTGATAATTACAACTATACCGACTACAGCGATAAGAGTAACGGTGTCAGAACAAGAGAATATCCGATAAAGGATTCACGCTTGGTGCTAAGAGTTCAGGGTGATGCCGACAGCAATCATTTCGTCTATGCGCGCCTTATAGATTACACCGGAAACGGTGACGGAGTCGATCAGTACATAGACGTGCTTATTGAGGATCCGAGAGACTTTTTTGAAGCAACAATGAATGATTAACGAGGAAAATAAAATGAAAAGAACAGGATTTATTGCAATAGTGGGCAGACCGAACGTTGGAAAATCCACACTGCTCAATACTATGCTGGGAGAAAAGGTAGCGATCGTTTCCTCCAAGCCCCAGACGACGAGAAACAGAATAATCGGTATACATACCAAGGGTGAGGATCAGTTCGTATTTCTTGATACGCCCGGTATTTTCAGACCTAAGAACACCCTTGGAACCTTTATGGTCAAGACCGCAAACAGCTCCATGCAGGATTCGGATGCGATAATTCTCGTGACTGATACAGGAAAAAACATAAGCGAGGTCGAAAAGAACGTTATAAGCTACGCAAAAAAGACCGAAACTCCCATCGTGCTTGCGCTCAACAAGATAGATCTTTACCGCCGCGAGCAGATAGCAGAGACAATAGCGGCATATGCCGCGCTTCACGACTACGCGGCCGTAGTTCCGATCTGCGCAAAGAACGGCAAGGGTGTTGACGCTCTGCTTGATGAGTGCTCTCCCTTCCTTCAGGAGTCGGATTTCTTTTTCCCCGAGGATATGGTTACAGATCAATCCGAAAGACAGGTTGCCGCGGAGGTTATAAGAGAGAAGCTTCTCCGTACTCTTGACAAGGAGATACCGCACGGTGTGGCGGTTGCGATAGAGGCCTTCAAGGATGAGGGAAGTCTTATAAGCATCCGCGCCGAGATATTCTGCGAGAAAGCATCGCATAAGGGCATCATAGTCGGCAAGGGCGGCGAGGAGCTCAAGCGCGTAGGCTCATATGCGAGAGCAGATCTTGAAGCGATATTCGGTACAAAGGTATTCCTTGATCTTTGGGTAAAGGTAAAGGAAAATTGGCGCGACAGCCAAAGAGGAATAACAGACTTCGGATATTCCGAGGAGTAATTTCTGCGCCGCAACAAATCTTTTAGGGGGGAATAGCGTGCAATTTGCTACCAATGGCGTGATAACTCGCGTTTATGACGTGGGGGCGAGCGACAAGATGCTGAACATCATAACTCAAGACCGTGGGCGAATAGGCGTTATGGTAAAGGGTGGACGATCTCCCGCCAGCAAATTGCTCTCGATATCCCAGCTTTTTACATATGCTAACTTTGAAATAAATCAAAAGGGTAACCTTTATTGGCTCAGGGGAGGAGAGGTCATAAATCCGTTTTACGATCTTTCATCAGACATTGTAAAGGTGTCGCTTGCGGTGTATCTTTGCGACCTTGCAAATGAGCTTACCGATGAGGGCGAGGAGGATGACAGCATAATGAGGCTTCTTCTCAATTCGCTTCATCTAATCGGAAAGGGAAAAAAGGACGTCAGGCTGATCAAGGCGGTCTTTGAGATGCGCGCGGCGGCAATATCGGGATACTGTCCCGAGCTTTCGTATTGCGCCTATTGCAAGGAGCCGTATTCGGATTTCACCTATCTTGACGTTATGGGAGGAAAGCTTATTTGCACCGATTGCCTTTCAAAAAAGAGCGGCAAGAGGGTAGAGATATCAAAGGAGTTTGAGGATATGCCAGAGGCGAGCATTCTTTGCGGATTGTCTCCGTCTGCGCTTGCCGCCATGCGATATATCGTTACCGCACCGTCGAGTAAAATATTTTCATTTGATATAAATGATGATGGCGAAAAAAATGAGCTTGCAAAGGCTACCGAAAGCTTTTTGTTAAACCATCTTGAGCGCGGCTTTGATTCGCTTGATTTTTATAAATCGGTAAAATAAAAAAGCAACCCCACGGTTGCTTTTTTTGTTATCTGCCAAAGCGTTTTTTCTTTTTTATATTTTTTTGAGGCTTATATCTGCCTGCAAAGGACCCGAAAATACAAAACAGAGCACTCGCCGCATGTAGCAGTATGCTTTGCCAGAGAGCATAGCTTGACGAAGGGATTTTGAATAGGCAAAGTGAGAAGATAAATGCTGCTGTCAACCAGATCGCCGCAGTGACCGCTCCGCAGGCAAGAGGAGAAGAGCCTGATTTTTTGGATGCCACAAGCCCACCGAGAAAATTTGACGGGAGCAGGGCAAGCAGGGACAGGGGCGCTATCATTGATAACGGATCCTCGCAGGATAAGGCAATAAAGCAAACGATGCTCAAAAGAAGAAGTCCGCATCCGGCAATTACCCCGACTCCGATAAGGGAAGAGCAAACTATGCGTTTTACCGGCGAGTCTTCATCCGTTGGTACGACCCTCTGCGAGGGCAAGCTTCTTTTATGAGGGATGGGCATAGCGCTCCTTTGATTTTTTCTTTCATTATACATAAAAAGCCTCCGCAACATATATTCGTACAGAAATATATGCACGCGAAGGCTTTTTTATTACGTTGTTATCAGTCGATAGCGTCCTCTGCCTTAACGTCAACGTGGCTGATGGCAGACTTGAGAATACGGATCTTTGTTCCGTCGCGGCTTGTAACGATAACACAGGTCTCTTCCTTGATGCTGACTATCTTACCGATGATACCGCCGATCGTAGTGACCTCGTCACCTACGCTGAGATTGTTTCTCATATTAGCGATCTCTGCATCCTGCTTTTTCTGCTTTCTCATAGGGAGCACGAACATAAGTATCATTACACCTGCAAGAAGGATAAGCATGAGGCCGCCTCCGCCGCCGGTTCCGAGAATCATTGTTGCACTGTTCATTTTTCTGGTCCTTTCTTTTTAAAAAAAGTTCAATCATCCTATGTATTATACTCATAAACCCTCAACAATTCAATTAACTAATTGTAAATTTTTTGTTTTGCCGGAGCCTTATCATATTATGCACGCCCTAAAAACTAAATTTTTAAAAAATTCGGCTAATCTGTTGCATTTTTCAGGGGTGTGTGTTATAATTACCTTGTGTTATTATAATTTCTTATAGAGAGTGTACAAAATGGAAAAGAAACAGTATCTTGAATGTGCTTTGATAATAAATACACACGGTGTGCGCGGTGACGTTAAGCTTGAATCTCTTTGCGACACGCCGCAGGTGTTGGCGGGACTCAAAAGAGTGTATTTCCTTGAGAACGGAGAATACAGAGAGACTCGAGTGCTTCATGCCTCGGTGTTTAAAAGCTTTGTCCTCGCAACGCTTGAGGGCATTGACGATATGGATAAGGCGATGGCAGTCAAGGGAAAGACTCTTTATGCCGCACGCGGTGACTTTAAGCTTAAGAAGGGAGACTTCTTTATAGTTGATCTTATCGGTCTTGAGGTTATAGATCATGAAAGCGGAAAGGTCTACGGTAAGGTTAGTGACGTGATAAACAGAGGCGCATCCGACATTTACGTTGTTAAGACCGAGAGCGGAGAGAGAATGATGCCCGCGGTTAAGGAATTTGTTAAAAACATAGACGTGGAGCGCGGTATATTCGTTAAGACGATCCCCGGACTCTTGTCAGATGACTGAGCTTTAAGAGGCAGATATGAGATTTGATATAATGACGCTTTTTCCCGATATGGTCAATAATATCTTGGGAGAGAGTATAATAGGCCGAGCGCAGAAGAGCGGAGCGGTCGATATTAACCTTTATAACATAAGGGATTATTCCGAGGATAAGCACAGACGTGTTGACGATACTCCGTACGGTGGCGGCAAGGGAATGCTTATGATGGCACCGCCGATTTACAATTGCTATTCGCACATTCTTGCGGAGCAGGAGGGCGCGGGATTCAAACCCGAAAGCCGCCGTGTTATATACATGTCACCTGCGGGAAAGGTCCTCAATCAGAAAAAAGCAGAGGAGCTTTCAAAATACGATAACATTATAATCCTTTGCGGACATTACGAGGGTGTTGACAGACGAATTATCGACGAAATAGTTGATGAGGAGGTCTCGATAGGAGATTTCGTTCTCACGGGGGGCGAGGTGCCTGCGGCGATATTGGTCGACTGCGTATCAAGGCTTTTGCCCGGAGTTCTTTCGGATCCCGAGTGCTATGAGAAGGAAAGCATATCCTCCGGAATGCTTGAATATCCGCAATATACAAGACCGTATGAATTTCACGGGGTAAAGGTTCCGGATATACTGATCTCGGGACACCACGCCAATATTGATAAATGGCGCGATGAGAGGGCGAGAGAGCTCACAGAGCAAAACCGCCCCGATCTATTAGATAACAAGTAAGCCTAAAATGGGCGGAAAGGAGGAAGCATGGCAGACAGAAAAGGGAAGCGTAAGCATCGCAGATCGCTGATATTCAGCGCGATCGACAGACTTACCGCTATCATATATTCATTTTTTACCAACGGAAGAATCGGCGATATGCTTTCCTCCAAAGATACTCTTTGCAAGAGAAGCTTTTTAGCAAGTAAGATCTCCGCAAAGAGGAAAAACGGTTCAAAATCAACGCTGAAAAGATCTGAGATAGTTATGGAAGAGAGCGTGGCTTCACGCGCAATGGTGTTTATAAGGTCGTTTTTAGCATCCTTGAAGCTTAACGTTTACGGCGTATTCTTCGCGTTCTTTGGATTGACGTCCGCCGTAATAACGCTGATCCCCGTGCTGTCGGGCGGATTCAGCGCGGTGAACGAAAGCGCACTGATAATATGCGCTACTATCACGCTTTGCGCATTACCGCCTATGTTCTCGTCTCAAACGGCGTCCGAGGCAATATTTAAAAGTAAGTTTATGAGCAAGGTGATGCTCAATGTTCTTTGTATACCCGAAGAAAAGTTTAAGACGAAAAAACAGTATGGCGGAACCGTTTACGTTTTCATGTCCGCGATCCTCGCAATGCTGCTCGGTGCGATTTCGTACTACGTTCACGTTTTGTTCGTGCCGCTTGCCTTGCTTTGTATTTTTATCTTATTCCTGATCTTTTCAAGTCCCGAGGCAGGTGTTATTATAACTCTCGCGCTCATTCCGTTTATGCAATACATTCAAAGACCCAGAGTTATGATCCTGGTTTTGATAATTGCAACCGCAACATCATACTTTGCAAAGGTAATTCAGAGAAGAAGACGCATTATGCTTTCTCCCGAAATATGTATGGTTCTTCTGTTTTGCGGATTTGTATTTATGGGAGCATTCTTCTCGCACGGATGCCTTGAGACCTTGATCGACTCGGTGAGCACGATAGTCATTATTCTCGGCGGATTTATGCTTACTTACAATTTGATAAATTCCGAAAAACTTTTGTCGGCGGCATTTAAAACCTTGACCTTCTCATTCGTATTGCTTTGCTCGATGGGAGTCTGGGAGGGCGTGTTTTACGGAATTTCAAACAGAATAATCGATAAGTCTACGCTTGATATAGCACGGATTGCCGGTGATAAAATAATTTATATTGCGGACAACGGCGTTGTTTTCGGACTGTTTGCAATTTTGATGTTCCCGATGCTTTTCGCGTATGCAGTAAAGAGAAAGAGTGTTAAAAGCGCCGCGGCACTATCGATCCTTTGTCTTCTTGCCGTATGCGCCGCATGGATGTGCAGTCACTATGAGATCATGGTCGCGCTCGTAATTGAGATCATTATTTACTGGTTGATGTACAGTCATAAGACACTGACTACTGTTTTGATAGCACTCATTCCGGTAGGAATAATAATGCTGCTTTACCCCTATGCAGTGACCTACTTTAATTTCCCCAACATATCCGAATTGTTGGCAGAGTATATGCCTGCCCGTATTCCCGATTCCGAGATGCATCCCAGCGTTGTAAAGGATGTTGTTTTGATGATTCGTGACGGACATATGGCGGGTATCGGAGCAGGAGAGCATGCCTTCGTTTCTGAATTTGCGCAGTATGTCAGCGCAAGCTCCGAGGGCGCTAAAAACCCGATGTCGCTCTGGCTTGAAATACTTTGCTGGTCGGGCATATTCGGATTTATATCGTTTGCCGCGTTCGTGGTATTCTTATTCAAGAGAAGCTGCGGATCTTTGATCAATCAAAGATCTAATGAGCTCAGGGCTCGCACGCTTTCTCTTTTTACGGGACTTTTTGCCGCAATGCTCTTCGGATGCATCTACGGAATTTGGACAGACGTGAGAATACTATATTTGTTCTGGGCTTGTACAGGTCTGCTTATGGGATATATCAGACTTGGTCAGGAGCAGGAGGATATAAGAAGTGCGCAGTTTGACGATCTTGGAGACAGTAAGGACGTAGAAGTGATATTCTACGAGTGAAGTGATTATAAAAACCTTTGATGTGAAAGGAAAATAATATGTCAGAAAATAAGAAGCATTCCCTTGGCGAAAGGGAACCTAACCTGAAAAGGGCAGACCGAAAAAAGTCTCACGGAGGCTCCGAGGTCGGCCAGTCACACGGATCGGAGCTTTTCAGCGGTAAAAAACTATCGGACAAGGTCCTTGTGGGCTCAAATGTCAAGGTGAAGAAGAGACTTCCTTTGGCGGTTGATATTATAATAGGAATATTGATGCTTGCACTCGTATGCGCGATCATCGTGGGTGCTTACATTCTTTTCAGATATTACGCTAACGACTACGAAACGAGAAACGTTACCTATACGGTCATTTTCGATGCGGAGGACGTTAAAAAATGCGCTTCGATGAAGGATCAGGATCTATTTTTGGACGTTGATGGAAATTCGGTGTATTTCGGCAAGATAAAAGAGGTATTGCTCCCCGAGAATACAGACGGAGCGGGACAGGTCATTTTAACTGTTAACGCAAGCGTTAAATACCGTAGCGGCGAGGGATATTTTATTGGAGATAGCCGAGTTGCTGTCGGAAGCACTCATACGCTCCGTTACATTGAAAATTCCATTACTGTAACAGTGGTCGATCTTTACGAGATGGGAGGAAAATAAAATGAGTAGCGGCAACAAAAAAGTAAGACGCAAGATAAACGTTGTAGACGTTATTATCATTTTGTTAGTGCTTGCCCTGATCGGTACTGCGGTCTATAAGATAGTTTCCGAGCTCAGCAAGAGTCCTTCCGCAAAGCACAGCAAGTATATTGTAACGTTTGAATGTGACGAGGAATACAATAGCCTTATAAAGCACCTTAAAGCCGGAGATGCTGTATATTTCAGTGCAAACGGAACACTTATAGGATATATTTATGATGCTCCCGGAGATGAAAAGGGCGCGGTTTATGAATTGACAAACGGTGAAGAGACCCTGAATGCCGATGAGAGCGTATACGCTAAGGTCAGACTTGGAGGTATGATGAGATTGGCTTCCAATGCGGTAAAGGTCAAGAACGGCGAATATTATACGATCGAGAACGTCACCCTTTCAAAGGGAAGTAAGATAAAGGTGTACACCGAAAAGGCTGTTTTCACTCTGACAGTTAAAGATGTCAGCGAGGAAGCAGAGTAATAAAAGAGCGCTAAAATACAACTTTTTTGTGCAAAATGCAACAAAACCACGCTTGCGTGTAGTGAAAAATGTATAATTATTACCCCTTGATTTTGGTTGAAATTTCTGTTATACTTAATTATAACCGAAATAGTGCAATAATGTGGAAAGAGATAAATTGAGGTAATTATATGAAAACATGCGAGATAATGATAACCAATTCCAGCGGGCTTCACGCACGTCCCGCCACCTTCTTTATTCAGAAGGCAAATTTCTATAAAAGCACCATTCTCATTGAAAAGGATGACCGCAAGGTGAATGCAAAGAGCCTTCTCGGAGTGCTTTCACTTGGAATTGCAAAGGGAATGACCGTTAAGCTTTCCGCTGAGGGTCAGGATGAAGATGCGGCTATTGACGGTCTTGTTTCTCTCATCAATTCGGGATTTAATGAATAATTAAAAGGACGGGGCTTTGATCAATGTCAAAAGCCCCGTTTTTGTTTTTAAAAATTTATCAGGAGGCAGAATATGGCTATTAAAGAGTCTGAAAATAAGGTATTGCTTGAAAAAGCCAATAGTCTGCCCTTGCGTCCGGGCGTTTATATAATGAAAAACGCATCGGGCAGTGTAATTTATGTAGGAAAGTCGCGAAAGCTCAAGAACAGGGTGTCACAGTATTTTCAAAACAGTGAAAAAAACACAAAGACCGCCAACATGGTTCGTCAGGTCAAGGATTTTGATTATTATGTGTGTGACACCGAGATAGAGGCTCTTTCGCTTGAAAATACTCTGATAAAGCAATATTCTCCGAAATACAATATAAGATTGAAGGATGCAAAATCATATCCTTATATAAAGATCACCGAAGGCGAATATCCAAGACTCGTTATGACGAGGAAAAGGGAAAAGGACGGCGGAAAATATTTCGGACCTTATTCGGGCACTTCGACGGTATATTCGGTCATAAATGCGCTTTCAGCGGTTTTGGGATTGCCAACGTGTTCAAGGAAATTCCCAAAGGATATTGGACGTGAACGCCCCTGCCTTTATTATCAGCTCAAAAAGTGCTGCGGAGTCTGTACCGGCTCTGTAAGTGCAGAGGAATACGCGGAAAAAATAAAATTGGCCGCGGATATTTTGCGTGGAAATACTGTTTTGGTAAAGGGCGAGCTTTCTGAAAAAATGTACGATGCCGCAGAGAAGGAAAACTTTGAGGCGGCCGCAAGATACCGTGATACGATCGCCGCGCTTGACCGACTCGGACAAAAGCAGAAGGTGGTTGCCGCGCCCGGCACGGAATACGATGTGATCGCACTGTATAACGATGACGTCTGCTCGTGTATCTCCGTATTTTATATCCGTGACGGTGCTGTAAGCGATAAATCCGAATACGTTTTCGGATCTGACAGAATAGTTGACGAGAGTAATATTTCTGCTTTTATATGCGAGCTTTACAGAATACGTGAATATATCCCCAAGAGCATTCTCATGTCGTTTGATATGGATAGCGAGGATTCGGATGCGGTAGGCGAGTATCTTTCGGGTCTTGCGGGAAGAAGAATCAGCCTGCGCACACCCGAGCGCGGCGAGATGAAAACACTGTGCGATATGGTACGTGACAATGCCGCGGAGAAGGCGAAAAACTATAAAGCCGAGGCTGAAAAGGATGAAAGGATCCTTTTGCGGCTTGCGGAGATTCTTGGGCTTGAAACCTATCCCGAAAGAATTGAGGCGTATGATATTTCAAACCTCGGCAAAGAGCATATTACTGCGGGAATGATAGTTACGGACGGAACGAAATTTAAGCGCTCCGATTACAGAAGCTTTAAAATAAAAACAGTTACCGACGGTACAGACGATTATCAAAGCATGCGTGAGGCGCTGAGCCGCAGATTTGCACATCTTGATGACGGTGAGGGCTCGTTTGCCGCCTTGCCCGATCTTATTCTTTTGGACGGCGGTCGCGGACACGTTTCGGTTGCAAGGGAATTGCTGGCGGAAATGGGTCTTGATCTTCCTGTTTTCGGTATGGTCAAGGATGATTTTCATAAAACGCGCGCACTCTGTACCGACACCGAAGAGATCAGTATAGCAAAGGAAAATGCTCTGTTTGTGTTTATCTACAAGATTCAGGAAGAGGTGCATAGATTCACCGTTTCCAAGATGAGCCGAGCAAAGAGCAAAACTCTTACAAAATCGTCGCTGACAAAGATCAAGGGCATAGGTGACGCGAAGGCGAGGACACTACTCAAGGCCTTTGGCGGATTTGCCGGAGTGAAAAAATCAGGATTTGAGGAGCTTTTGAAGGTCAAGGGAATAAGCCGGGCGGATGCCGAGAATATAACTCAGTATTTTAAGGAAAAATAGAGGAAAAACGCGAATATGATGCGAATAATTACAGGTAAGGCAAGAGGAATAAAGCTTGAGACTTTGCAGGGGGATGCTACACGCCCGACGAGCGAAAGAGCCAAAGAAGCTGTATTCTCAATGCTGCAATTTGATATTGAGGGCAGAGAGGTGCTCGACCTTTTTGCGGGATCGGGACAGATGGGTCTTGAGGCTGTTTCAAGAGGAGCTGCAAGCGCGACGTTTGTTGAAAAATCCAAGCAGGCGGCGGCGGTTATTTCTAAAAATATTGAGAAAACAAGGCTTTCCGAATCATGTCGATTGCTTTCTTCGGACGTTACCGACTTCATCAGAGCTTTCAAGGGTAAAAAGAAATACGATATAGTTTTTATTGACCCTCCGTATGCTCTCAGAGCGGTGGCACCTACTCTTAAGGCGTTGCTTGACGCTGATATGCTCAAAGCGACCTCAATAGTCGTTTGTGAGAGCGAGGAAGAGGATGTCTTTGAAAAAGGTCTTGATGTTAAAGAAAAATTTGAGATTATTAAGGTTGCAAAATACGGAGCGGCGCACGTTACCGTGCTTGCTGTCAGAAAGGAAGATTAAGGACGATGGTAGCTTTGATTCCCGGTAGCTTCGATCCGATAACGCTGGGTCACGTTGACATTATTGAGAGAGCCGCAGGCAAGTTTGAAAAGGTTGTGGTTGCCGTTATGAATAACGATTCCGCAAAGCACGACAAAACCTTATCATCAAAGACTTATTTGTTTGATATGGCAATGCGAATGGAGTTTGTGAAGCTTTCGACGGAGCATATAGAAAACGTTGAGGTCATTTCTTCATCGGGGATGCTGATCGATCTTTTTGATGAGGTCGGCGCGGACGTGATAGTCAAGGGAGTAAGAAATGGGGAGGACCTTGAATATGAGATGAAGCACGCCAAGTGGAATAAGGAGCACAACGGTAGAGTTGAGACCTTGTATTTGCCTGCGAATGAGAGATTGGTTAGTGTGAGCTCAACGGCGGTAAGAAAAATGCTGTGCGAAAAGGATTTTGAAGGGCTCGAATCTGTACTCTCGCAAAATGTAATTGAATATTTGAAAAAATAAGTCTGAAAGCCTCGTTTGCACGGGGCTTTTATTTTACATCGCGGGGAAAATAATCCTGCGGAGCCGTATTTTTTAACAAAAAACTTGTGAAAATATCTTTACACTTATCTGTATATATGGTATAATATAATGATGAATTGTGAACAGAAGTTTTGTTTTGAAAGGGGGAGACGAGAGTGTCGGGATTCAAGCTGAAAAGTGAATACAAGCCGACGGGAGATCAGCCCGAGGCTATTGCCAACATTGTTCGCGGAATCCGCGAGGGGCAGAGAATGCAGACTCTGCTCGGTGTTACGGGTTCGGGTAAGACCTTTACCATGGCAAATGTTATTGCCGAGATAAACCGTCCTACTCTTGTGCTTGCGCACAACAAGACGCTTGCGGCTCAGCTTTGCTCCGAGTTTCGTGAGTTTTTCCCCGAAAACGCTGTTGAATATTTCGTGTCCTATTACGATTACTATCAGCCTGAGGCATATATTCCCGGAAAGGACATGTACATCGAAAAGGATGCGCTTGTAAACGAGGAGATAGACCGTCTCCGCCATTCTGCGACAAGCTCGCTTTTTGAGCGCAGAGACGTTATTATTGTGGCGTCGGTCTCCTGTATCTACTCTCTCGGCGAGCCCGATGAATATAAGGATCTTGTTATTTCGCTTCGCCCCGGCATGCTGATGTCGCGCGAGGAGTTGATCAAGAGACTTATCTCGATAAGCTACACGCGAAACGATCTCAATTTGGTGCGTGACACATTCCGTGTGCGCGGTGACGTTGTTGAGATAATCCCCGCGAGCATGGATTCAAAGGCTATACGCGTTGAGTTCTTTGATGATGAGATAGACAGAGTGTCCGAGATAAATATTGTGACGGGTGAGCTTATCCGTCAGCTTTCCTATGCTCCGATATACCCCGCAACTCACTACGCTGTGTCCGATGAAAAGCGCGAGGCGGCTATCGCGGAGATACTTCAGGAGATGCACGAGAGAGCGGCTTATTTTGAGTCCGAGGGCAAGCTTATTGAGGCGCAGAGGATAGTTGAGCGCGTTAAATACGATATGGAGATGCTTTCCGAGATCGGATTTTGCTCGGGCGTTGAGAACTATTCAAGAATACTCTCCCGCCGCCCCGCAGGCTCGACTCCTTATACCTTGCTCGACTATTTTCCGAAGGATTTTCTGCTCTTTGTGGATGAGTCGCACGTTACGCTTCCGCAGGTGCGCGGTATGAGCGGCGGTGACACCGCAAGAAAGAAAAACCTTATAGATTACGGCTTCCGTTTGCCGTCTGCATACGATAACAGACCTCTGTTCTTCGATGAATTTGAGAATAGGATAAATCAGGCGGTATTTGTAAGCGCAACGCCCGGAGATTTCGAGGGCGAGCACTCCGAGCAGGTGGTTGAGCAGATCATAAGACCTACCGGATTGCTTGATCCCGAGGTCGAGATAAGACCTATTGAGGGACAGGTTGATGATCTTATGGGCGAGATACGCATCAGAGCCGAAAAGGGCGAAAGAGTGCTTGTTACAACCTTGACTAAGAAGATGGCGGAGGATCTTACCGACTACCTTGAAAATAACGGCATCAAGGTGCGTTATATACACTTTAACATCGACACGATCGAAAGAATGGAGATAATTCGAGATCTGAGGCTTGGAGTTTTTGACGTCCTTGTGGGTATAAATTTGCTTCGTGAGGGACTTGATATTCCCGAGGTCTCGCTTGTGGCTATTCTCGATGCGGACAAGGAGGGATTTCTGCGCGCGGAGAGGTCGCTGATACAGACCATCGGACGTGCGGCGAGAAATGCCGATGGTAAGGTCATCATGTATGCAGACACCATTACCGGATCTATGGAGCGCGCGATAGGCGAGACTAACCGCCGCCGCAAGATACAGGATGATTACAATAAGGCGCACGGTATAGTTCCCAAGACCATTATAAAGGGTGTGCGAGATATTATAGATATGGGCGCTTCGAGCGAGGATCGCGGAAAGAGCAGACTTGATAAGAAGAAGTCGCAAAAGAAGCTTACGGCGTCCGAGCGCGAAAAGCTTATTGAGCAGTACACGCGCGAGATGAAGGAGGCGGCAAGGTCGCTTGAATTTGAAAAGGCGGCTTATTTGCGCGATGAGATAAAGAAGCTGAGGGAAGGCAACTGATCATTTATGGAAAAAAACGTAGTTATAAAGGGCGCGCGCGTCCACAATCTGAAAAATATTGACGTTGCGATACCGAGAGACAAGCTCGTAGTTTTGTCGGGACTTTCGGGATCGGGAAAGTCGTCTCTTGCTTTTGATACCGTGTATGCCGAGGGGCACAGACGGTTTGTCGAGTCGCTTTCAAGCTACGCAAGAATGTTTCTCGGTCAGCTGGACAAGCCTGACGTTGATTCAATAGACGGGCTTTCGCCTGCGATCTCGATAGACCAGAAAACAACATCGAAGAACCCGCGCTCAACGGTTGGAACTGTTACGGAAATATACGATTATCTCCGCTTGCTTTACGCGAGAATAGGTATTCCTCACTGTCCGATCTGCGGCAAGGAGATCGTAAGACAGAGCGTTGACACGATAATAGAGAGAATTTTAAAGCTTCCCGAAGGCGAAAGATTCCTTGTTCTGGCTCCTGTTGTAAGGGCACAAAAGGGAATGCACGAAAAGGTATTTGAGAGCGCGAAAAAGGGCGGCTTTGTCCGTGTGCGCGTTGACGGAAGTCTTTATGAGCTTTCCGAAGAGATAAAGCTTGACAAAAACAAAAAGCATTCGATAGAGATAGCTGTCGACCGTCTTGGAATGCGAGAGGGCATACGTGCCCGTCTTGCCGATTCGGTTGAGACTGCGCTGAATCTTGCAGACGGTCATCTCGTTATTTTGCCCGTTACCCGTGACGGCGAGGAAAAGGAGAGCGAGATGCTTTCATTCTCGCAGTCATACGCGTGTGAGGAGCACGGAATTTCTGTGGGCGAATTTGAGCCGAGAATGTTTTCGTTCAACAATCCGCAGGGCGCGTGTCCGCATTGCTCGGGTCTCGGTCAGACGAGAAAAATTGCGATAAATCGCGTGATCCCCGACGAAAAGCTTTCTCTTTCCGAGGGCGCTATAAACGTAAACGGATTTAAGTCGCTTGAGGAAGAGAGCTGGAACGGACCTCTTTTCCGAGCTGTCGGTGAGAGATTCGGCTTCACTCTGGAAATGCCTATAAAGGATTACTCCAAGGAGGCGTATGACGTGCTCCTCAACGGATCCGGAGCTGAAAGCTATGACGTTGTGAGATATTTCGGCGGAGAGGCTCACAAAAAGAAGACTGTTTTCGAGGGCGTTATCAAAATGATGGAGCAGAGGCTTCAGTTTGGAATGAGCCCCGATTATTACGAGCAATTTATTGAAGAGACCGATTGTGAATTTTGCCACGGGCAGAGACTTAACCCTATGTCTTTGGCGGTCACTGTCGGCGGTAAAAATATACACGAATTTTGCGCTATGTCAGTTAAGGGCGCGCTCGATCACGTCAATTCGCTTGAATTGACAGATACCGAGCAGGCTATCGCACGCGAGATACTCAAGGAGGTGCGCGCAAGGCTTGGATTCCTTGTGAGCGTTGGACTTGATTACCTCACTCTTTCAAGAAGAGCGGGTACGCTTTCGGGCGGTGAGGCGCAGAGAATAAGACTTGCGACACAGATAGGCTCGTCGCTCGTTGGAGTGCTTTACATTCTTGACGAGCCGAGCATAGGACTTCACCAAAGAGATAATTCAAAGCTTATCGCAACGCTTAAAAAGCTACGCGATCTCGGAAATACGGTAATCGTTGTTGAGCACGACGAGGAGACGATGGAGGAGTCGGACTATATCATAGATATAGGACCCGGCGCGGGAATACACGGCGGACAGGTGGTTGCGGCCGGAACTCCCGACGAGATCAAGCAAAATGCCGATTCGGTCACCGGTGCATATCTTTCGGGCAGAAAGAGAATAGCCGTGCCGAGCAATAGGCGCGAGGGCAACGGAAGCTTTATTACCGTAAAGGGCGCGGCAGAGCATAATCTTAAAGGAATAGACGTTAAGATACCTTTAGGCAAATTCGTTTGCGTTACAGGTGTTTCGGGAAGCGGAAAGTCCTCTTTGGTAAACGGAATACTCTATCCGAAGCTTGCTCACGACCTCAACAGAGCAATAGCATACCCCGGAAAGTGCGAGTCTGTTGAGGGACTTGAGGCGCTTGACAAGGTGATTTGCATAGATCAGAGCCCTATCGGACGCACTCCGAGATCCAACCCCGCGACATACACGGGACTTTTCACCGATATCCGTGAGCTTTTCGCATCAACGAAGGATTCGAAGGCGAGAGGCTACAAGGCGGGCAGATTTTCGTTTAACACAAAGGGCGGTCGTTGCGAGGCTTGCGAGGGTGACGGAGTTAAGTGCATAGAGATGCACTTTTTGCCCGACGTTTACGTGACGTGTGACGTCTGTAAGGGAAAAAGATACAATGCTGATACGCTTGAGGTGAGATATAAGGGAAAGAACATTTTTGACGTTCTTGACATGACTGTTGAGGAGGGATTAAATTTCTTTGACGGTCTGCCGAGGATCACGAAAAAGCTCAAGACACTTTACGATGTCGGTCTTGGATATATCAAGATAGGACAGTCGTCAACCACGCTGTCGGGCGGCGAGGCTCAGAGAGTAAAGCTTGCAACAGAGCTTGCAAAGCGCAGTACGGGAAAGACCATATACATTCTCGATGAGCCGACGACGGGACTTCACACCGCAGACGTATCAAAGCTGCTTGAGGTGTTGCAGATGATCTGTGATGCCGGAAACACGGTTCTTGTAATAGAGCACAATCTTGACGTTATCAAGTGCGCAGATCACATCATAGACCTCGGTCCAGAGGGAGGAGATGGCGGCGGCTTGATAATTGCCGAGGGTACTCCCGAGGAGGTTGCGCTCGTTGAGGGATCTTATACCGGACAGTATTTGAAAAAGTGGCTCAAAAAATGAGCACTTGCGAGGATATATGAAGATATACACAATAACACTCAATCCCGCGTTTGACCTTCATGCAAGTGCCAAAAAGCTTGAAATAGGTCATGAAAATCTTGCCGAAATGACAAGCCGCGATGCGGGCGGAAAGGGAATCAATATTTCCCGTGCACTTTGCGCAAACGGCGTTGAAAATACTGCGATCGTTGTTCTCGGTCAGGAGAACGGAGCAGATTTCAGAGCTCTGCTCGATGAGTACGGAGTTAATTATATCGCAGTCGAAAAGCAAGGCAGAATAAGGGAAAATCTGACTATGCACACCGATGGCGGTGAGACGAGAATAAGCTTTTCGGGCTTTTCTCTCGATAGCTCAGTGCTTCGCGAGATCAAGTCGCTTATCGATTGCGACAAGTATACCGTGGTGACATTCACGGGTAGCGTTCCTTGTGGCATCAGTATTTCGGACTGCAAAAAATTCCTGATAGAGCTCAGAGCTTGCGGAGCGAAGGTCGTTGTCGATTCAAAATCATTTTCGCCCGACGACCTTATAGAGGTAAAGCCGTGGCTGATAAAGCCTAACGGCGAGGAGATCTCTGCGTATCTTAAGAGAGATATAGCTGATTTTTCAGACTGTGCGGATGCCGCTTGCGCGCTTTGCGATAAGGGAATCGAAAATGTGATGGTGTCGCTCGGAGAGCGCGGCGCAATGCTGATAAACAGCAATTTTTCCGCCGTTGCCGAGCCTCCGACGATCTCTGCGATCTCAACCGTAGGAGCAGGGGACAGCACGCTTGCAGGCTTTATTTCGGCGTATATCGAAGGTGCCGATGACGGTGAGATGCTTAGCAGAGCCGTGGCTTTTGGGTCTGCCGCGTGTCTTTTGGATGGCACGGCGCCACCGCATTCTTCGAGTGTGGCAGAGCTGAGCGAAAAAATTAAAATTACGTCACTTTGACAGGTGAATCAAAGCTAAAAGATATAGCTTCCGAAAGGACTTTACGAAAAAATGATAGCAAATTACCATACCCACACATTCAGATGCGGTCACGCATCAATGGAGAGTGAAAAAGAATATGTGGAGGCGGCGATCAAGGCGGGATACAAGGAGCTCGGATTTGCCGACCACACGCCTATGCCGTTGCCCATAGATGCCGATCCTGCCGATTGCGCGAGATTTATGGGTATAAGAATGGCGATGGACGAGACAGAGGATTATGTCCATAAGCTTCTTGCCTTGCGCGAGGAATACAAGAACGATATTAAGATACACATAGGCTTTGAGGTTGAATATATCCCCGAGGTCTTTGATACGCTTATAAGCTTTCTTGCGCAGTTTCCTACGGATTACATTATACAAGGACAGCATTTCAACTCGATTACCGTTGACAAATTAGTGTATTTTGGCGCGGAGACACGCTCAAAAACCGTCCTTGCAACATATGCGGAGATGGTTTGCAGAGGAATTGAAACGGGAAAGTTCAGCTACGTAGCTCATCCTGATCTCTGTAATTTTCATGGACCTATCGAGGTTTACGAAAGAGAAATGTCCAAAATAATCGAGTGCGCAAAGCAGCACGACGTGCCGCTTGAAATGAATCTTCTCGGTCTTGATAGCATGCGCCATTATCCCAATACGGTGTTCTGGTCGCTTGCTAACGACATAGGCTGTGACGTGATAATTGGAAGCGATGCGCACGAATCGAGCGGTATGAAGCCCGAAAGAGCTTTGTACTATGCCGAGAAAATACTTGAGAATAAAAAGGGTCTCAGACTTCTTGATACTCTTACGCTAAGATCGATCAAATAAGAAAAAAGCATTGAAAGGAAGCTTCACTATGGCTCACCCCATAAAGCATTTCAGAACTATTACAAAGCATCGACACAAGGTCATTTCTCACTGCTTTAAGGCCGGAATAGGCTGGCAGGGGCTTGGACATGATCTTTCGAAATACAGTCTGACCGAATTCATCCCCGGAGCTAAATATTATCAGGGCACGAGAAGTCCAAATGAGCAGGAGAGAGATCTTTTCGGTTACTCGATTGCGTGGATGCATCATAAGGGAAGAAACAGACATCATTTTGAATATTGGAACGATCTTAATATGCAGACTCGCAGATATGAGCCTGTACCTATGCCGCTCCGTTTTATTACCGAAATGTTTTGCGACAGAGTTGCCGCAAGCAAGATATATAAGGGCAAGGATTACACCGATTCCTCGGCTCTTGAATATTACCTGCGCGGTAACGCGAGAGCGAAAATGCACGAAAGCACTGCCGACATTCTTGAGGAATGGCTCAATATGTTAGCCGAAAAGGGAGAAAAGGAGACCTTTGCTCACATCAAGGCCTTTAACAGAGAAGCGAGAAAAAAGAAAAATAGGACAAACTGTTGATACATAACATCACCTCTTACCGAAGTATAATTGGGTAAGAGGTGATGTTTTATGTTTTTAAAAAGGAAAAATCAAAGACTTGCGGTGATTATTCTGTTTCCGCTTTTAGTTGTCCCGCTGCTTGGCTTATCCTCGTTTGCGGTCTTCTCTCAGCCTATATCCGCAGAGAGTGTCGCAACGGTTGAGGAAAAGGTGGATCTTGGTCTTGAATGCAAAAGCGCGATACTCATGGAGGGTACGACCGGTGAGGTGCTTTACGAGCAGAATGCGGACGAGGCGCTCCCGCCTGCATCTGTAACAAAGATAATGACGCTTTTGCTGGTTATGGAGGCTTTGGAGGATGGCAGGATCGCTCTTGAAGACACAGTAAGGACCAGCGCGCACGCAGCGAGCATGGGAGGCTCACAGATATTCCTTGAGGAAGGCGAGGAGATGAGCGTTGAGGACATGATCAAGAGCGTTGTTATCGCATCGGCAAACGATGCGGCGTGCGCCCTTGCCGAGCACGTATACGGCAGTGAGGACGCCTTTGTTGCAAGGATGAACGAGAGAGCCGCAGAGCTTGGGATGACGAACACAAGCTTTGAAAACACTAACGGTCTTGACGATACCGCCACAAATCATCTGACAAGCGCTCGCGATATTGCGATAATGTCACGGGAGCTTATAAAGCACAAGAAGATCCTTGAATACAGCTCGGTGTGGATGGATACGGTAAGAAACGGGCTTTTCGGACTGACAAATACAAACAGATTGGTTCGTTTTTACAAGGGCTGTACGGGTCTTAAAACCGGCTCAACGAGCAAGGCGGGATTTTGTGTCAGCGCAACAGCTGAGCGTGACGGCGTTTCTCTGATATGCGTCATCATGGGAGCGGAGAGCGGTGACAAGCGCAACGCGGTTGCGGCAAGTCTTCTTGATTGGGGATTTGCGAACTACGGTGTTTATTCGTATGCTCCGACTACGCTCGATTCCGTTAAAGTAAACGGAGGAGTGACGGATAAGGTAAGAGTGTCTGCACAGGGCTTTTCTTGTGTTGTTAAAAAGGGCGAGGTCGGTAAGGTGACGGTTACCTTCAACATCCCCGACACTCTAAAAGCACCTATAGTGAAGGGCGGACGTATTGGAGAGGTGATTTTTTCATGCCAGGGACGAGAGATAGGCAGAGCCGACGTTGTAGCGCTTGATGGCGTTGAAAAAATCAGCTATTTCGGTCTTTTTGGAAGACTGCTTGCGGGATTCCTTCTGAAATGATGCAAAAAGGGCAAAAAGTTTGATTTATTGATAAAAAAACACTTGAAAAATAAGGGAAGCTGTGCTATAATAAGTTCAATAACAATTTAGCGCATACAATGCTAGGAGGATTTTAAAATGGCAATCAAATTAAGCGATAAGTATTTGAAGGACTTTATTGCAGAGCATGAATATGAAAATATACAGACCGCTGTAAGCGCGGCTCACCGCCAGATCATTGACAGAAACGGCGCCGGAAATGATTTTCTCGGTTGGATCGACCTCCCCGAAAATTATGACAAGGAAGAATTTGCAAGAATCAAGGTTGCGGCTGAAAAGATCAAAAAGAGCTGTGATGTGCTTGTTGTTATCGGTATCGGCGGATCCTACCTCGGTGCTCCTGCCGCTATCGAGTTTTTGAAGTCTGATAAGTACAACTGCCTTAAGAAGGACACACCCGATGTCTACTTTGCAGGTTGCGATATAAGCGCGGTTTCTATGGCTGAGATTCTCGAGGTCTGCGAGGGACGCGACGTTTGCATTAACGTTATCTCGAAGTCGGGAACCACCACCGAGCCCGCAGTTGCGTTCAGAGTATTCCGTGAGCTTCTTGAAAACAAGTACGGCAAGGATGGAGCAAAAGAGAGAATTTTCGTTACCACCGATAAGGCAAGAGGAACTCTTAAGAGCTTCTCCGACGAGGCGGGATACGAGACATTCGTTGTTCCGGATGACGTTGGAGGCCGTTTTTCTGTTCTCACCGCGGTAGGACTTCTTCCCATTGCTGTTGCAGGTATTGACATTGACGAGCTTATGAAGGGCGCGGCTGATGCACGTCTTGCATATCGCGACGAGGATATAAACAAGAACGACGCTTACAAGTATGCGGCTATCAGAAACATTCTTTACAGAAAGGGTCTGACTACCGAGATCCTTGTTGGTTACGAGTCTTACGCAAAGATGCTCAACGAGTGGTGGAAGCAGCTTTACGGTGAGAGCGAGGGTAAGGACAAGAGAGGAATTTTCCCCGCATCGGTTATCTTCTCGACAGATCTCCACTCTCTCGGGCAGTATATACAGGACGGTGTCAGAAATCTCTTTGAGACAGTTCTTGCTGTTGAGGATAACGGAGTCGAGTTCAAGATCCCTCACGATCCCAATAACATTGACGGACTCAATTTCCTTTCCGGCGTTGATCTCAACGTTGTAAAGAAGACAGCCATGCAGGGAACACTTCTTGCTCACGTTGACGGCGGTGTACCCAACATTCTTATCGAGCTTAAGGACAGAAGCGCATACTCGCTCGGATACATTTTCTACTTCTTCGAGCTTGCTTGCGCACTCTCCGGCTATATGCTGGGCGTTAACCCCTTTAACCAGCCCGGTGTTGAGGCGTACAAGAAAAACATGTTCGCGCTTCTCGGCAAGCCCGGATATGAGGATATGAAGGCTGCTCTTGAGGAAAAGTTGAAATAATTTTGCACAAATTTTCAAAAAATACTTGCAAGTTATTGTAAACTATGCTATAATATATCCACGGAAGATAAATTTCGTAAGAAATCCAAAAATAAACAAAGCCGTAACGTACGGCAGAGGAGGACATTTATGCTCAAATTGATCATTGGCGTTAAGGGAACGGGCAAGACAAAGACACTCATTTCTATGGTAAACGAGGCTTCTGAAAAGTCTGAGGGAACTGTTGTATGTGTTGAAAAGGGAGTAGGACTCCGCTTTGACGTTAAGTATACTGTACGTCTTATCAATACTAACGATTATCTCATTTTTGATGCTCAGTCTCTCTATGGATTTGTAGCAGGTATGCTTGCCAGCAACCATGACGTAACAGATCTCTTTATAGATTCGGCACTTAAGATTGCTAACAATGACATCGCAGGCTTCGAGAGCTTTGTAAAGGCTGTTGACGAGCTTTCAAACAAGCTTGGTGTTAATGTTGTTATTACCTCTTCCATTCCTGCTGAAGAGGCAAGTGATCTCGTAAAGAAGTACATCTGATAACAGAATAGGCATTGGCTAAAATGCCATGCTGCCAAGGGGTGCGAGCAGATGACTGTCCGCACCCCTCAAGCGTTTAAATGGGGGAGTTCAAATGAATACTAAGATACTTAAAATACTTGCAAAAAATGCCCGCACCTCGGTTGAGGATATTGCTCTTATGACGGGCATGGCTGAAAATGAGGTAGCTAATGAAATGCGTGAGCTTGAGGAGGCAGGGCTTATAAGAGGATACAAGACCGTTATCGACTGGGAAAAGCTTGATAATGCTTACGTTTCCGCGCTTATTGAGCTTAAGGTTGTTCCTCAGGACAAATACGGCTTTGAGAAGATAGCGGAAACCGTTATGAAATACCCCGAGGTAGAGAGCGTTTATCTTATGTCGGGAGCATATGACCTTTGCGTTATAGTAAAGGGCAAGACCTTTCAGGAGGTCGCTATGTTCGTAGCAAAGGAGCTTGCGACCATGTCCTGTGTGACCGGCACATCTACCCACTTTGTCCTCAGAAGATACAAGGAGCTTGACGTAGAGCTTATCAAGACAGAGGATGATGACAGAGGCGCGTATTCATTATGATGGATTACAGCAAGGTTTTAAATCCTACGGTTGCGAATGACATAAAGCCTTCCGGTATAAGGAAATTTTTTGATATTGCCGCCAGCATGGAGGGCGTTATTTCGCTTGGAGTCGGAGAGCCCGATTTTCCAACACCATGGCATATCAGGCGCGCAGGAATAAGATCGCTTGAAGAAAGCAAGACAAGGTACACCTCTAACGCGGGAATACTCGAGCTTCGCACGGAGATCTGCGCGTTTTTAAAGAGGAGGTATTCACTTGAATACTCGCCTCGGGACGAGGTGCTTATAACAGTTGGCGGAAGTGAGGGTATAGATACCGCTATCAGAGCCTTGGTAGGCTTTGGAGACGAGGTGATAATTCCTCAGCCAAGCTTTGTTTGCTATGAGCCTATCGTCAGATTGGCGGGCGGTATTCCTGTTATAGTGGAGCTTAAGGAGGAAAACGAGTTCAGACTCACTGCCGAGGAGCTTCGTGCGGCTATAACCGATAAAACAAAGCTTTTGGTATTTCCTTTTCCATGCAATCCTACCGGAGCTATAATGGAACGGGATGATCTTGAGAGCATTGCTGAGGTCTTGCGCGGCACAGACATATGTGTTTTGTCGGATGAGATATATTCTGAGCTTACATACGGTGATTCAAAGCATATCTCGGTCGCATCGATTGACGGTATGAAGGAGAGGACCGTGGTTATAAACGGTTTTTCAAAAACATATTCAATGACGGGATGGAGAATGGGGTATGCCTGCGGTCCTGCACCCATAATAGCGCAGATGACCAAAATACACCAGTTTGCCATTATGAGCGCTCCCACAACGTCGCAATACGCGGCTGTTGAGGCAATAAGAAACGGAGACGCGGATATAGAGAATATGCTCGGCGAATATGATATGAGGCGCAGGCTTATGGTAGGCGGATTTAATAAAATGGGTCTATACTGCTTTGAGCCTAAGGGGGCGTTTTACGCCTTTCCGTCCATCAAAATTTCGGGTATGGACAGCGAGACGTTCTGTGAAACGCTTTTGCGTGAAAAGAAGGTTGCACTTGTGCCCGGAAATGCCTTTGGAGACTGCGGAGAAGGGTTTGTGAGAGCCTCGTATTGCTACTCCACGTCACATATAAGAGAAGCTCTGTCAAGAATCGAAGAGTTTTTAAAAGAAATAAAATGAGAAAAGAGCCGCTTTGCGGTTAAGAGGAAATTTCAATGAAAAAGGCGGATAAGTCCGTTTTGAAAAAATGGATATGGTTGGCTGTGATTGTCTCGGTCGTTTTGTATTCGATCAACGGATTTGCTATTGCAAAGATAGTGGAGATCGCATCCAATAACGTTGTATATGCCGAAAGTGCGGCTCCGATCTTGCTTGAATTTTTGGGTGAGATATTTGAGGTGTGCGCGATATCACTTTGTTACGCAATTCTTTTGCTTGCAATTTACAAGTGGGAAACTCAGGGAGTCGGCAAGGTATTTGTAATGTTCGGATCGGTTACGTTCTATAAGTACTGCACCACGGTTGTAATGGGATGGATAGGGAACGGAAGTGTTCCGCTTCTCTGGTTAGTGGACCTCGTTTGGATACTGCTCTATACCGGACTTGAGCTCATACAGCTGATGATCATATACAAAATATCCAAGAAGATCATACTCAAGTTTACAGAGGAAAGAAACTTTGTAAAAAGAGCGGCAGAGCGTATAACATCATCAAACGTGGAGGTGCCACCCCACGCATATCTTTTTGAAAAGGTGTTTGATAAGAAAAATTGCCTTTTGAAATCTGCGTATGTTTGTGCATTGGTTACCTATATTGCAAAGTTTGCAGGAACCTTGATCTCGGATGTTTTGGTCATAATAGAATCAGGATTTCCTAAAGAGTCAGTAACGTGGCTTTTCTTGGCAATAGTGTACATATCGCAAATAATATTTGGATTTATGTGTTACTTTTTCGTTTATGCATCACTCTCATCTCTTTCTCAAAAATTAGAAAAAAATTAAAGGAAAATTGCCTCCGATGGAGGCAATTTTTTTATTTTTTTGTAAATTTTTCAAAAACTTTTTCAAAGCTGTAAAATATTGGTCGGAAAAGCGAGAAAAAGTGCAAATTATTTCGTGAGAAATGAAGAAAACTCTTGACTTGACGGCCTATTATCTGTTATAATATACTGAATAGTATATATTTATAATTAAAATCGCGTAGTGTGCGCACGCGCGAGGATGACAATAAACACTCGTATTGACGAAAGGAAAAAGAAGATGTTTGGACGGATAGGCGATCTTTGGGAGCGAATAACCGATTTTTTTATGGATTACATTGTATTTCCATTTGCTAATGTCACTGTTATCAATGTGCTTGATATTGTGATATTGGCTTGCTTGCTGTATATCTTGTACAAGTTCATAAGGGATAGGCATGCGTCAAGAATACTTACGGGATTCGCATTGCTTCTTGTGTTATACGTTCTCAGTGACATATTGGATATGGTTGCGATAAATTCTATCCTGCAGACATTCTATGCTGTCGGAATTATAGCGCTCTGTATCATCTTCCAGCCCGAGCTTCGCGATATGCTTGAGGAGTTTGGATCGACTACATCTGCTAATCTTAAAAGAATAGGTCACAGACAGTCTGTCGATCAGGATGCGGTTTTCCACACGGTTGAGGAGATATCCGCTGCTGCGTTTGAGCTTTCAAGTAAGGGAGAGGGCGCGCTTATTGTCATTGAGAGAACGGGTAGACTTCACAACCAGATGACAGAAGGCACTCCGATAGATGCGATAGTTTCCCGTCAGCTTCTTTGCAATATTTTCGTAAACAGATCCCCTCTTCACGACGGTGCTGTGATAATCAGAAATGACAGAATCGTCTCGGCGTCCTGCAAGTCGAAAACAATTTCGGGAGCAGAGAACGTTGCAGAGGGTCTTGGTACCCGTCACCGCGCGGCGATCAGAATAAGCGAGATAAGCGATGCGATCGTGGTGGTTGTTTCAGAGGAGACCGGAAATATATCGATCGCCAACAACAAGCTGCTCAATCGCGATTACAACGATATCGGTAAGGGCGGCAAGCACAAGTCAAACGATTTGAGAGATGACCTTTACAAGCTTATGACGGGTAAGCAGATAACAGAGGACGGTAACATTGAAAAAACCGAAACCGTCAAAACACCCGGAAGAAAAAAGAAGAATGTGAAAGGAGAGGATAAAGCGGAATGAAGCGATACGACTTTATAAAAGAAAAAGACGAGAACGGAAATGAGAGCATAAGCGTATCGGATAAGCCGAAGAGAAAGCTTGATCTTTTCCCGAGACTTATTTGTCTTCTTGTCGCGGCGGTCATTTGGCTGTGGATGGTCAATTTCAATGACACCGATGTTGCCGAGACTATGGTCCTTGATATTCAGATAGTGGGACTTGAATCGCTTGAGGATAACGGTATGATGATTTACGGTCTTGATAAAAAGGAGATCACAGTTACCGTTACCGGATCAAACAGAGATCTTAAGAAATACAGCAAGGGCGAGTATCAGGTTACTGTTGATGTGAGCGGAATAAGAGAGGTCGGTCACCACACGCTTCCTCTTTCGATAATTACTCCCGAAGGAAGCAGCTTGACTCTTTCAGAATCCGAGATCCCGAACGTCAGCTTCTATGCGGACGAGATCGGAACATACACTGTTCCATTGACTGTGGTAACTCCCGACGTGCTTGAGCAGGGAACTCTGAAATACTCATACGAGTGCGCGTTTGTAGGAGAGATCACCATAAAGGGTGCAAAGAGCCAGCTTAAGCATATTGTTTCCGCAAGATTCAACGTTGACGGAAGCTTTGCACAGTACGAGGATTCGAGAACGTTCTCAGGATTTATGCCCACGTTCTACGATACAAACCTTATTCCCGTGGTTGTCGATGAGAGTGCGATCATAGAGTGCTCGACAGACGGAATCGAGGTTATAGTTAATGCTATTGAGCATAAGAACGTTGACGTATACGTTAACGGAGAGAAGCTTGTCGGACAGTCTGTTGAGATATGGGGAGCTCCGTCTGTTATAAGAGAAGTGAATGCATGCAGAATATCGGTAGATCTTGGCGAGTCCGGCACGGTAACCACATACACGGTATCTGATAAGGACTTCCCGAACGGTGTATATTTTAAGGAAAATACAGTTATAACGATCGAAGGCTGAGTGGTATGAAGAAGGTATTTGTCATTGACGGAATTGCGATATCTCCGTTTGAGAGCGAGGATAAGGTTTTACAGCTCGCTCGCAAGAAGCTTAACAGCGTTGGAATTTCGCATTCGGATTATGAGTTGAATATATACAAAAAGAGTGTAGATGCTCGAAAAAAAGATAATATAAGGCTCGTCTATTCCGTCTGTGCCAAGTCCCTTGAGGATTCCTCTGCCGACACCGACAGATTTTTGCGTCTCGGTGCGAGAGCGATAGAGGTGGACGAGCTCCTGATAACGACAGGAAAGGAAAGCATGAATGCGCGTCCTCTTGTCGTAGGAATGGGACCTGCGGGGCTTTTCTGCGCTCTTATACTTGCCGAAAACGGTTACAGACCGATAATTATCGACCGCGGTGACAGTATTGCGGACAGAGTTCGTTCTGTTGAACGCTTTTGTACAGAAAGAGTGCTTGACACCGAGTCGAACATTCAATTCGGTGCAGGCGGTGCGGGCACGTTTTCTGACGGCAAGCTGCTCACAAGAATAAACGACCCCAAATGCACTTACGTTCTTGAGACGCTCCGCCGTTTCGGTGCGCCCGATGAGGTTACCGTGAAGGCGAAGCCTCACATCGGTACCGATATTCTTAGGAACGTTGTAGATAATATGCTTGGACATATTGAGAAGCTTGGCGGAAGTGTAATTTACCGTTGCAAGCTTACTGACATTGTTGACAAGGGAGAGACCTGCGTTGCGAAGACCACAAAGGGCGACTTTGAGTGCTCTGCTTTGGTCTTAGCCCTCGGACACAGTGCCAGGGATACATATGAGATGCTCCTGGGTAATAATTTCAGCCTGATCGCGAAGCCTATCTCGGTCGGAGTGAGAATAGAGCACAAGCGCAGCTTTATAGAGGAGATGCTTTACGGCAGACTTGCAGGTCATCCTTCGCTTGGCGCAGCTGAATACGCTTTGTCCGATACGAAGAGTGACAGAGGAGTTTACACCTTCTGCATGTGCCCCGGAGGCGAGGTCGTTGCCGCCGCGAGCGAGGAGGGTGGAGTTGTTGTAAACGGTATGAGCTCCTACGCGAGAAGTGGTGAAAATTCCAATTCCGCAGTTGCGGTTTCTATAAAGACAGAGGATTTTGAAGCTGTTGACGGAAGCGAGGTCTTGGGAGCCATAAAATATCAAAGAGACATAGAGAGAGCCGCATTCAGAGCGGGTGGCGGAGATTACCGCGTTCCCGTGCAGACGGTGGGCGATTTTATGTCGGGCAAAAGGGGAAGTGAGCCGACTTCCGTTATGCCGTCTTATATGGGAGGAAACAGCTATAAGCTTTCGTCTATGGATGATATCTTCCCAAGCTACGTTACAAATTCGTTGAGATATGCACTCGGCTCATTCGATAAAAAAATAAAAGGCTTTGCAATGAATGAGGCAGTACTGTCCGGAGCTGAAACGAGAACATCATCTCCCGTACGCATACTTCGTACGGAGGATATGAGAGCATTGGGCAAGGCCAACATATATCCCTGCGGAGAAGGCGCGGGATATGCGGGAGGAATTACGAGCGCGGCGGTTGACGGTATAAAGACCGCTATTGCCATTGCATCGAGATTTTCACCCTTTTGAATAATACGGAATAATAAAAAATTGGAGATATAATGAACGAAAATCTAAAGAAGAAGGTGTGGTCGCGGAGGTATACGCCGGGAAACACCGAGACAGATGCCTTGATCGGAAATTTGGCTCGTGACTTGAATATTTCAAGGATTGCGGCAACTCTGATTTATAACAGAGGATTTTCCGACTCAAAGCGAGGAAGAGAATTTATGAATCCGTCAGAGGAGATCTTGCACGATCCCTTTCTGATGAAGGATATGGACAAGGCGGTAAGGAGGGTGTCCGAGTCGATTGAGCGCGGAGACAAAATAACCGTGTACGGAGATTATGACGTGGACGGAGTTACCTCGGTGACCTTGCTATATCTTTACCTGAAGTCCTTGGGTGCAGACGTGGATTATTACATACCGCTTCGCGCCAAGGAGGGATACGGCGTCTCAAAGGGCGCTATTGAAACGCTTGCCGAAAACGGTACAAAGCTGATAATTACGGTTGACACCGGCATAACCGCCAACAAGGAGGTTGAGTTTGCCAAGGAGCTTGGAATCGATACCGTAATAACAGATCACCACGAATGTCACGGAGAGCTTCCTCTGGCCTGTGCGGTGGTCAATCCTCACAGACCTGATTGCAATTATCCCTTCTGCGAGCTTGCGGGAGTTGGAGTTGTCTTTAAATTCGTGTGCGGATATGAGATCGCGAGATCTCCCATGATCGATCCCATCGAGGCTGTCAGATGCATATGCTCACAGTATATCGATCTTGTGGCGGTCGGTACGGTTGCCGATGTAATGCCTCTTATCGATGAGAACAGAGTTATCGTTAAGTACGGTCTTGCTACGATCGATTCGGGCGCGCGAATCGGTCTCGCCGCGCTTATTGAGGCGGCGAACAATGCCAGTAACGCTAACAGCGTAAAGAGCACTGCGGATAAGAACGCTAAAAAGCGCAAGATCAATTCAGGATATATAAGCTTCTCGCTGGCTCCGAGAATCAATGCGGCCGGACGAATAAGCTCCGCATCAAAGGCGGTCGAGCTTCTTTTGTCTGATGATGAGGAGATAGCATATTCACTTGCAGAGGAGCTTTGCGAGATAAACCAGATAAGACAGCGCGTTGAGAACCATATAGCCGATGAAGCATACCAGATGATCGAAGAATCGCACGATTTTAAGCGTGATAAGGTCATAGTTCTTGAAAATGACGAATGGGAGCAGGGAATAATCGGAATAGTATCCTCGCGAATTACTGAAAAATACGGCCTCCCGTCAATTCTTATTTCCTTTGCGGGCGCAACCACCGGTGACAGCAATCCTTTGGATGTGGGAAAGGGATCGGGAAGAAGCGTTAAAGGAATGAATCTCGTTGATGCGCTTGGTCATTGCAGAGAGCATCTCGTTCAATTCGGAGGACACGAGCTTGCGGCAGGACTTTCGGTTATGAGATGCAATATTGCCGACTTCCGCAAAATGATAAACGATTATGCAAGAGAGAGCTTTTCCGACGATCTTTTCGTTATGAAGTACGAGGCGGATTGCGATATTCCCACCGAGGAGCTTTCAATGGATATTGTTGATGAGATCAGCGCTCTTGAGCCGTTCGGAATTGCCAACCAGACACCTACGTTTATCGTGTCTGATCTGATGCTTGATAAGGTCATATCGATGGGAGGGGGCAAGCATTCAAAGCTCATGCTCACCTCTAAGGGAAAGACATACACCGCAATATATTTCGGAATGTCTCCAATGACATTCGAGTATAGGTTCGGCGAGAGAGTCGACGTTCTCTGTCAGCTTGCGATCAATGAATTCAGAGGTCAGAAGAGCCTTCAGCTGATAGTTCAGGATATAAGGCTTTCGTCTGAGTTTGAAGCGGAGCGCAACAGACAAAAGGCGAGATACGCCGAGATAATGAACGGTGCTAATATATCGCGAGACGAGGATATTATTCCAACGAGAGCGGACGTGGCGCACGTTTATAAATTTCTGAGATATGAAGGAATGTGCGGACGCAAGGTTTTAACATGCAGAAATTTGCGCTCGGCAATTTTAGAGCAGACAAGCGTTGATATAAACTATATTAAGCTCAAATTTATTTTAAATATCTTATCCGATATGAAGGTCTGCGAATTCGATTTCTACGCTGAAGAGATTTTTGAGTTCGAGGTTTGCAAAAACGTACAGAAGAGCAATATCGAGTCGACAGATACCTTTAAAATGCTTGAGAGCATTTGCATATCATAAAAGCGATACGGCGTCGCAGAAAAGTCTGAAAAGCCGACAAACAGTGCCGGTGCAATAGTGCCGGAAGGAGAATCATCTATGGAAACCAATTCAGCTATTACCCAGGAATTTAACCCTAATAGGTTACTTGATCTTTTGCGCGTGTCGGGCAAGAGCTACGACCTTGAAAAGATCAAAAAAGCCTATGACTATGCCGACGAGCTTCACCGCGGACAGTTCCGTCAGAGCGGTGAGCCCTATATTTCACACCCTCTCGCAGTCGCGGAGATAGTCGCGGGACTCGGACTTGATACCGATTCTATATGCGCGGCTCTTCTTCACGACACGGTGGAGGATTGCTCCGACAGGGTGGATATCAAGGATATCGAAAAGAACTTCGGTGCAGACGTTGCTCACCTTGTTGACGGATTGACGAAGATCGTCTTTATGCAGGTAGAGGACAAGGAAGAGGAGCATATAGAGAACCTAAGAAAGATGCTTCTTGCAATGCATGAGGACGTAAGAGTCATATTTATTAAGCTCTGTGACAGACTCCACAATATGCGTACTCTTGACGCTAAGGCGGAAAACAAGAGAAGACTTACCGCGCTTGAGACGATGCAGGTGTATGCACCCTTGGCGCACAGGCTTGGAATACAGAAGATCAAGCAGGAGCTTGAGAATATCGGTATACAGCACCTTGACCCCATAGGATATAAGGAGGTCAAGGATTCGATCGAGAATAAATACGGACAGAGCTTGGACGTGATTGAGAGCATACGCTCGATTATATCCGACAAGCTTACCGAAAATCATATAAACTTCACTCTTGAAGGACGAATCAAGACGGTTTACAGCATCTATAAGAAGATGTACACCCAGAATAAGAGTTTTGATGAAATATATGACTTTTATGCGGTTAGAGTCATAGTTGAGACCGAGCTTGAGTGCTATACCACGCTTGGATTGATACACGAGATGTTCAATTCGATCCCCGGTCGCTTCAAGGACTATATTTCTACGCCTAAGCCGAATATGTACCGTTCGCTTCACACGACGGTTATCGGACGCGACGGAATACCGTTTGAGGTACAGATAAGAACCCGTGACATGCACCATTTTGCTGAATACGGTATCGCGGCGCATTGGAAATACAAATCCGGCGCATCCTCAAAGGAGGATATGGACAAAAAGCTCGAATGGATATCCAAGCTTATCGAGACCGAGGGCGAGGCGCGTGACCATGATGAGTTTATGAACGCGCTTAAGACCGACATATTCCAGGATGAGGTCTTTGTGTTCACTCCTAAGGGTGACGTTATTGCGCTCCCGCAGGGAGCAACCGTTATAGACTTTTCGTATGCCATCCACTCCGCTGTCGGAAACAAGATGATAGGCGCAAAGATAAACGGAATGATAGTTCCGATAGATCGCGTGGTGCAGAACGGAGAGATCGTAGAGATACTTACATCAAGCACGACAAAGGGCCCGAGCAGAGACTGGCTTAACATCGTTAAGACGAGTGAGGCTCGCTCGAAGATCAAGCAGTGGTTCAAAAAGGAAACCAGAGCGGAGAACATTTCACTCGGACGCGCGATGGTTGACGGAGAGTTCAGAAAGCAGAACATTAAGCTTGATGAGCAGGGAAGATTTGAGGTCGTAAACGCTGTTGCCGCAAGGATCGGATTTGCAAGTGCTGACGATCTGTATAACGGCGTTGGATACGGCGGAATTTCAATAAGCAAGCTTGTCAATAAGATCAAAGAAGAATCAGCAAAGCTTGTTGAACCCGAGCACGACGTTGAGGAGATTACCGAGGAGAGTCTTTCACAAAAGACCGCTAAGCCCAAGAATCTTAAATCGAACAGCGGAATCATTGTTGACGGAGAGAGCGGTTGTCAGGTTAAATTTGCAAAATGCTGTAACCCGCTTCCCGGTGACGAGGTTATAGGATTTATTACCAAGGGTTACGGTATATCAATACACAAAAAGGATTGTCCCAATGTAATAGAGGGCAGAAAGCTTGAAATAAATCGCGACAGATGGAAGGAGGCTCATTGGGAGACCGATGGGCAGGACAGCTCCAGAAACGTTTACGAGGCTTTGCTCCAGCTCTTTACCGAGGACAGAGTCGGAATGCTTGCCGACGTTGCGGTCGCACTTGCGGATATGAAGGTTGCTATATTGCAGGTCAATTCTCAAAAGAGAACAAACGGCAGATGTATAATCAGCCTTAAGATCAGCTGCAAGAATATCGACCATTATAACTCAATAGTTGCAAGACTTCGCGGACTCAACGGAGTTGAAAGCGTTGGCAGAGGCTTCTCGTGATCATAGCTGACCGAAAAGGTTGGTGTTGATTTGCCTTACTGTCCGCAAGGGAAGGATCAAGGATAATGAAAGCAGTAATACAAAGAGTAAAAAACGCACACGTCAAGGTGGGCGGTGAGATGGTCGGAGAATGCGCAGAGGGACTTATGATCCTTTTGGGTGTTGCAAAGGGCGACTGCGAGGAGGATGCAGATCTTTTAGCCGCCAAAATATGCAATTTAAGAATATTCACCGACGAAAACGATAAAATGAACCTCTCTGTAAAAAACATTGACGGCGAGGCTCTGGTAATATCGCAGTTCACGCTTATGGCGAATTATAAGCACGGAAACAGACCCGACTTTATGGAAAGCGCTCCTGCAAATGAGGCTAACAGACTTTATGAGTACTTCGTTTCATTGATGAGAGCGGAGCTTAAGCAGGTAGGGACGGGAGTTTTCGGTGCTCATATGGAGGTCGGACTTGTGAATAACGGTCCGGTTACCATTGTGATGGACAGTGAGGTCCTTAAAAAGAAAAAACAGTAAAAAATTAAGAAAGTCAGGAACAGATTAAAATGAAGCTTAACGTAAGCGGAAATATAAATCAGTACTACGTTCAGACACTTTGCATGATATTTTTCCCCGGGGAGAGATTTTCGGCAGAGGAGCAGAGTGAGGATGCCGAGGGGCTTGCCGTTCCGGAGCTGTCCTTGACTCTTGAGGAAAGCGAGGACGGTGTAAAGGTCTTTGCAGAGCTCACTCTTGATGAAAAGTATGCTTCAAGCGAAAAGATATATCAAAACAGAGAGGATATAACGCGCGACAGACTGAAAAAGATCGCGGTTGGCGATGCTATACTTTCTGTTTGCGGAGAGGTAATAGGCTACCGACCCTCTTGGGGAATGCTGGTAGGTGTCAGACCATCTAAGGTCGCGACAGAGATGCTTGAGAGCGGAATGTCTAAGACAAAGGTCAAGAAGACACTCGTCAGCGATTACTTCGTGATACCCAAAAAGGCGGCTCTCGCAACTGAGGTTGCGTTGAACGAGACAGAATTTGTTAAGGGCGCGGATGCAAAGGATTGCAGTGTGTATATATCTATCCCGTTCTGTCCGACGAGATGCGCATATTGCTCGTTCGTTTCATATACCTCGAAGAAGCTCCTTGCAACGATACCGGATTATCTTGTAGCGCTCGGCGATGAGATCAATAAGACCTTTTCGCTCATAAGAGAGCTTGGATTGAACGTAAAGACGGTATATATAGGCGGAGGCACACCTACTATTCTTGATAATGCTCAGCTTGATTGGCTTTTGGCTACCGTTGAGAGCAACGTGGATCCTTTGTCTCTTGCAGAATATACGCTTGAGGCGGGTCGCCCCGATACAATAACAGAAGAGAAGATGAAGATAGCGATCTCTCGCGGAGTAACGAGAATAAGCGTAAATCCGCAGACGCTGAACGATGATGTTCTCAGAATTATAGGACGCTCGCACACCGCAGAGGATTTTCTTAAGGCATATCAGATAGCGAGGGATGCGGGAATAAAGATCATCAATACCGACGTTATTGCAGGTCTGCCCGGAGATAAATTTTCAAGCTTCGCATCGTCATACGACAAGATAGTTTCGCTTCGCCCCGAAAATATTACGATACATACCTTTAGCGTAAAGAAGGCGAGCGATTTTCTTAAAAACAGTACACATATATACTCTATCAGAGGCGGTGACGTTGGAAAATGCGTTGATTACTCGCAGATAACGGCACAGCATGAAGGGTATGAGCCTTACTATATGTACAGACAGAAAAACACCGTTGGAAATTACGAAAACGTCGGTTTTTCGCTTGACGGATATAAAGGACTGTACAATATATACATGATGGAGGAGATACATTCCATCTTTGCTTGCGGCGCAGGCGCGGTTTCGAAGTTTGTTGACTATAACCCCAAGGACGGAAGCCCGAGAGTTATAGAAAGATTTTTTAACCCGAAATATCCGTATGAGTATCTTTCGGATAACAAGACCGAGCAGAAGATAGCGGCGGCGCTTGAATTTTACCGCAGAAGAAATCTATCATAGGAGAAAGAAAAGTGAGTATATTATTTAAAAACGTCAGATTGCTTGAAGAATACGGATACGGCGAGAGCACGGTCAACGTTCTTGTAAACGGCACGTCTGTGTACTACGTTGGAAAAAATATTCCCGATGAAAAGGCAGACCGTGTTGTAGAGGGCAACGGTAACCTTCTTATGCCTGCATTTTACAACACTCACTGTCACAGCGCGATGACGCTCTTCCGCGGTTACGGTGACGATCTCCCGCTTCAAAGATGGCTCACTGAAAAAATCTTTCCTGCAGAGGATAGACTCAACGGAGAAAGAGTTTACTGGGGATCGATGCTCGCAATAGCAGAGATGATAAAAAACGGAGTGGTCTCGTTTTCGGATATGTATTTCTTCCTCGATGAGACCGCAAGAGCGGTTGAGGAGACCGGAATCAAGGCTAACCTTTCAAGATCCATCGTTTCCTTTGATAAGGATGCGGATTTTTCGCTTGATCAAAGGGTTCTTGAGTCTGTGGACATATTTAACAGATGGCATGGCAAGGCTGACGGCAGGATCAAAATAGATATGTCTCTCCACGCAGAATATACAAACGTTGAGGGATGCTTCAGATACGTTGCCGGACTTACGAAGGAGTTTGGCACAGGATTCCAGATCCACGTCTCCGAGACAGAGAGCGAGCACTTGGAGTGCATTGAAAGACACGGAATGACACCGACACGCTTCTTGGACTATTGCGGCGTACTTGATAATCCCGTTACTGCCGCACACTGTGTCTACGTCAGCGACGATGATATAAAGCTCATGGCTCAAAAGGGCGTGAGCGTTGCTCACAACGCTGTCAGTAACCTTAAGCTCGGAAGCGGCGTAATGCCTTACCGCAAGATGAAGGATGCAGGTGTAAACGTTACGCTCGGTACAGACGGTGTTGCATCAAACAACAGATTGAGCATACTCAGAGAGCTTCAGTTTGCTACCCTTATTCATAAAGGCGTTGAGCGCAATCCCGCAGTTACGATCGCTTCTGATATGATCAGATGCGCTACGAAAAACGGAGCCTTGGCGCAGGGAAGAGTTGATGCAGGTGAGATCAAGGTCGGAAATAGGGCAGACCTTATCCTTATCGATATGAACGCTATAAATAACATTCCCGCATATAGCATAGATTCGGCTGTTTGCTACAGTGCAAATGACGACAATGTGCTCATGACGGTTTGTGACGGTAACATACTTTACGAAAACGGCTCATATACTACGATTGATGAAGAATTCTTGAAATGTAACGCTAAAAACGTTATAAATCATTATTTCGACTGATAATCGGAGGGAAAATTGACTGAAAGAGCGGTAGGAACAGGGCCAAGCATAAAAAGAAGGACTCCAAAAAAGAGTGAGAAGAAAAGGCGTGACGGAGGATTCCTGTCGGGCGTGATGGTTCTGTCGCTTTCCGCGATAGCAGTTAAAATAATCGGACTTATATACAAAATTCCTATGCTCGGACTCTTAGGGAGCGAGGGCATGGGATATTTTAATTCAGCATATGAGATCTACGCGCTTTTTTGCGCAATATCAACGGCGGGCTTGCCGATAGCGGCATCGCTTTTGATATCCCGTTGCAATAGCAGGGATGGCGCGGCGCAAGCGGTGTTCGGAATATCATTAAAGCTGTTTGTAGTGATCGGCAGTGTATCTACCGCGATAATGATCGCGCTTGCTTATCCTCTGGCGAAATTTCTCGGGAACGGCAACGGAGTATATCCTATATTGGCTATTGCGCCGACATTGCTTTTTATATGTGCTGTCAGCGCTTACAGAGGATATTTTCAGGGGATGTCAAGAATGGCTCCTACTGCCGTCTCTCAGCTTATCGAGGCTTTGGGAAAGCTTGTTTTCGGAATCGTGTTGGCATTATTAGCCTTGCGATTGGGGCTTGAAACAGAAGAGGTTGCCGCATTTGCCGTGCTTGGACTTTTGCTCGGTAGCGTGATTTCGCTTGTTTATATGATATTGACGAAGAAGCGCGACGTGACCGAGATCAGCTCTCCAAGACTTGAAATCGAGCGGGGGATCGTGAAGGATCTTTTAGAGATCGCTATTCCCGTAACGGTTTCCGCGGCGGTCATCAACATAACGAAGATGGTTGATATGACTATGATATTGCGCCGTCTCCAAAGCATCGGATATAAGAGCGAAGAGGCGTTTTCCGCCTACGGAAGCTATACTACCCTGGCCGTTCCTCTTTTTATGCTTGCTCCCGCGCTCATAAGCTCGGTGGCTTTGCCTATTATACCGAGATTAAGTCGGGCTGTCGCAAAAGGGGACACCGATTCCCAGATCGATTCGGTAAACGACGGGATCAGGCTTGCGTGTATCATATCAATGCCGATAGGAGCAGGGCTTTCGTTCTTTTCAAAGCCGATCCTTAAGCTTATTTTTTCCGGACAAACCGAGGCTGTTGAGCTTTGTGCGCCACTTTTGTCAATGCTCGGATTGTCGGTTACACTATCCTGCCTTGTGACGGTGGGGAATTCTATCCTGCACGCCTTTGGGCATGCGGTGATTCCTTTGGTGTCAATGACACTCGGAGCGATACTTAAAACATTGGTCGCGTATATACTGATCGGAAATCCTAAGGTGAACATTGCGGGAGCACCGATAAGCACATTTGCTTGCGATCTTGTTATAAATATTGTGAATTTTAAATACATATGCAAGTATATCCCGGGACGGATGAGCGTAGGGAAAATACTTGTAAGACCGTTTTTGGCATCAATTATAGCTGTTGTTGCAGCGCGACTATTTTACGGTGCTTTCCGTCAAAGCGGCGGCTCAGATACGGTCGGCACGCTTATATCAATAGCTGTCGCGGGGATTTTATACGCCGTGCTGTGCGTTGTATTGCGTGTAACAGATAAAAAAGAATTGTGCAGATTACGCCACACGGATGCTGTTGGCGAATAATACACAAATAAGAAGGAAAATAATATGAAGGCATTTACCGAAAGTGAAAGACAGGAAAAAATAAACTACCTCCTCTCGTGTGAGAAATACGGCTTTGAGGATCTTGTGCTTATAGTCAGCATTCTTCGCGGCGAGGGCGGTTGCCCGTGGGATAGAGAGCAGACACACAAGAGTATCAGACGCGACTTTATCGAGGAGACCTACGAGGTGATCGAGGCTATCGATACGGAGGATCCGGTTCTTTTGAGAGAAGAGCTTGGTGACGTTATGCTCCAGGTGACCTTTCATGCTCAGATCGAGCGTGAGGAGGGAAGATTTGATATAGAGGACGTTGCAAATGACGTTTGCGCAAAGCTTATACACCGTCATCCCCACGTTTTTGGAGAGCTGAAGCTCGACAACAGCGCGGACGTTCTTGAGAATTGGGATAAGATAAAGGGAGTTGAGAAGCAGAGAAATACGCTTACTGATAAGCTACGCTCGATCCCCCCTATGCTGCCCGCACTTATGAGAGCGCAGAAGGTAGGAAAGAAGGCATCGTTCTTCGATTTCGAAACGACCGAAGCGGTCTATGAAAAGCTTTACGAGGAGATAGCCGAGGTCAAGGAGGCGCATGCCGGTAAGGATGCCGATGCTGTTGCAGAGGAGATCGGAGACCTCTTGCTTACCGTAACGAGCCTTGCGCGCAAGCTTGGAGTCGATAGTGAGAAGGCACTTTACGATGCGACCAATAAATTTATCGACCGTTTTGAAAAGGTTGAGAATGCCGTTACAGCACAAGGAAAAAGCGTTGAAAATATGACTATGACCGAGCTTGATGCCGTTTGGGATGGCATAAAGCACAAAAATAGTCAAAAAAACTAAAAAAAATTGATATTTTTTTGAATTTTAGCCTATTTTTTTGCAAAAAACTATTGCAAAGTAAAAGAAAATATGGTATAATTAACTAAACAAATAAAGTGAATTTGCCGTTTAGGTGGTACTTTTGACCACAGTTTTGCAGATTCAAAAAAATTTATAAAAAAAGAAAGAGGTTTATCATGAAGAAATTACAGCTTACAGAAGCAGTAGCAGCAAAGGCACAGATCAGCAAGAAGGTAGCAGCAGAGGCAGTTGACGCAGTTCTCGAAGTTATCGCAGAGGCTCTCGCAGCAGGCGACGACGTTAAGATCACCGGCTTCGGTGGATTCGAGGTTAAGGCTCGTGCAGCAAGAACAGGTAGAAATCCCAAGACCGGCGAGACCGTTGAGATCCCCGCTTCCAAGTATGTTGCTTTCAGCGCAGGCAGCACCCTTAAGGACAAAGTTAACGGCTAATAAATGAGACTTGATAAATATCTGAAGGTTTCAAGAATCATAAAGAGACGTACGGTTGCTAACGATGCGTGCGATACCGAGCATGTAACCGTTAATGGCAGATCCGCGAAGGCATCATACGATGTCAAGGTCGGCGATGTTATTGAGGTTACCTTTGGGCAGAGAACGCTCAAGGTCAGGGTTTTGGATGTTCGCGAATTTACCGCAAAGGCAGACGCGTCTTCTCTTTATGAGGTAATTGAATAACCTTAGAGATCTCCGCATATAATGTACCATTCGGTGCTATATGCGGAGGTTTTTTATGCTCGGAACAGAACAGGAGAGGGTACATGCGTTTTCCTCGAAATCAAGAGAGGGTATTCGGATAAGCGGTGTTTGTGACGTGATAAGCTTTGATGAGGTTGGTATATCGCTTGAAACCTTGTGCGGAAGCATGGGAGTAGAGGGGGAGGGACTTCGCGTGAGAACTCTCAATACCAACGAGGGAATAGTTGAGATAGACGGAAAGATAAGCGGTGTGTATTATTTTGATAATAAGCCCCCGCAAAGACGAGGTCTTTTCGGCAGACGGTCAGATTGACGGGGAGATGCTATCTTGATAGATCTGACACAGCAGCAGCTTTTTTTAATGCTTTGGAGTGCCTTTTTGCTTGGTGGGGGGCTGGGGCTGCTCTATGAATTTATAAGACTTTTCAGATTCGCATTTGGGGGTGGAAACCGCGGGAAAATCAGAATGGCGGTTTCACACGTAGTGACCTTTATAGGAGATGCGTTCTTTATTATTATTTTTGCTATTGCGGCCATATTGCAGACCTTCAAAATAAGCGGAGGCGTTTTCAGAGGGCTGACCTACATCGGAATGAGCGTGGGATTTATGACCTATTATCTTACGATAGGCAGACTTATGCTTAAGCCCTGCAAAAAAATGGCCGCTTTCATAAAAAAAGCGGCTCGTTTGATTTTAAAGGTTATATTTACACCGTTGCGTTTACTTTTTTTGCTTGTCTTTAAGATATACGTCTTGACAATAGGAAAAATACTTGGTAAAATAATATATAGAATAAAAGAGAAAAATTCGGCAGATCGGGTCGCGCAGGAAAACGAGATTTCCGGTGATAAAGCCGATTGCGAATTGAAGGGATATAAAAAGGAAGGGAGGATCAGCTTTGGAGGAAAAGGAATTTCTTGATGATGGCGAGGTTGGCGAAAAGAAGCTTGACAGAGCCGTAAAAAAGGGAATGAAGACGCCGCATATCAAGGTTATGGCGAGACTTCTTCTTGCTACGCTGGTCATCGCTTCGATAGCAATATTTGCAAGCGGAATTATGAAGTATAACGAGCTTCAAAGAGAAAAACAGGCTCTTGAGCAAAAGGTTGAGGAATACGAGGCCGAGGTTGAGGAGCTTGAGTATTTTTTGAATTCTCCCATGGATTACGATTATGTAGTCCGCCTGGCAAAGAAAAAGCTCAATCTCTATCTTCCCGATGAGATCATATACCACAGCGACAGCGACACAAACGAATAAAAAAGAACGGATAAGCTTGATTTATCCGTTCTTTATTTTCTAAAGCGCTAATATCCATTGCGCTATCATCAGTGTGAATGGGAGCGAGAGCACGGAAAGCACGGACGATGTGCCTACTATGAGTGATGAATAACCGGAGTCGAGTCCGTATGTTTCGCTCATCATTGTCACAGATGATGCCGCAGGCAGAGCCGCAGCCGCCGTTACGAATACAGCGTAGGTCTCAAGACCTTCAAAGGGGAGTATTATCAAAAGAAGCTTTGAAATAACGCAAATGATCAAGGGGAGCACAAAAAGCTTCATTATATTGAAATAATAGAGCTTCCATGTGCAGAATATCTTTTTCGGCGTTTGCGTTGCTATGAGAGCGCCGGTGATAAGCACAGAGATTGGTGTGCATAGGTTTGAGAGATATCCCATGCCTTTCATTAGGAAGGTGGGAATCTCGATTCCGACCGAGGGATTCTTTAAAAGATAGAATATCAAGCCTATAATGCAGGGAACCGTTCCGAAATTAAGAAATACCTTTTTGAGGTTGACCTTTATGTCTTGTCTGCCGCGTGCGAATATTCCAAGTCCCCACGTCCAGAGCAATATATTGAAGCTGAAGGTCAAAAAGGACGCCATTAAAAGTCCTACACCGGGGATAAGTGCATCAAATATCGGGAATCCGATAAACGCGCAGTTTGCAAACATAAATGAAAACTCGCTGATCTTTTTCTCGTCGGGCACTTTTTTGTACGGCATTGCCATAAAATAAGAGATTCCGGCAAGCACGATATGAAATGCAAAGCCGAGTCCGAGCATTACAAGCGCGATGTTTACGTTTTCGGTCGAATACTCGGTGCTTGACATCGAATAGATTATCATTGCGGGCTGTCCGACCATGAGTATAAGCTTTGAGAGCCTTTTTGATGCTACGTCGTCAATTATGCCAACCTTTCGGCAAAGAAAGCCGATGGCGAGCAGAACGGTAAGCGTGGCAACTACGATATAAAGTTGGTCAAAATTCATTTTTATCAGTTCTCCAAAAGCTTATCCTTTATTTTTTTCATATCCTCAAGCATATCCTCTTTTTTGCGCGGATCACGCAAGAGGGCAGCGGGGTGATATACAGCAGTCATAAGATAGTTTCCTTTTTTAAACCATTGACCGTGCTCCTTGGTTATCTTGAAATCCGGCTTTATAAGTCTCATAGCGGAGATTCTGCCAAGACAGACAATTACCTTGGGGTTTATCAGCGCGACCTGCTCACGAAGGTATCCTATGCAAGCGTCCTCCTCCTCGGGAAGGGGATCGCGGTTTTTCGGGGGACGGCATTTTAAAATGTTCGCTATATACACATCCTCACGCGCGATGTCTACCGCATAGAGGAATTTGTCAAGCAGCTGTCCTGCGCGCCCGACAAAAGGAGTTCCCGAAAGATCCTCCTGCTCACCGGGAGCCTCGCCGACGAACATTATATCCGCATTTTCGTTTCCCACGCCGAAAACGCAGTTGGTGCGAGTATTGCAAAGCTCACAATTCCTGCATTCGGCGCATGCTTTTTTTAGCTGTTCCCAATTCATATATTTAACATTCCTTTCAAGTTATAAGCATCATTTAAAATATTATAGCAGAAAAGCCCCCCGATTTCAAGTATCGGGGAGCATTTTTTTGCGACAAACGTCAATATTTCGCAAGAATCGATATTGCATCTGAGTTGCATATCTTGGTTGCGTGTTCTGTAAGGTATGTAGACGCATGCTCCGAATGCTCGCGAACTCCAAGCTCGATAAGAAATGTCATTTTGTCAAGACGCATATATGCAGAGCTGTTGGCGTTTTCAAGCATAAGATAAAATTTCCCCTGCTCACATTTGTATGCACGGCTCTGTATAGCCTCTGCCCTTTGGGAGAGGATCTTACAAGCGAGACAAAGATCCTTTAATGTATCAAAGGAAAAGATCATTTTTCCAAAATTGCCGTTAATGCCGCTCATTTGTGTCTCCCCACGCGCCGCAAGCGCTTGACATTCTTCGCCGTCGAGTGATCTTTTTACTTTTTTTATCCGTTTTTCATCTCTTGCGACGGGCGGATCGCTCTTTGTAACAAAAAGCTCGCATCCGCCATGCTTTGAGGTGTAGAGCTGAACAAAAATTTCCGACCCTTCGGTATTGAAGCCGATCTTATCCTTGGCGCAATCAAGTATGTGTCTTATCGCAAGCCTTGTCGCGCTGTTAGCGCAGTCCGCCTCGTCTCCTATATTATATTCCTTCATATCGTTTTCATCGAGCATTATTTTAAGCTTTGAATTGTTTATAGGTATGAGCTCCATATTGTTTACCTCCCGTAGATTTCCGCATCATCGCTACACTATTATTATAATACGGAAGGGGTGAAAATGTAACCCCTAAAAATATGGTAATTTTCAAGCCTAACAATGGCGTGCAGATCAGAAATCAGTTGACAATTTTGTCCTCTGATGCTATAATGTATCTGTAAATGTAAGGAAGGGAGGAGCCTTTATGAGATATAACCGTGAAACCGACGTTATAGAGCTTACGGCGGAGGAGCTTTGTTTGTCCTCGGTCGTTGGAGAAGGTATAGACACAAGCCAGGTACACAGGCGCTTTCACGGCAGAACGGCTGATAGGTCGCGTGCGTTTGAAAGGCTGCATCTTTCCTTTGGAATGAGATACTATGACAAGGTAGAGCTCACGAATACCTGCAAGCTTGAGGAGATACAGTTCACCGTTTTCGGACATGCTGACGGCGTGCTTTGCCGCGATGACGGATACGCTGTTGATGAGGTGAGAATGGCCTCGCGGAATAAGAGATACGGAGCCCTTGACGAGCAATATCACAGAGCAAGGCTTGCGGTTTACGCTTACTTTTTGTGCGTGGCAAAGGAATGCGAAAGCGTTGAGACAAGGCAGGTGTTCTATGATGCCGAGGATAGCGATTTCGAGGTGCGCAAGGATCGGGCGAGCAGAGCAGAGCTCAGGGAAATCTATTGCTCTATGTTATCCGGACTACTCTGGCGTGCTCGCATTATAAGAGATAGGGCCCTGGTTCGGATCCCGAGTGCCGCTAACGCTGTATTCCCGTATAAGACTCTGCGTGACAGCCAAAGCGAGATGATAAAGGAATGCTACCGCGACATAAAGCACGGCTCAAGACTTTTCTGCCAAGCTCCTACGGGAATAGGCAAGACGGTGTCAACCCTTTATCCTGCGGTGAAGTGCATCGGAGAGGGCGTGGCGGATAAGGTATTCTATCTTACATCAAAGCAAAGTATACGCCGAGAAGCGTTTTCTGCAATGAAAAAGATGAATAACGTGGGAGTTGGATTACGCACGGCGGTCATCTCCTCTCGCGAGAGTATGTGTAGGAATGCCGCCGCAAAGCTTCGCGGAGGTAAGCTGTCATCAAACTGCAATCCCGAGCTTTGTCCGTATGCCGCGGGTTACTACGATAGGTCAAGCTTTGCGCTTGCCGATCTTATGGCATCGGGCGACGCATACGATCCCCAAACGATCATCGCGGTCGCTGAAAAGCATAGAGTATGTCCGTACGAGCTTTCCCTTGATCTCAGCGAGCTTTGCGACGTTATAATTTGTGATTACAATTATGTTTTCTCGCCAACGGTTTATCTTAAGAGATACTTTGAAGAAAACAGAGAAGAAAAGTATATATTCCTTGTTGACGAGGCGCATAATTTGCCGGACAGAGCGAGGGAAATGTTCTCCTCGAAGATATCCAAGCGTGATTTTGAGGTCTTGTTGGATTTACTTGGAGAGAGCTCTGAATTGTCAACGCCTTGCCTTTCGGTGATCACGGAATTTGATCATGTCGGAAGAATATGCGAGGATGACTCCAAAATGACGGAGGACGGAGGACGGGTAGGCTTTAACGTCTCGCGGTCTCTGCCCGAAAAGCTCGGAGAGACGCTTGCCATCTTTGCCAAAAAGTGCGATACGTGGATGAAGGGAAATGCCGATTCGGGCGCATATGCGATAATAGAGGATGTTTGCTACAAAATATATGAATACGGAAAGATCTCCGAGAGATATGGCGGGGGATATATAACATTCCTGACTAAGAGTCAAGATGACGTATCAGTACTGCTGTACTGCCTTGACCCTGCGGACGAGCTTTCAAGAGCGCTTTCAAGGGCGCACGCATCGGTGCTTTTCTCCGCAACGCTTACACCGACAGAATATTTTGCGGATATACTCGGAGGAGGGAAGAAAACCGTGTCGGTCAGCTTCCGTTCACCGTTCCCAAGTGAAAATCTATGCGTTGCGATAGTGGACAAGATCAGCACAAGATACGAGGACAGAGAAAAGTCATATAAGAAGATCTCATCCTGTATTGCCGCCACCGCAAGCGCAAAACGCGGCAACTACATGGTGTTTTTCCCATCGTACGGTTATATGAACGAGGTTAAAAGGATCTTTGCCGCGAAATATCCCAAGGTGCAGATAATAGAGCAGACCAAGAATATGACCGCGCGACAAAAGGAGGAATTTATGTCCTCGTTTGTCGATGACGGAAAGCTGAGAGTGGCTTTCTGTGTCCTTGGCGGATCCTTCTCGGAGGGAATAGACCTGCCGGGGGATAAGCTGATCGGAGTTATATGCGTTGGCGTTGGCTTGCCGGGTCTTTCAAGTGAAAATAACATACTTCGTGATTATTACGATGAGAAAAACAGCTGTGGATACGACTATGCCTACACCTATCCCGGGATGAACTCTATTCTTCAGGCGGTCGGACGTGTTATCAGAACAGAGACCGATAGAGGAATCGCAGTTTTGATAGATGACAGATATGCCGATCCAAAGTACAAAACTATGTTCCCGAATGAGTGGAAAGGAGTAAAATTTGCAGGAAATGCTCAATCTCTTGCAGAAATTGCTTCAAAGTTTTGGAATTTATCATAATTTTTGAAAATTTTTGCAAAAAATCAAAAAACATCTTGCTTTTTCCATAACATTGTGGTATAATAACGCATATGCTTTGAATATAGCGAGAATATTTGATTTTGGAGAAGAATTTTGATGAAATACCGTGACATGAACCGCGCGGAAATCAGCGCGGAATATGATCAGCTTAAAAAGGAATATGAGAGCATAAAGTCAATGGGAATGTCGCTTGACATTTCAAGAGGAAAGCCCTGTACCGCACAGCTCAATCTTTCCGACGGACTTCTTACCGTGCTCAACGGTGCGGAGGATTGCAAGACCGAATCGGGCTTTGATTGCAGAAACTACGGTCTTTTCGAGGGCGTACCGGAAGCACAGAAAATGTTTTCCGAGCTTCTTACGATCCCCTCTGAAAATATACTTCTTGGCGGAAGCTCGTCATTGAATTTTATGTACGACACACTTGCTCGCGCTATGATATACGGTGTGCGCGGAAGTGAGAGACCGTGGTGCAAGGAGGGAAAGGTAAAGTTTATCTGTCCCGTGCCCGGATATGACCGACATTTCAGGGTAACAGAATCTCTCGGTATTGAGATGATCAATGTTAATATGACTCCCACGGGTCCTGATATGGATGCTGTTGAGGAGATCGTAAAGGACAGTATGGTAAAGGGAATCTGGTGTAACCCGAAGTATTCAAACCCCGACGGTATTACCTATTCCGACGATACTGTACGTCGCCTTGCAAGAATGAAAACTGCCGCGCCCGATTTCCGTATTATGTGGGATAATGCGTACGCGGTTCACGATCTTTACGATAAGACCGACGAGCTTATAGACATCATTGCCGAGTGCTGTGATGCGGGACATCCCGACAGAGTGCTTTGCTTCTATTCAACAAGTAAAATAACCTATCCCGGCGGCGGTGTTGCGCTTATGGCGGCGAGTGAAAACAACCTCAAGCAGATCAAGGAGGTTATGAGCGCGCAGACCATTAACTTTGATAAGCTCAATCAGTTGCGCCACGTCAGATATTTTAAGAATGCAGATAATATCAAGGCGCATATGAAGAAGCACGCGGAGATAATCGCGCCCAAATTCGCACTTGTAAAGAAGTATCTCAACGAGGAGCTTGGTGATCTCGATATAGCGAGATGGACAGATCCCAACGGAGGTTATTTCATAAGCTTCTTTGCAGAGAAGGGATGCGCTAAGAGAATCTATGCGCTTGCCAAGGAGGCAGGACTTACTCTTACAACAGTCGGTGCGACATATCCTTACGGATACGACCCCGATGACTCCAATATCAGAATAGCCCCTACATTCCCCTCGCTTGACGATCTTGACAAGGCGATGAAGCTGTTTGTGATATGCGTAAAGATGGCGACCTGCGAAAAATATCTTAATGCTTAAATAATAATGAAGATCAGGCGACTTTAAGGGTCGCCTGTATTTTACAGAAAAGGAATTTTTGAAGGATTACATTATGAAGGAAACTCAGGTAACAAAAAATCCCTATAAAAACAGCGATACAAACAAGCGGTATTATACCTATGATTACTATCTCCGCCGCACCTTTGGCTCGAAGTGTATGAAGATCCCGATAGACGCGGGCTTTACCTGCCCGAATATTGACGGAAAATGCGCTGTCGGAGGATGTATATACTGTTCTCCGCGCGGCAGCGGAGATTTTGCCGCGGCAGCAAATATCCCCACGGACGAGCAGTTTGAGATAATCAAATCACAGCTCTCCTCAAAGTGGAAAACGGATAAATATATCCCGTATTTTCAAGCTCATACAAACACCTATGCGCCAACCGAGCTTATACGGAGCAAAATAGAGCCCGTTATGAAAAAGGAGGGCGTTGTCGGCTTGAACATTGCGACACGCGCGGATTGCCTTGAGGACAGCACGCTTGAATATCTTTCCGAGCTTGCCGAGCGCACGACACTTACCGTGGAGCTTGGACTTCAATCCTCAAACGATGAAACCGCAGATCTCATAAATCGCGGACACAGCTTTGCGGATTTTCTTGATGGATACCGCAGGCTTCGATTGGCATCGGACAGGATAAATATTTGCGTTCATATAATATTCGGACTTCCCGGGGAGAGCAGAGAGACTATGCTTGAAACGGTGAGAGCCGTTGCGGCTCTTAAGCCCGAGCAGGTGAAGATACATCTTCTGCACGTGATACGCGGAACAAGACTTGCGCAAATGTATGAAAGAGGGGAGTATTCGCCGCTTACTATGGAGGAATACGTTTCGCTCACTGCCGAGGCTCTTACGCTGATGCCGCCCGATACGGTTATAGGCAGACTTACGGGCGACGGTATGCAAAGTGAGCTTTTAGCTCCCGAATGGAGCAGAAAGAAAACTGTCGTTATAAATAATATCGATAAGCTGATGTTTGCAAATGATTGGGTGCAGGGAAAAAACTATAATCAGATCATTTGTTGATTTATCCAAAAAAGTAAGGATAAAATTATACAATTTTGCGTATTTACAAGATGTTGATTTTATTGTAAAATATAAGTGTAAGAAAATACACAAGGAGATACTGATATGAAAAAAATTTTATCGCTGTTTGTTGCGGCAGCAATGATCCTCTCGTTAATGTTTGTGTGTGTTATCACCGCGAGCGCCGCCGGTGAGGGTGATTGGGATGTTTACTCAAGTCGCGGAAGCTATGAGGACAAGGACGACCCCAATAAAAGGCCTGTTCCGGGATATGAATACACCGAGGACGGACTGCATATGATCCCTGCAGATTGGAGCGAGTCTACACCTTGGGGAATTTTCCAGACCAAGGAGCAGGTCAATTTGCGCGAGGGTGTTTATATGGAGGTCAGAATAGACAACTTCACATACGAGGGCGACAAGTGGTTTGCGTTTAATATCTGGGAGGAAAAGATTGATGAATTCCCGGATGCGAGCGACAAGAGCGCGATCGGTCTCGAGGCACTTGTTCGTGTGGACGGAAACAAGAAGATCACAAGCGTTCCGCTTAATATCCATACAAAGTACGGCGAGTCCACAACACTCTCATACATGGGTATGATGGACGTTAAGAATGTATATGACGATAACGGATGTCCTATCGTGACATTGCAGATCACCTGGGACGAGACGACCGGTTACAGCATGTATGTAAACGGTGCTACGCTCTCGACTAAGGATGCGCAGACCATGACAGATATATTTGACGGTGAGGACAACGACGGATACGCATACATAAGCTTTTCCTTGCAGAACAGCACAAAGGGCGGAACTGTAGAATGTACAGTGCTTAAATTCGGAACCTCTCCCGAGGATTGCGAAAAGCCCACGGGTAGCGATAGCGCAAAGCCTGTTGATAACAAGATAACCATTGCCGATATCGCTGATCCGAGCACAGTTCCTGCAGGCGAGCCCGCAGTTTTTCTTAACGGAAGTGTCGGAGATTCCGACATTATGTCAAAGCCCTCATCTACTAACAATAGTACTATAATCATAAATGATGATAACTCTGTCACCGTAAACACCACTACAACGTGGGCATCGGTGTCGATGTCGGTAAATAACGATGTGTCATACGATGCGGCAGATTTCCCGATGATGCTGATAATCGCGAGAAATCTCTGTACCTGCGTATGGCAGGACGGAACGCCGAGCTGCGATTGCTCCGAGATGCCCGGTGTTATAACTATGGCGGGAGATACCATTGCGGCGGACAGCGCCAATACCATAAAGGCGTATTCGTATATCTGGGAGCCCATCTGCGATGAAGATGGAAATATGTATTCGTATTTTATTGCCGATTGGTCGGACTTTAGCGGTAGAATAAACGGCTTCAGAATCGACTTGCAGGGCATGAAAACGACAGAGGCGGGAAGAACCGGATTTGACATTATGGGCGTTGGCTTTTTCCGTACCGATGTCGAGGCTCAGGAATTCTTTGAGGATTATCTCGTTGAGATCGGTGTTTTAGAGGGCGAGGATGATCCCGCGCCTTCCGAAAGCGAGGAAACAACCGACGTTGGAGAATCGGAGTCCGAGACGGTGAATGCAGATACCGAAACAGAGGGAAAATCGGACGAGGTGTCTGTCGAAGAGACCGAAGAAGAGAAGACCGAGGGCGAGAGCGCAACTGAAGGAGAGACGAAAAAAGCAAAAGAGCAGACCACAGCCAAAATTGGCTGCGGTGGCGTTATAGGCACCGGCTCTGTTGCTTTGATTATCGCGCTTATGGCATCGGTATTACCTGTGTTAAAAAAACGCGAAAAATAAGAAAAAATCGTGTCGAAAAAGCATTGGATATTGTGAACGTTGCTTGACATTCAAGGGCATTTTGTGAATGTCGCATAAAAGCGCAAATATCCTTTGTATAAATAGCACAATTAGGGTTGATTTATTTTGTCAATATTGCGAATTTACATTTTTTGCGAAATATGATAAAATGTTATAGAGCAAAAGAAGGCTTTTGCCAAAAAAGTTTCTAAAGGAGAAAAAGCTATGAAAAAGTTTCTTTCAGTAATGCTTGCTGCTGCATTGGTTGTTGCAACTCTCGTTGTTGTAACCATTGTTCCCGCAGCTGCAGCTGACGAGGGTGACTGGTCGGTATATGCGATCAAGTCACAGTATCTTGACGGTTATGCAGATATTATGCATGACGTTCCCGGATACGAGTACACAGAGGAGGGTCTTAGAATGATCCCCGCAACATGGAAGGATTCCAACCCTTACGCAACCTTCCAGACCACCGATCCCGTTAATTTGAAGGATGGTGTTTACCTCCAGGTAAGAGTTGACGAGTTCACATACGACTCAGGCGACAGATGGTTCGGATTCAGCATCTGGGATCAGCAGAACGTTGAGCTCGGTAAGCAGGGTGATGACTACGGTTACGGCGTCGAGACTCTTATTCGTATTGTTGGTACACTCGAAGCTGATCTCGCACAGTACAATCCTGAAGACCAGTCCACTTGGCCAGGCGCATACAGAAGCCTTGAGTGGTACAAGGACCTTGAAGAGGGACAGAGAATCAAGTGCACAAACTCTGCAAACGATAAGCTCTTCGTAAACAACTTCGTAGAGAAGAAGGATGCAGACGGCAACGTTGTTACCGATGAGAACGGCAACACCGTTTACTGCCCTGTTCTTACTCTTGAGATAGTTTGGGACGTTGATTCCGAGACCTATGCGATCTCTATCAACGGCGTACCCGCTCCCGATGCATACAACCGTGCTGCTACCGATTACTTCGGCGAGCGCGGTGATGAGGCTTATATCGGTTTCTCGCTCCAGAACAACACTCTCGGCGGAACCGCTGGCTGTACCATCCTTAAGTGGGGTACTTCTGCAGAGGATGCAGAGGTTCCTGAGGGCGATGACAGCGCAGAGCCTGATGAATACTTCAACGAGAAGGCTCCCTTGGCTGATCCCGATGGCATTCAGGCAGGCGCTCCCGCAATCACACTTAACGGTGTTCGCGGCGAATCCAATGTAGCAGGTAAGCCCTCTTCCGTTTTGGGTAACAAGATCGTTGTTAATGAGGACGGTTCTGTTAACCTTCAGGCATCTGCAGATAACTCTGCTAACATTAAGTTCGTTGTTGACAACGGAACATCTTACGCAGTTGCAGATTTCCCGATTGTTGTTATGATCACGAGAAACTTCTGCACATGTACATATACCGATGAGGATATGGACGGTGTTCTCGATGAGTACTGTAAGTGCACAGAGACTGTAAATACCCTCGCACTTGTTGGTGATATCGTACAGGAGGCAAGCCAGTACTCCGCAAAGAGCAACGCTCTTGCATACTGGGAGCCCTACACTGTAGGTGATGACTTCTATCACTACTTCATTTTCGACTGGTCCACTATTGCCGGTGTTGAAGGAAGAATTAACGGTCTCCGTGTTGACTTCGCAGGCATGAAGGGTACCGATGCTGAAAGAAACAATCTCGATATTTGCGAGATCGCGTTCTTCAGAACACAGGCTGAGGCTGAGGCTTACTTCGCAGCATACCTCGAGGAGCTTGGCGGTGAGGTTGAGAATAATACAGATACAACCGAGCCCGACACCGGTGATAACGGTGGCAACGTAACCACTGAGCCCGGTTCAACCCCTGTTACCGAGCCCGAGAGCGAGACTAAGTCTGAGACCTCCGATTCCGGAAGCTCAGATAAGACCACAACTGAGAAGAAGGGTTGCGGCGGTGTAGTTGGCGTTGGTGCAATCGCAGTTGTTGCTCTTGCAGCAGCAGGTCTTGTTTCCTTCAAGAAGAAAGAAGACTAATTTGAATTGATATTCAAATAACAAAAATCCCCGATGC
>JAZUBI010000124.1:0-1309 GCA_045638385.1 Eubacteriales bacterium
AAGTGTTCTCTCTGATATTTAAGGGAGTGATTTCATCAAAAAACTTGAAGAGGCTGGAGACTCTAAAGGGAAGAATCCAGCCGGTATCGACCTCGACACAATCATCCTCGCCGGACTCGAACGAGGATTAACAATATCAGATATTAGAAAAATGCAGCTCGGTCAGGTCGTCGACTTTGTGATCGCATATAACCAGCGTCAGAAACAAGCGGAAAAACAGGCGAAGCGAGAAGAGAAGCGGGGCAAGCGTCACAGAGCGACTCAGAACGAGATTAATGCGTTTTTTGGATAGGTAAAAAGGCATGGCTGGAAATATTAAAGGAATTACAATTGAATTTGCCGGCGATACCTCTAAGCTGGACAAGTCTTTAAGAGAAGTGTCCAAAAACGCCAGGGCGATAGACAAAGAGCTCAGACAAGTCGACAAGGCTTTGAAGCTCAATCCGACGAGCGTCGACGTATGGAGGCAGAAACAGGATCTCCTAAAGCAAAAGATCCAGGAGACCGAGAGACAGCTCGATTTGCTTAAACAGAAACAAGCAAACATGGACGCCGCCGGAGTGGATAAAAATTCCGCTGAGTACAGAAAACTACAGCGAGAGATCGCAGAGACCGAGTCGAAGCTCAAAACGTTCGAGGGCGAGCTCAGAGCAATCGGGAATGTAAACCTCAGGGCTGCGTCGGTTCAGTTCGAGCAGATGGGAAATAAACTCGAGTCAGCCGGGCGAGCTATGCAAGGGCTGTCGATGGCTGCGGCTGCTGTAGTGGCTGCAATCGGAGCTCTGACGGTAAAATCCGGAAAGTGGGCGGACGACATTAATACGATGTCGAAGGTTTATCACATTGGAACCGGAGAGCTGCAAAAATACAGCGCCGCGGCTGATTTAGTGGACGTTGAAGTCGAAACGATTGCAAAGTCACATACTAAGCTCGAGAAATCCATGTCGTCAGCTGCTAAGGGAACCGGAGCAAATGCTGAGGCTTTTGATAAGCTGGGCGTTTCTGTTACAGACGCAAACGGAAACCTCCGGAGCGGTGACGAGGTTTGGCAAGAGGTCATTAAAGCGCTCGGAGAAGTCGAAAACGAGACGGAACGCGACGCTCTCGCTATGCAGCTTATGGGCAAATCAGCGGCGGAGCTTAATCCTCTAATTGAGGACGGCGGAAAAACATATCAGAATCTCGCCGACACTCTCGCGAAATATGATCTCGATTTTATTGATCAGGAGACACTCGACCAGGCGAACGCGTTCAACGACTCGCTCGATACGATTAAAGCGGTCGGAATGGTTGCGTTCCAGCAAATAGG
>JAZUBI010000125.1:0-1542 GCA_045638385.1 Eubacteriales bacterium
GAAGATATTGCAACGACACATAAAAAGGCGGTCATCGTCTTTGCACTGCGGATATCCAAGGAGGATATCGATGCAGAGACACTTGCACGTATCAAGGATATCAACGCATACGTGATCAATGACGATATCGTGCAGATCGGACACACACTCCGTCATGTCCGCAATTACTACCTGCTGGGAACTGACAGTAGCGAAAACCTTGATACCGGTCTTCGACTTTACAAGAAGTACAATGGTGAGCATACCGATAAGGTCAATATGTGGCTCTATACCAAGAACGAGATCTCCGAGGTTATCTTCGACCATCTGTACGAAACCTTCAACGTGCGGCTTATCAATGAAGAGGGGCTGATTGCAAGAGCTCTTGCTACCAACTATCCTCTCTACGATGCGGCGAAGGACGGAAAACTCTCAATCCTCCTTGTTGGTGGCGGTAATATCGGTCTTGAAATTCTCCGCACGCTGACGATGTGCTCCTGCCTCGGTGACGATGTGAAAGTGGATATCAACGTCATCGATCTTAACGGTGAAAAGGCAAAGGCTACCTTTGAAAAGACCTCTCCCGCCCTTGCGGAGAAGTGGAATATCAAGTTTTACAGTGCCGATATCAAAACCGCTGCGTTTGTCGAAGTGCTCGGCAGTATCGAACCTACATACATCGTTGTTTCCCTCGGCAGCGAAACGCTGAATATGGAAACTGCACTTTACATTCGCCGTAAATACGGCGTTGATGGTGGTTTACCCCTCATTCACGCCCTTGTGGATCATAAGAGCATCGACGAGCAAATTACACCGAACCTCTGCGTTTCGGATTGGAAATATAACCCCGAGAATCGCAAATTTGAAAGCACACCGATCTGTTCCTTTGAAATCAAGACATTCGGTAGCTATGAGGACACCTACAAGGGATTGCGTATTGGAGCGTCTTACCATGATTGCCTTGCCGTTGCGGTGAATGCCGCCAACCGTGGCATTACGGCTGTAGATAGCGTGAATAATGCCGAAACACTCACTGACCTATACAATCAGGTGTGCTTTTACAAGGATTACTCCGATGCCTTTGCGGTATCCATTCCATATAAGCTGTGGCTTCTTGGATTAGAGCTTGTAGAGGATGGCAAGGGCGACGTTTCGGGTTTGGAAAATGCGCTTGAAACATGCGCAGACAACCTCCGCAAGCACGAAAACAAACGCTACGAAGCTTTCATGCGCGGCAAGGGTTGGACGCAGATGATGCCGAGCGAGGTTCAAAACGCAAGAATGGGCAACAAGCTTCAAAAGAAGCACGCAAGAATCGATCCGCAGTATACCGATGAGCTTGAGCAGATGACAGGACGGGATTTCTCGAAGGAGGACGTTCGCTCTATTATGAACCTTCCTACCGTCATTCGCCTTGCCAATGCGCTGTACGGTAAAAATTACTCAGTGAGAAAAAAGGAGATGTGAACATGAGACGCTTGGATAAGGATGAAATTCTTGCCCTTGAAAAGTTTTTGGTCGAGGACAGCGATGCGGTCGTCGGTATAGAGATCCACAAGGGCC
>JAZUBI010000126.1:0-2568 GCA_045638385.1 Eubacteriales bacterium
AAGCCCTCTTCCATTTCGCACCATTCGGGGTGATGCTCCTTGATCCAATATTCAATAGAACCGTAAAGGCATTCAGGCTCATCATCCGTAAAGGTTTTGCCCGATGCAAAGGCCAGACGGCAGTAATGCTCAATTTTGTCGCGGTGTTCCTTTCTGTCCCAGTTGGCATATAGGTCTGCTAACTTCCAATATGCCGTTTCCCGACCATTCTCGGCGGCGAAGGTCAGCATTTCTATGATCTTTTCGCGGGTGGGATAGAGCACCTTATCGGTATGATACGCCAAATGCTCCATCGCTTCGGGATCGCCGCTTTTTGCGGCTTCCTCATATTCTTTTATTTTGCCCAAGTGGTAATTTTCCCATTGTTCTCTTGCGCCTTCAAAGCTTGACACAGTGTCACCTCTTTCAAATTATTCGGTATCTTCCATCGGATATTTTTTTAAATAAAATCACCAAGAACCGGGGACCAAGGCTCTTCCTTGACATTGATCGTGATGGTTTCATTTCCGAACTTACGAACAAACCCGAGTCCTTTTTCGGCATTTATAGCAGGACGGTAGTCCTCATCAAGATAGCGGATACGCATATCACCGTCAACGTATAACCATCTGAATGAGTATCCCGTGTCGGAGCCGGTATATACGTTTTTGGAGAAGGGATATTCGTCACCCAGATCATAGTCACCAGGAGCATAGGGTAACATTTTATACGTCAGCTCGCTTTTCTCACCGTTTTCGGTTTGCTTTGTAACCTTGGCGTAGACGTTCAATATTCGTCTTGCCGTGCATACCTTCATGATATGGCTGACCTCATAGGTAAAGGAATCGCCCTCAATTTCACCTCTGCGTTCTTCGACTATCTTGAATATAGCAACACCGTTTCGTAGCGGTAAAGTATGAATTTCGTCCTTTCCGCTGTCAAGATAAGAGCCGTCAACAACGAAGGAAACGGTATCATCGGTTACGTCAACTATTTCAAAGCTACTATCCGAGGGAGCTTCCGCATACAGCTTTTCCATCTCGGCATAGGGAATCTTGCCTTTTCTGATATCGGTACGGTAGGCGGATTTGCCCGAGCCGCCGAAGGTTTCGTACATACGAATAATTGTTATACAAGGTTTATCCATAATTCTTCTCCTGTTTGTGTTCTGTCAGACGATGCTCAATGCTTTTTCGTATAATTCGATGAACCTCTGAAGTCTATCGATCAGACTGTCAAGCGTATCGTCGTAGTTTATATGAGGACGAGTAAGTCCGTTTTCAATAGCATAGTTTTGCCACGCCGCCGCATCAAGTTGCCCTCCCACCAGACCATCCAGATCGTAATTCAGTGTGGGGTTGTCATCTCCGTAAAGAGGACCTCTTTGCTTTAAGCTTTGCGCCGCAGCTTGCAATTTATATAGATCGGGGTTATCATCAAACCACACTTTTTGCTCGGCAGGAGTCAGCTCAAATTCCTTTAATTTTTCCTTCAGCTCATCACGGCTATCGATGATCAATGATTTTTCGACATAAACATCGACTGCCGTGCAATTACCACTATAAATCGGATCTCCTTTTTCATCAATGCCCACGACGGATGCTCTGACAAATTTGCCGTTTTCATCGAAAGTAAGAGTCCAAGAATCAACGACAGCAAAATCCGTGACACCGAGCTTTTTGTACGCTTCGATTCTTTTATAATTTCTTTCAAGCTCTCTTTGGTAGCAGTCTAAAATTTGCTCTCCGCATTTTCTCACAATTGCTTTTTCTTCCTCGGTTTCTGCCACTCTGTGTATAAATCCGTATGAATGGAATTCGCGCCGGAGGAATTGAATGCTCGTTTCTTTTTCTTTGTATTCGGCAGAACGTTCAAGCAGTAATTCTGAGTTGCTTACCAATGCCAGTTTATCTTTGATAGCATCGAGGCGCATGCGCACATAATCATCGGGGTATCTGCTGTTGTCGCAATGCTCGGAATAATACTCCTTCGCCTCCTCGTAGCGTCCCTTTAATTCTGCCAAAAATCCCTTTCGCGCATAATTTTTCTCCGTTTTTGCTCTTCCGAAACCACAATCGGGTTCAACCGGTTCGGGGTCAATCTGCTCGGCGAGTCCCGTTTGTAACAAGGCAAGCTCTTTGATCGAAAAGAAGGAAGAAGCGAGCTTCATATCCGCTTCATTTCCCAAGGGAAAGTCGCCGTCAAGGCTATCGTCTTCTTCCTTTTTCATCTCGTCCAGCCACTCGTAATAATAGTCATCGTGACTTATGGCATCGGATTTTACAGGCTCTATCTTGCGGCGTATGAACAGCTCAGCGGCACGGCTGATGCGCTCGGTAAGAGAATTGCATAGCTCTTTTTTAGAGGAATCGCTTCCCGCAATTTCACGGTAAGCGGCGATCCACTCATCACGAATCGCTTCGATCTGCTCTCTTGTATATTTGTCCAAAAGACTATATTGAAGTTTTAATGCAGTTTCCGGTTTCATAGTCTTCTCCTTGTTTCAATCTTCCTTTAAAAGCAAGCTTATCCTCACGGCAGTAACGGTGTCATATGCTACACTGTCTCCGGTCATAGTACGTCCCGAGT
>JAZUBI010000127.1:0-71232 GCA_045638385.1 Eubacteriales bacterium
ACTCACGTTGAGCAGGCAGGATCATACGTTGATGCAGAGAGAGGTCGTTTCGACTTTACTCATTTCGCGGCTGTTACACCCGAGGAGCTTGCAAAGGTTGAAGCAATTGTTAATGCTAACATTCTTTCCGGAATAACAGTAGATACCATTGAGACCGACATTGAAAGCGCAAAGAAGCTTGGCGCTATGATGCTCTTCGGTGAAAAGTACGGCGCAACTGTACGCGTTGTTAAGATGGGAGAGGCATCTACCGAGTTCTGCGGCGGTACTCACGTTGACAATACCGCAAAGATCGGACTCTTTAAGATCGTTTCCGAGTCAAGCGTTGCGGCAGGTGTTCGCCGTATTGAGGTAGTAACCGGACTTAACGTTCTTGAGCTCATTTCAAGCAAGGATAAGCTTATTCTTGACACCGCTGTTGAGCTTAAGGTTCAAAATCCTCTCGATATTGCTAAGAAGGCTACCGCTCTTCAAGGCGAGATCGCTTCTATGAAGAGAGAGATCGAGACTCTCAACTCCAAGCTCGCAGGCTCAAAGCTTGCTGACGTTCTTGCATCTGCAGTTGATGTAGGTTCATTCAAGCTCGTAACTTACGTTGCAGACGGAATGGAGATCGATGCAGCAAGAAGCCTCTCTGACAAGATAAAGTCCGAGTATGACGATATAGTTGCTGTCATCGCAGTTAAGTCGGGCGACAAGCTCAACTTTATTGCTGTTGCAGGCAAGTCTGCTGTTGCAGGCGGCGCTCATGCAGGAAAGCTTGTTGGAGCTGTTGCTCAGGTTACCGGAGGTAAGGGCGGCGGACGTCCCGATAGTGCTATGGCCGGTGGACGCGACATTGCCAAGATTGCAGAGGCTCTTGAGAGCGCGAAGGCAACTCTTGAAGGTATGTTGAGATAAAAATTGCTTATTAGGATAATATAAAAAAGCACTTATGATAACGAGCGAAATCGTTTATCATAAGTGCTTTTTATTATTTAAAATTATCTGAACGAGGTAGGAGCTCCGTTCTTCATTTCATTTATAACGGTTCTGGGCTTCTTTGCCTTGAATATTGCAGATCCCGCTACTATTACGTTTGCACCGGCAGATGTCAAAAGCGAGACATTCTTTGCGTTGATTCCTCCATCGACCTCGATATCGAGGTTTATTCCGCGCTCCGCGCAGTATTTTCTCAATGTGGACACCTTATCAACGGTTTCGGGTATGAGTGACTGACCGCCAAATCCGGGCTCTACAGTCATTATAAGCGCCATATCGATGTGCTCAACGAGCGGGAAGAGATGCTCGACGGGAGTTTTTGGGGAAACGGCGATTGCCGCCTTCATTTCATACGAATGGATCAAATGAATTACCGACATAGGGTTCTCACACGCCTCATAGTGGACGGTGATTATATCTGCGCCCGCCTTAACAAATCTGTCTATGTAGCGTTCGGGGCGCTTTATCATAAGATGCACGTCAAATATCATATTAGTACATTTCCTGATCGACGCAATAAGATCGGGGCCGAATGAGAGATTAGGCACAAACGCGCCGTCCATTACATCAAGATGCAAATACTGCGCGCCTGCTAATTCTACCTTTTTAATTTCGGTAGCTAATGTTGAAAAATCTGCGGCGAGCAGAGAGGGAGCAACGTAAATCATATTTTATCTTCCTTTCCAAATCTTCAAGCTTTTTGTGGAAAAAGGTTGGATTTTGTCATATAATAGAGTATAAGGCAATGCTTCGGGACGCCTTTTTATTTGTTTAAAAGAGTGGACGTGAGTTTTTTTGAAGTCGTTTCGAGGCGTGTCGGCTGCCGCGTTATCATCGCGGCGGCTTTTTAAATGCTCTCAAGCAAGCAAACTGCATGGGCAGCTATTCCAAGCTCCTCGCCCGTGAATCCAAGCTTTTCCTCGGTTGTAGCCTTAACGCTTACATTATTTATATCTGTTTTAAACACTTTAGCAATATTTTCTCGCATTTTCGAAATGTGCGGAGAAAGCTTAGGTCTTTGAGCAATAACGGTTGCATCTATATTACCGATCTTATAGCCCTTTTCAGTCATTACATCGGCAACACGCGAGCAGAGGATCATACTGTCTATATCCTTGAACTCAGAGCTTGTATCGGGAAAAAGCTTTCCGATATCACCCATAGCCATAGCTCCGATTATTGCATCCATAACCGCATGAAGCAAAACATCTGCATCAGAATGACCGAGAAGTCCCATTGAATGCTCAATCTTAACACCGCCAATAATACATTTTCTGCCCTCCGTTAATCGGTGGACATCATATCCGTGACCAATTCTCATTTTGAAGCCTCCTCTTTAAGTCGAGCTTTGAGAATCGCCTCGGCAAAATAGATATCTACGGGCTCTGTGATCTTGATGTTTTCGCGGCTTCCCTCGACAAGCTTTACAGGGATCCTGAGATGCTCAAGAAGGGAAGCGTCATCTGTACCTTCGATCTTTTCGTCTCTTGCAACGTATGTTGCGGCCCTGAAGGCATTGAGCTTAAAGACCTGCGGTGTTTGTGCTTGCCAGGACAGCTTTCGCTCGGGTGTGCTTTCAATAAATGCGTTTTTATCGCCTATTTTCACGGTATCGACAGCTTTTATAGCCAAAATAGCTCCGCCGTGCAAATAAGCGCCGTGGCATACTTTTCCTATAAGCTCTTCTGTTACAAGACATCTTGCGGCATCGTGTATAGCAACGTATTTACATTTTTCACTCACAGCATCACTACCTATGCGCGCGGATTCCTGTCTTGTCTCACCACCCTCAACAACCTTTAAGGGATTATGAAGCTTGTATTCGGTTTTAAATCCTTCATACATAGGCACTTCGTCTTTTTTAGCAACGATGATTATTTCATCGATACAAGGTGACTGATCAAGAGCAATTACTGATCTCGCAACAACGGGGAGACCGTCAAGCTCTATAAACTGCTTACTCTCGCCGTTCATTCTTGTTGAAGAACCTGCGGCAAGTACTATTGCAGAAGTAAAGTATTTTCTTCCTTTTTTACCCGCGGCGGCGCGTACTACCTCGGCAACCTTATGCGGAATATCGTTTCTTTCTGCCATTTTATTTACTCCTCGTGGAAATAAATGATTAAAGTTTAGTTTTTCTTTTCTATTTCTGCAAGCATTTCAACGCGAGTGCTGTGTCTGCCGCCTTCAAATTCGGTATCAACAAAGAGATCGACCATGTCACAAGCAAGTCCTGCGCCAACGACTCTGCCGCCGAGGCAGAGAACATTTGCATCATTGTGCATTCTGGTCATTCTTGCAGAAAATGTATCCGAACAGCATGCAGCGCGAATACCGTTATGCTTATTTGCGGCAATACTCATTCCGATTCCTGTTCCGCAAACGAGAATACCAAGCGGATACTCGCCTGACTGGATTTTCTTGCAAAGTGCCTCTGCATAGTCGGGGTAGTTGCAGGAATCTGACGTGTAGGTTCCTACATCCTCAAGTGTAAATCCGCGTTTACTTAAATGTGCGATAATCTCGTTTTTAAGCTCAAGGCCGCCATGATCGCATCCAATTATAATCTTTTTCACGTTATTTCTCCTTATTTTCGAGTCTTTCCTGTCTTTCTCGCTCTGCCTGCGAGGGACGGAGGTAAATCGGCGCCAGCTCTGTATCACTTAATGTTTCGCCGTTATTAAAATGCCTAAGCGCAATCATTGCAACACTGTATGCATTCTGATATCTGTATCTTACGGGAACATATTGAGCAATTGTCGATTTGAAGCCTTTTTCGGTTATATCATAGCCATCTCCGCACAAATATATGGGCTCCCGTTTGTCTTTCAGCTCTTCATCAAGCTCTGCAATAGAAATTGCGCGATCAGGGCAAAGACGGACAAGGCTACCGCTATTACATTCAAAAAGGGCATTGTAGACCTGAGAGCGTCGCGCATTCATAACGGGGCATATGATTCCGTTATATCCGTGCAAATTATATGCCAGCGCATCAAGCGTTGACACCGACACGCAAGGCTTTTCTTTACCGTAGGCAATACCTTTAACGGTTGCCGCTCCTATTCTGACACCGGTAAACGAACCGGGGCCTGTTGTGCAGGCAAAGAGATCAATATCATCAACGGTCACATTAGCCATCAAAAGCGCTTGTTCAACAGCAGGAAGCAAGGTTTCGGAATGAGTATTTCCTGTGTTTATCGTTATTTCGGAGAGTAATTTTTCTCCCTCACACACGGCTACACTTGAGACCTCAGCGGTGCTGTCCAGCGCTAATATCTTTATCTTTTTTTCATTCATAAAACTAATTTTAATTCGATCCTTCTTTTTTCTACGTCGGATGTTTTTTCGATTTTAACCTCGATGCGTTCATCGGGAAGCGCGTAGGGAATAAGCTCGCACCACTCTGCTATGCAAAGGTTTTCATCCTTTAAATAGTCGTCATATCCTATGGAATAGAGATCATCCTCATCGGTCACTCTGTACATATCAAAATGACAGACCTTCTTAATATTCAAGAAATTTGGGGAACATTTATATTCATTTACCAATGCAAACGTGGGAGATTTAACCGTGGCGCTCTGACAGAGGGATCTGCAAAACCCTCTTACAAAAGCGGTTTTTCCCACACCGAGATCACCGTACATCGCAACAAAATGGGGTAGGGTTTCATCCTCTAAAAGCATTTTGGAAAGTGATTGTCCGATCTCCTCGGTCTTGACATAAGAATCTGATATGATTTCAAACGGAAAGTCCATTTTTATCCCTCAAGTGTTTTTGCCATGGATTCGATCGCCGCAACAAATCTTTCGTGTGATCTTATAGGAGCCCAGATCCTACTGGAGAATCTGCCGCGCAAAAGCTTTGAACACAAGGTCAATGTCTCGGTATTTTCGTTCTTCTGGACATTATATTCGATTGTATTTACGAGCACAGAGGTGTATCTGCTTTTTTCGGGAAGAGAGTCGAAGCTTATTGCATGCTCCGCCATTCTTTCGATGCAGAGTAGAGCTGATTCTCTGTCGCCCTTTGCAAGATAGAGCATTGCAAGCTGTCGATACGAATTTGCAAGTCTGTCATTGAAATAAAGGTAATTTCCGTCAAAGACAACCTCAAGTATTGCCACGCCTCTTTGCATTATTTCGATTTTCTGCTCGATAGTATATTTATCCTCCGAAATATCGGGAACACACGCTATATTGTACATATGCCACCACATATTATCCGCAAAGTCCATAATATTCTTCTGAGCCTGGTCAAACGCAACGTCACCTGTGAGTACGGTTGCCTTTACAAGCTCCTTGGAATAACTCATGCTATGAAGCTTCTCCGCAATATCGAGTGCCATCTCTGTATTGCCGAGCTGATGCGAATAGATATCACACATGGTCTTTTTCGTCTCATCACGAAGCTCATCATCTGTGCAGTAATCAAGAATATGGTTGCAAAGTGAAATTGCTTCCATAAGATCATTCTTTCTGGGATTACCCTCCGCAGAAATAGCAGAAAGAACCTTCGCAAGCTCAAGCTGGATCTCAAAGGAAGAGGGAATCTCCGCATATGCTTCTCGCAAAAGCGCAAGACATTCTCCAAGCTTTTCGTTATCGTAAAGCGTTTCGGCTTGCTTGAGATATTCTCTTATTTTGGATTCCTTTTGCACGCTGTCATAGCAAAGAAGCTCGTCCATGCCAACGCCAAAGAAATCGGCAATCTGGGGAAGAGTCTCGATATCGGGATAGCATATTTCGGATTCCCAGCGAGAAACTGCCTGCGGAGTTACACCAAGATATGCCGCAAGCTTATCCTGAGTAACGTCGTTATTCTTTCGGAGAAGTCTTATTTTTTTACCAATTTTGATTCCCGTCATATGAATGTTCCTTTCGGTTTATGTCATAAATAATCTTCAAATTATATTATACTCCATATTTTTTTAAATGTCAATAATCAATTTACAGAAAGAAACAGTTTGTTTAAAAATATTTTCCGAAAAGGTATTTACTTTAGCTCTATAAAGTGGTAAAATATAGTATGTATTCAAAACAACGTATATCCCTCAGAATATTTATGAAAGAAACCGTGGCGGCACGGCAGAGAGAAAAAATGAGAAACGATAGCAATGAAAATTTCGAATTTCTTTACAGGAGCATAGTTTGTCTTGAAAACGTTGAGGATTGCCAGAGCTTTTTTGAGGACATTTGCACAAAAAGTGAGCTTTTGGAGATGTCTCGCAGGCTTAAGGCTGCAAAAATGCTTTCTGATGGCGTTGTATATTCAGAAATAGCTGCAAAAACCGGATTAAGTACAGCCACCATAAGTCGTGTAAACCATTGCTTAAAATACGGAAGCAGCGGATACCTTAACGTACTTAAAAAGATTGAGCTTGAAGATAAAAAACACTGATATAGGATTATTATGAACTCAAATTATGATGCTATTGCCTCGGTGTATGACAGTATAAATGCCGAGATCGATTATTCTGCATGGGCAGATTATATTGAACAATGCTTTGAGAAGTTTTTAGATCAAAAACCCACACTGATCCTTGACCTAGCGTGCGGAACGGGACGCATGACCTTTGAGCTTCACAAGCGCGGATACGATATGATCGGCGCCGATGCAAGCGAGGAGATGCTGTACAGAGCATACGATCATGCGTATGATAACGGAATAAGTGATATACTTTTCATCAAGCAGGATATGCGGGAATTTGAGCTTTACGGTACAGTCGGTGCTGTCACATGCTGTCTTGACAGTATAAACTATCTCACAGAGCCTCAAGATCTTGAAAAGTGCTTTTCAACGGTTCACAATTATCTTGATCCCGACGGAATCTTTCTGTTTGATGTAAATACACCTTACAAGTTTGAAAATGTCTACGGATCAAATCACTATATCTTCGAGGATGATGATTCGGACGGCAGACACGCTTTTTGCGGTTGGCAAAACGAATATGACAAAGAAAGCAAGCTCTGTAAATTTTACCTTACAGTATTTACGGAAAACGACAAGGGTCTATTCGAACGAAACGATGAAGAGCAAACCGAAAGATGCTATTCGAAAGCCGAGCTTGAATCAGCCCTTAAAAAGTGCGGCTTTGAAATTTTAGGCTTTTATTCGGGATTTGATTTTGCATCGCCCTCTGACGAGTGCGAACGATGGCACATAGTTGCACGTGCAAAAAAATAAACGCAATTACATTATAACGGAGTATATTCAATATGGCACAATCAAAAATTTTGCGCGCAATGACATCTGACGGAAGCGCGCGCATACACGTTATCAATTCAACTGATATTGTAAACAAAGCTATAAAATATCACAACACCTCAGCAACCTCGACAGCTACACTAGGTAGACTTCTCACCGTCGCTTCAATGATGGGTTGTATGCTCGGAGACAAGGACGATACACTTACGCTTTCTCTTAACGGTGACGGGCCGGCGGGCAGAGTTTTAGCAGTTGCAGATTATATTGGAAACGTTCGCGGATACATTCAGAATCCCAACGTTGAAATACCGCTCAAATCAAACGGAAAGCTTGATGTAAGTGGCGCGGTTGGTGCAGGATTTCTCAATGTGATCAAGGATATGGGTGACGGCGATCCTTATAATGGATCGATTGATCTTGTTTCGGGTGAGATAGCAGAGGACATTACTGCATATTATGCTCAAAGTGAGCAGGTTCCCACTGTTTGCGCACTCGGAGTTCTTGTTGATACCGATCTTTCCTGTCGCGCGGCCGGAGGAGTAATTATTCAGCTTCTTCCTTTCGCTGATGATAACACCATCACCGCAATTGAAAAGAACGTTCCTCTTCTTTCAAATGTATCAAGGCTTTTCGATAAGGGAATGACAAACGAGGAAATAATGGCTCTTGCTTTGCAGGGAATTGAATACGATCTGTTCGATGAAATAGACGTTGACTACATTTGCACGTGCTCACGCGAGAGAATGGAAAAAGCGCTCAAGTCAATCTCCAAAGAGGATCTTCGCAAGATGTTCGATGAACAGATAGCTGAGGGAAAAGCAGAGGAACTTGAGATAGTGTGCAGATTCTGCAATTCAAAATATGCGTTCACGCCCGATGAGATACTTTAAAAGTTTGTATTTTGAATAGTAAAAAGCATAGCCGCCTATATGGTAGCTATGCTTTTGTTTCATTCGAAGAGCTTTCTTATCTGCTTTCCTTGAAGCGCATTCTCAAGAGTGTTTTCCAAAAGTGTGAAATCTGCAACGAGGGAATGCGGCTTTTTCACCGGATCATCCTGACACATCGGGGTGAAATATATGTTCTTTCTTGAGAGCAATTTAGCAAGGTTGGAAAGATTTGCGCTCATAGCATCATTTGATGCGAGAGCAATAACAAGTGGGCGATCGCTTCTCAAATGTGCCTTTGCCGCCATGCAGACCGGAGTATCTGTAATACCGTTTGCAAGCTTTGCCAGGGTGTTTCCCGTACATGGCGAAATGATCAGCGCATCGAGTGAGATCTTTGGACCTAAAGGCTCTGCATCTGTGATAGTGTGGATTATCTTTCTTTCACACAATGTTTCGATTCTCTCGATCCACTCGGACGCTTTTCCGAATCTTGTATCTGTGGAATAAGCGTTTAAGCTCATTATCGGTATAATCTCGCCGTATTTTTTCTTTAAATTACATAGGATTGCATAGGAATCCTTAAAGGTGCAGAACGAGCCGCACATTGCATATCCGATCATAGTATTATTCCTCTATCAAATAAAATATCACGTACAGATTCAAAAATATATTCACCTGCGCTTGTCGGAGAGTATCTTCCGGGCAGTGAGGGCGCAGAAATTATACTATATCCCATATCGCGGGCAGAAGACATATCTATTCCACCGGGCGAGGATGCGATCTCAATGTACAAAGGCTTTTTTGCAAAACCTTCAAGTATACTCGGTACAAAAATTACAGACGGGACTGTATTGAAGATCACCTCGTTTTCGATGACAGCACTCCGGAGCATTTTGTAATCACTGCTTCTAACTACCTTGTAACCCTTCATTGCGATTTCACATAATACTTCATCGCGCCTTGCGGCTACACTGACATTCGCGCCAAGCTTTTTAAGCTTATCGGCAAGAATATAGGCGATCCGTCCATATCCTGTAACAAGCACCGGCATACCTTCAATTACTTTATCGGTGTTTTCCATTGCAATCATAATAGCCCCCTCTGCGCTTGGAAGCGCATTCTTTTGCTGCAATGATTCACTCTTATAATAATCGATCACTTTCACACCGATATTTTCGGACTCATCCTCCATTTTCTTCGGAATAAGTCCTCCAAGTATTACCGCATTTGAATTTTTCGCGGTAAAGCTGAGGATATCTAAAAGCTTTAATGAACAGTTATTTTCCTGCGACAAGAGATTTAGGGTAATACCGTCGCGAGTCACGGGCAAGGGAAGGAGGACAACATCACATCCAGCGACCGCTTTTTCGGGATGCGATACTATCTCCGCGCCCGAAATCTCATGAGCCATCTCACCAAGACCGAATATCCTAACATCATGTCCCAATGATATGAGACAACGCGCAATCACTGCCTGACGCCTATCTCCGCCGAGAATTAAAAATTTATATTTATTCGACATATAAGGTCTCCGATCAGTTCAAATAAAAATAAGACTTTGGGTCTCATTACATTCTATGCCTTAGATGAAAAACGGTGAAATATGTCGAAAGGAAATATAAGAAAAAAGTTTGATTTTACTAAGGTTTTTAACAGTTTGTTAATACAAAACGTTGCTTGGTGTGATATAATAGAGAATGAATAATAATGGCGTATCGCTGTTATCTTTGGAGGATGTTATGGCTGAACTTAAAATGCTTGCTATTGACCTCGGCGCGTCCAGCGGAAGAGGCATTATCGGATCGTTTGACGGAAACAAGCTCACATTGCGTGAAAATCACCGTTTCTCAAATGACCCCGTATTCGTAAACGGAAGATTCACATGGGATATTCTCAGAATTTTCTTCGAGATCAAAAACTCGATCACAAAAACAGTTATTGATAAAGAAAATATTACCTCTATGGGTATTGACACCTGGGGTGTTGACTATGCACTTATCGACAAGAACGGCAGAATGATGGCTAACCCCACACACTACCGTGATACAAGAACAGTAAATATCACCGATTACGTAAAGCAGTTCGTATCTCCCGAGGAGATATATGCCGTTACCGGTATTCAGGCGGCTGATTTTAACACCATCAATCAGCTTGCGGCAGAAAAGCGCGATGATCCCTCTATGCTTGAGCGCGCTGACAAGATGCTTATGACTCCCGACCTTCTCAACTATTTCCTTACCGGACAGATGGCTACCGAATACACCATTGCTTCAACCGGTATGCTTCTTGACGCTAAGCAGAGAAAGTTCGCTTATGAGCTTACAGACAAGCTTGGTATAAACCGTTCGCTATTCGCCCCCCTTGTAATGCCTTGCAACAACCTCGGCGCACTTCTTCCTCAGATAAACGATGAGGTCGGTGTAAACAACATCAAGGTAGTAAACGTCGCATCTCACGACACCGCGAGCGCTGTTATTGCGGTACCCGCAACCAACAAGGATTTCATTTACATATCGAGCGGCACATGGTCACTTATGGGCGCTGAAATTGATGAGCCTCTTATAAACGATGACACCAGAACAGCCAACTTTACAAACGAGGGCGGCGCGATGGGTACAATCCGCTTCTTGAAAAACATTATGGGTCTTTGGATCATCCAGGAATCCAGAAGACAGTGGAAGAGAGAGGGTAATGAGTACAGCTTCGCACAAATGGAAGCATGGGCTAAGGAAGCAAAGCCCTTTGCATCCCTCATCAACCCCGACTATCACGCATTCAATACTCCCGGAAACATGCCCGAAAAGATCCGTGAGTTCTGCCGCATAACCGGTCAGCACGTTCCCGAAACTGTTGGAGAGGTGGTTCGTTGCATTTACGAATCTCTCGCGCTTAAGTACAGATTTACCGTCGAGACGCTTGAAGCTCTCAGATCCAAGAAAACCTCTATGATCAACGTAGTAGGCGGCGGCACAAAGGATAAGTTCTTGTCCCAGATGACCGCTGATGCTTGCGGAATCCCCGTATGCGCAGGTCCCGAAGAGGCTACCGCAATGGGTAACATCGTAATGCAGACTATAGCAGCGGGAGAGATCGCAAATCTCAGCGAGGCTCGCGAGGTAATTGCAAACTCCACCGAGCTTAAGTACTATCAGCCCACCGCGCAAAGAGAAGCTTGGGATGCTGCATACGAGACTTTTTGCAAGATTCAAAAAACAGTTTAACAGAGCTTATTAGGAGCACATAATTACTATCAAGGACTTGGAGGATCAGAAAAATGAAGGATGCACAGTTTGCAGAGTTGAGCGTTATCGGTATGAAGGGCTGTGAGGCTTTTGCACAGCAGGTTGACAACTATCTTAAGGAGTGGCGTAGACACACAAGCGAGGACACATACCTCGTTGAAGCGCTTTGCCCCAGATTCGGAACAGGTGAGGGAAAGGGTCTTATTCACCATTCGATGCGCGGTCAGGACGTTTATATTATCTGCGACGTCTTTAATTACGGTGTAACATACCGCATGTACGGTCAGACAGTACCGATGAGCCCCGACGATCATTATGCAGATCTTAAGAGAATCATTGCCGCTATCGCTGGTAAGGCAAGACGTATTACTGTTATCATGCCTATGCTTTACGAAGGCAGACAGCACAAGAGATCTACAAGAGAGTCGCTTGACTGTGCTCTTATGCTCCAGGAGCTTGTTAATATCGGCGTAACCAACATTATTACATTCGATGCTCACGACCCCCGTGTCTGCAACGCTATCCCACTTTCCGGATTTGACAACGTTCGCCCCTCCTACCAGATGATAAAGGCTCTTATAAAGACCGTTCCCGATATTGTTATCGACAAGGAAAATCTTATGATGATCTCCCCCGATGAGGGCGCTATGAGCAGATGTATGTATTATTCATCGGTTCTTGGCATTGACATCGGTATGTTCTACAAGCGCCGCAACTATTCTGTAATTATAAACGGAAAGAACCCGATTGAGGCGCACGAGTATCTCGGTCAGGATCTCACCAACAAGGACGTTATCGTAGTTGATGATATGATCTCCTCCGGTGAATCCATGCTCGACGTTTGCACGCAGCTTAAGGAAAGAGGAGCTAAGAGAATTTTTGCATTCTCTACCTTTGGTCTTTTCACTGACGGATTTGAAAAGTTCGATAAGGCATATAACGAGGGAACTATCTCCAAGGTATTTACAACAAACCTTGTTTACAGCCGTCCCGGACTTACTGAAAAGCCCTGGCACGTTGAGGTAAATATGTGCAAATACGTTTCCTACATTATTGACACACTTAACCACGACGCAACCATCAGTGAGCTTCTTGACCCTGCAAAGAGAATCAACAAGATCGTTGCAAAGCACAGGCAGAACACCGAGGCTAAGGCTAAATAATTCGTTATTATCAAACAGTCACCGCAGAGAAGTATTTTCTCTGCGGTGCTACCTAACTTAATTTGAAAGGATCCTACACTGAGGATGAAGAAAGAAAAGAATTGTCCTTCCGCATGCGCAAAAAAGACCTCCATCGGCGGTCAGGCGCTCATGGAGGGAATAATGATGCGAGGTCCGGAAACAACCGCTATGGCGGTGCGTAACACTCAAGGCGAAATGGTCATTGAGAGCTTTCCGACCGAAGCAAAAAAGCGCGCTAAATTTTTTAAGTGGCCGGTAATTCGCGGCGTTTTCAATTATATTGACTCCATGGTGCTTGGTATGAAGTGCCTTATGCGCTCTGCCGAAATATCGGGTCTTGAAGAGGCTGAGGAAGAGATGCGCCGTGAAAAAGATGCAAAAAAGGCCGCAAAAGCCGCAAAGAAAGCAGAAAAAAAGGGAATAATTGCTCAGGAAGTCCAATCCGAGGCTAACGTTGAAGAAAGCACCCCCTCTATTGATTCTGTTGAAGCTATTACGGAATCCGAGGTGGATAACGAAGCCCCCTTAGAGGACACAGTTGAAAGCAAGCCGACCGATACCAAGAAGGAGAAGAAAGAATCCTCTGCTATGATGGGTATCGTAATGTTTTTCAGTGTTCTTCTCGGAATAGTCTTCTCGGTTGCGCTTTTCATAATTGTTCCTTCGTATCTATACAAATGGACAGTTATGCTCTTGCCATTTTTAAAGCACCCGAATCCTGCCACAAATTCTCTTATAAAGTCTGTTTTTGAGGGAATTTTAAAAATAGTTATCCTTATCGGATACATGGCTGCGATATCACTTATGAAAGATATTAAGCGCACGTTTATGTATCACGGAGCAGAGCACAAGGCTATATTCTGCTACGAGCAGGGACTTGATCTCACAGTCGAGAACGTCAGAAAACAGAAAAGATTTCATCCCAGATGCGGAACAAGCTTTCTGATCTTGATGCTCCTTATCGGCATATTCGTTTCATTCTTTATTGATCCCATTTACATGTCGATTTTCAACACCGAAATGAATACCATCGTTAGAGTGCTTATCAAGATCTTGATTTTGCCGCTTATCGTTGGAATCGGTTATGAATTTATAAAGATCGCGGGCAGATATGACAACGTGTTCACAAGAATAATTTCTGCTCCCGGCGTTTGGCTTCAGCACATTACAACAAAAGAGCCCGACGACAGTATGATCGAATGCGCGATCGCATCGCTCGAAAAGGTTATACCCAATAACGAAAGCGACAAATGGTAAGTAATTTGGAGAGTAAAATGGTTGATGTTTCTTTAGGTGCCGATCTTATGCTTGATGCCGATATGGAAGAGGGTGTCAAAGCATCAGCAAGTGCACTGATTTGCGAGCTGCTTGAAAAAACAAATCTCAAAAAAGGAGATATTCTTGTTATTGGATGCTCGTCTTCAGAGGTTCTTGGCAATAATATAGGCAAGGGCTCAAGCTTTTCCACCGCAAAGGCTTTATTTGACACAATTTATCCCGTTGCAAAAGAAAAGGGAATCTACCTCGCGGCTCAGTGCTGTGAGCATTTAAACAGAGCTCTCATTATTGAATCCGAGTGCGCTGAAAAATACGGCTATGAGCCTGTTGCCGTTATACCTCAAGCAAAGGCCGGAGGTTCATTTGCCACCATGGCTTTTCAAAGCTTCTCATCGCCCGTTGCGGTTGAGCACATACGCGCACATGCGGGAATTGACATTGGCGACACACTTATAGGCATGCATTTGCGTGACGTTGCAGTACCCATTAGGCTCTCGGTAAAGAAAATCGGGGAAGCCAATGTTGTTTGTGCTTATACCCGTCCTAAGTTTATCGGCGGTTCTCGCGCTATCTATGAATAATCTACTATTAATCCCTCCGGAGGTTTTTAAAATGAAAAATACGATTATTGTTGTAAAAAAGAAGAGATCCTTTTTGAAGATCATCATTAAGATCATGTCGGTTATTGCTATTTTAGCAGCCGCATGTGTTGTTGCATACAAATATCTTGAAAACAAATATAAATCTAAAATTCTCGGAAGGATAGACCTTGACGGTGACGGCGAATTCGATGCTATCATGATCGACACGACCGGAAACGGTGAGGTTGACACCATAATCATCAACACAGATGATTGCGAAGATTCCGATGAGGAATAAGAGTATAAAAAAAGAAAAGCCGCATGCGGCTTTTCTTTTTTTATGTTATATAACCATGAAATATATCGCTGAACCGACAGCGCCGCCTATCATCAAGGCTACGAGCGTAATTGCCATGACCTTGATCAAGAGCTTTCTTTTCTTTTCACTCATTTTGGTTTCCTCCGTTATTTATCAGATGTCTTCTATGCTGAGCTGTTGCTTACTGATGTCTTTCTCGCTGAGCAACACGCCTGTTGCGGGTAGCTTGAGCTTACGGTATCCCTTTGTATTCTCATACACGTTTTCAAAGTTGGAAATGGCGGCTGTAAGCTTATGATTCTTCTTGACCGTCATAAGCTGGACTCCTATTGACGTCTTTGTGCTCTTGATCGGTATGAGAGAGGTTTTTATGATTATTGCGCGCTCTTCGCTTGATACAAGCATTATCTCAAAGGGATTCTTCTCCTGCTCCGAGAATACTGCAACAATAGGCGCGGCAGTTGAGAAAATACCCTTCAATTTACGTCTTACGCTCGACGTTTCATATGCCTTTTCGGGAATTCTGACGCCCTTACCGTTATCAAAGATAAACACGTAATTATATCCGTCTCTAAATTCGCTCTGAAGAGTCATATATATAGGTCTTTCGCCCGGATCCATCTTAAGCTCGGCAGGAAGGAAGTCACCAATAACCGATGCCTTTGTATTCTCAAAATCGCAGATATTTGCACGGTAAAGCTGTGCTTTATCAGTGAAGAAGAGAACTGTGTCTCTGTTTTCAGCATCAAATATCTGTCTTAAGCCGTCGCCTTCCTTGAATCTCTGTTCATCATTTCCTTGAAGTGATTTGTAGGTGATCTTCTTGAAATAGCCCTCGTTTGAAAGCACGATCTTACAAGGATAATTCTCGACCTCTTCAACCTCAACGTATTCCTCAACGGTATCAAGATGTACGATCTGCGATCTGCGGGGCTGACCGTATTTCTTCTTGATCTCGGTAAGCTGTTTAGCAATAAGCGCCTTAAGCTTATATTCATCCTTGAGTATTTCTTCGATCTCGGCGATCTGAGCCTTCAGATCCTCGATCTCGGAGATCCTGTTAATGATGTACTCGCGGTTAAGATTACGAAGCTTTATCTCGGCTATATAGTTAGCCTGTATCTCATCAATACTGAATCCTTCACAGAGGTTGGGGATTACATCCTCCTCTTTCTCGGTTTTTCTGATTATCTTGATCGCCTTATCTATATCGAGGAGTATCTTGCCGAGACCCAAAAGGAGATGGAGCTTATCGTTTTTCTTGCCAAGCTCAAACTTAAGCTCGCGTGTCAAGCAGGATTTCCTGAAGTCTATCCACTCTGTGAGTATATCGACTACACCAAGCTGACGCGGCTCTGCATCAATAATAATGTTGAAATTACACTTGTAGCTACTCTCAAGAGGAGTGATCCTAAAGAGCTTCTGCATGAGCTTGTCGGGGTCTGTTCCTTTGCGAAGGTCGAGAGTAAGCTTAAATCCGTCGCGGTCAATCTCATCTCTGAAATCCACGACCTCTTTAAGTTTTCCTTCCTTTACAAGCGCAGAGATCTTATTCAAGATCTGCTCGATAGTGGTTGAATAGGGGATCTGGAGTATATCAATGCAATTTTCGGATGCATCATACGAATACCTTGAGCGAATCTTAAAGGATCCGTCTCCCGTTTCGTATATCTGTCGCATCTGCTCTAAATCGTAAAGTATTTGTCCGCCGCCCGGAAAATCCGGTGCTTTGATGATCTCCATTATCTTCTCGACAGAAAGATCGGGCTTTTTTAGGAGTGCAATCGTTCCATCGCATATTTCGGCAAGATTGAAAGGGCAGATATCCGATGCCATTCCGACCGCAATACCGCTGTTAGGTGTAACAAGAATATTGGGGAAGGTTGTGGGGAGGAGGCTGGGTTCCTTCAAGCTACCGTCATAGTTATCGACCATATCAACGGCGTTCTTATCGATTCCCTCAAACAATTCGGCGCAAAAGCTGTCGAGCTTTGCCTCTGTATAACGAGGTGCCGCGAACTTCATGTCCGATGAATATTGCTTACCAAAGCTTCCCTTGGAATCAATAAAAGGGTGAAGGAGTGTTTCGTTTCCTCGGGTAAGTCTTACCATCGTTTCATAAATCGACTGGTCACCGTGAGGATGAAGCTTCATTACAGCTCCGACGATATTTGCACTTTTTGTTCTTGCGCCCTTCAGAAGCCCCATAGTGTACATGGTGTACAGTATCTTTCTATGAGCAGGCTTAAAGCCGTCAATTTCGGGAATAGCTCTCGAAACGATAACGCTCATAGTATATGGCATATAGTTTTTCTCAATGGTATCTGTTATGAGCTGCGGCAAAACGGGGGCGTAAACTATTTGTTTTACTTCTTCGTTTTGTTTCTTTTTTCTCGCCATTTATTTAAACACCTTTCGTAAAGTAATCTTTGTCAATTTTAAGCACGGTGTGTGCCGCGGCACGTATCATGCGGTTATAGAGCGCAAGACCGAGACCGCTTTTATCGGGAAGATGGGCATATATGACCTGCGGAGAGAGTCTGTCACACTGGCGAAGTCTTGAAAAAAGATTCTTTCCGTGTGATTTTATGTCATTGCGTGCGCCTATCGGAAGAAGCAACTCTTCGTCAAGGCTTGAAATCTCCTCATCATAGCATATTATCGCGCATTTCTTCGATTTCTGCTCATTTCGGAGAAAATTCAGAACATCTTCATCCGATCCGTCAAGCAAAATAAGCGGGGAAGCGGGAGCGTAATGCTTGTATTTCATACCCGGAGATAATGGATGCTCGTTTTCACTGAGCGTTCCCTCGAGGGTCTTTGATATTTCAACATTATCGCATACACAGCACAAAGCATCATATGTTATTGCTCCGGGACGGAGAAGGAGCAAGCTGTCTGCATCTTGATCATTCTTGATCATTACGATAGTTGACTCCAAGCCGATCTCACAATCGCCACCGTCGATTATCATATCGACCTTGCCATCAAAATCCTCTATTACGTATTCAACGCTTGTAGCGGACGGTCTGCCCGAAATATTAGCTGACGGCGCGGCTATCGGCACTCCTGATTCATTTATAATTGCTCTCGCAACGGGATGCGAGGGGCAACGTACAGCAACGGTATCAAGTCCGCCTGTGGTTTCTTTAGGAATAATATCCTTTTTAGGTAAAATAACTGTCAACGGCCCCGGCATAAATGCCTTTGCAAGATCATAATAAAGCTTGCATGTGTGGGAATATTTTTCAGCATCCTCGGGAGATGCTATATGAATGATCAACGGATTATCAGACGGACGTCCCTTTGCCTCGTAGATTTTCTTTGAGGAAAGGGGATTAGTGCCGTCTCCGCCGAGACCGTAAACAGTTTCCGTGGGAATAACTACAAGTCCTCCCGATCTGATTACAGAAGCCGCTTTTTTAATATCGCCGCTTTGTGCGTTTATATCGCTGATTTTTATTGTTTCGGTATTCAAAATGCGACTCCTTTCACAAAATTAAATTTTAATTACTGTTTTCCGCTTTTAGCTTTTCAGCGGTATCGGTTGCAATCAAAGAATCGATCATAGCACCTATATTTCCATTCAAGAAGTCCTCAAGAGAATAAAGGGTCAATCCTATTCTGTGGTCGGTGACACGGTTTTGAGGATAGTTATATGTTCTGATCTTTTCGCTTCTGTCTCCCGTTCCGACCTGACTTTTTCTGTCAGATGCGACCTTTTCGCTCTGCTCACGCTGTTTTATATCGTAAAGCTTCGCGCGCAGCATTTTAAGCGCTTTATCCTTGTTTTTGAACTGAGAGCGCTCCTCCTGACATTCAATGACGATTCCGGTGGGCTTATGGGTTAGTCTTACCGCAGACTCGGTTTTGTTTATATGCTGACCGCCGGCTCCGCTCGACTTGCAGGATTCATATATAAGATCTGAATCCTTTATTTCTATTTCGACATCCTCGACCTCGGGAAGGACCGCTACTGTAGCGGTTGAGGTTTGGATTCGACCTTGAGATTCCGTTTCGGGCACTCTCTGTACACGGTGAACACCGGATTCAAATTTGAATCGGGAATAAGCGCCGTCGCCCTCTACCGAAAATGATATTTCCTTATATCCGCCAAGCTCGGTCTCATTCGCATTTGCCACAGAGACCTTAAATCCGACAGTTGCGGCATACATGGAATACATACGGTAAAGCACTGCCGCAAACAGCGCGGCCTCTTCACCGCCTGCACCCGCACGGATCTCAACTATAACGTTCTTATCGTCATTGGGATCTCGGGGAATAAGAAGCAGTGTAAGCTCCTCGGCAAGAGCTTCAAGGCGCGTTTTTGCATCCTTGAGCTCCTCCTGAGCCATCGCTTTCATTTCATCGTCATCGGTTTCGTCAATTATCAGAAGAGCATCGTTAATATCCTGCTCGGTTCGCTTGTATTGACGGTATTTTTCGACGACTGCTGTCAGAGAACGGTATTCCTTGATTGCCTTGGCATAGGCAGTTGCATCGGTTATCAGAGCTGTATTATTGGCAAGCTCATATTCGAGCCTATCGTATTTCTCGACTGTTGCGTCAAGCTTTTCAAACATAATTATGCCTTAAGGAAAGCGTAGAACGCCTTATGAGCAGTATATACGTCTGCCTTTGATACAAGCTCATAGGGAGCGTGCATAGAAATAACGGCTACTCCGAGGTCAACTGTCTCGATATTGTGCTTTGCGATGAACTTTGCAACAGTTCCGCCGCCGCCCTGATCAGCCTTACCAAGCTCTGCAGCCTGCCAAATAACACCGTACTCCTCGAATATTTTTCTTATCCAAGCAATGTACTCTGCAGGAGCATCATTAGTGCCGCCCTTACCGCCGCTACCGGTATACTTTGACATAGTAATACCGCAGTTGATCTTTGCAGAGTTCATTGACTCATAGACACTTGCGAAATTGGGATCGAAGCATGCGTTCACGTCTGCGGAGAGGCACTTTGAGTTTGCTTTTACCTTATAAATGCTTCCGCCAAGCTCCTCGGTAATAGCACCGAGAAGGTCAGTAAAGAGTGCAGACTGCATACCTGTATTACCCTCACTTCCGATCTCCTCCTTGTCAGCGAGCACAACCATTGCAGTATGTACGCTGTCATCAGATTCAAAGAGAGCTGTAAGGGAAGGATATGCGCAAACCTTATCGTCATGTCCGTATGCTGAGATCATGGAACGGTCAAAGCCAACGTCATGAGAATTATCTGCCGGAACAACGAAGATATCAGCAGAGAGGAAGTCTTCCTCATCGATGCCGTATTTTTCGTTAAGTATGGTAAGAATATTGAGCTTGATCTTGTTGGATTCCTCTGTATCTGCAAGGGGACGGGAACCGAGAACAATGTTAAGGCTCTCTGCAGGGATAGCCTGTCCCAAGGGCTTTGCGTTCTGATCCTTTGCAAGGTGGGGAAGAAGATCGTTAATATAGAATACGGGGTCGCCTGCCTCATCACCGATCTTGATATCAACGGTTGTACCGTCCTTCTTTGCAACTGTACCGTGAAGCGCCAAAGGAGTTGCTACCCACTGATATTTGCGTACTCCACCGTAATAGTGAGTCTTTGCGAAGCAGAATCCGCCCTCCTCGTATATGGGGGACTGCTTGAAATCGAGACGGGGGCTATCGATATGAGATGCAACGATTCTTACTCCGTTGTTAATATCCTCGCTACCAATGCGGAAAAGGTAGATATTTCTGCCTCTGTTGTTGTAATAAAGCTTATCGCCTGCTTTGATCTTGTCACCGAAGGAGTATGCCTTATAGCCGTTCTTCTCAGCAAGTGCGATGGTAGTCTTTACAGCCTCGCGCTCGGTCTTCGAATTATCCATGTACTCACAGTAGCCTACGCAATAGTCATATGCGGTTTTGATATCCGCATCGCTTGCGTTTTCATAAAAGTTTGTTCTTTGATAGGTAAGCTTCTTTTCGCTCATTTTTTTATAGTCCTTTCTTTATCTTATCAAATTTTATTCATAAAGCTCTCTGTAATGCTTAAGAGCCTTGTTTACTTTTTTAACGTAAAGCTTTGTTTCTCTGAATTCTCTTGGGATCTTGTTTACGTTAAGCTTTACTCCGTCTTCGCTGTATTTGGGATCGGCGAGCCACTCGGAAACATTACCCTCGCCACAGTTATATGCGGCAAGTGCGGTATCCCAATCGCCAAATCGGTTATACAAACGCGAAAGATAATAGGTTCCGTATTTTATACTGATTTCGGGGACGTAGAGCATATCGACATTGTACGGGTCATGCAATATATCCTTTGCAAGCCACTCGAACGTCTTGGGCATCATTTGCATAAGTCCGATAGCTCCCTTAGCCGACTTTGCAGATGCTTCAAAGTCACTCTCGGTTTTGATCACCGCATAAATGACCTCCTTTGGCACACCGTACTCTTGAGAGTATTTTTCTACAAGCGGCTCATATTCTTCGGGGCACGGGTACATTGAGTTTTCAATTCCCGTAAGCGCCAGATCAACAAGGATGCCAAATAATATTCCAATAACTATCACAATAAGTATAGCGGGAGCAAGAGATGATCTTCTTCTTACTGTTTTCAAGCTAAATCACTCTCCTCTCGGACAGTATCTTGAAAATATACTGATCTATGCTTTCTATCTCGCCGTTGTTTTGAATACAATAATCGGTATTTTCAATATAAAAAGCATCATTTTTCTGGGAATTTATACGTTGCAGCGCCATCTCCTTCTCAATTCCGTCTCTTAAAGCGATCCGTTGAGCGCGAGTGTCTTTATCTGCCAAAACAGAGACAGTAAAATCGCATCTTGAAGAAAGCCCTGCCTCGATAAGAAGGGGAGCATCGATGATAACCAGCGATTTTTCTGATTCAAGTGATGAAATTGTATCGTTTATCGTCTTAACAACGTGCTTGTGCGTTATACTGTTGAGCAATTCAAGTTTATCACGGTTTTCAACACCAAAGACAAGCCTTGAAAGAGCACGGCGGTCGAGTGAATGATCTTCGTTTATGACAGATTCTCCAAAGCATTCTTTTATCTCATTAAGACATTCCGACGGAGCAGATACGATACTGTGATAAATTTCGTCAGCGTTTAATACATAAAATCCGTATTTTTGAGAAAATATACGCGAGATCTCGCTTTTTCCCGCACCGCTGGGTCCTGTAATACCTATAACGGTCACATCTGCCTCCTTTCAGAATAGCACTGTCTATTCGATTTATTTTATAACTATTTCTTTGCCACCAAGATACGACTCGTGTGCCGCATCAAGTATTTTCTGAACTGCCGCCCCGTCAGCAAACGAAGGACAGGCTTCTTTGCCATTTGCAACAGTTTCAAGGAAGGAATACATTGATCCTATATGACCGCGCAACCATCCGTTCGGAGCCTTGGGAGAGGGGAAGTTTCCCGCCGGAGCTTCATAGCGTCCAACACACTCGATCTTTGTAAAGCCTGAACATCCGCCATAGACACCGCTTTCTGCATGCGTATCGTAAAAATATAGCCAATCGGGCTCCATAAGATCAAATCTTATTGCGCCCTCTGTACCCCAAACAGAAAAGGTAAGTCCGTCATTTTCGCCAACGTGTATCTTTCCGACAGTTATATTGCCGACTGCACCGCAATTAAGCGTTGCGATCATATACGACGCCTCGTCTGCGTTCGTTTTCCACACGCTTCCGTCAGCGCGCTTATGCTCGGAAAACGCTATCTGCTCTTTTGAGTAAACCGAGTGAAAATCGCCGCACAAATACCTGCAAAGATCAACGACGTGCGAGCCGAGATCGAAAAGCGTTCCCGCTCCGCACACCTCTGCATCCTGCTTCCAGCCTGCACTTCTTTGAGGATCGATACAGCTGTTATGCAGATATTTAAAATCAAAGGACAAGATACGACCGAGCCTACCACTCTCAATAAGCTGCTTTGCACGTTTCACAGCCGCAAGATGGCGGTTATTGAAAACGATACCGCATACTTGACCGTTTTTATCGTATGCTTCCTGTGCCATTCTTTGGAGTATATCAGCCTCTTCATAATTTATTCCAAGCGTCTTTTCACACAAAACATGCTTTCCCGCCTTGATAGCCTTTACGGCACTTTCAAAGTGGTATATATTCGGGGTGCTGATATCAATTATATCTATCTCCGGATCGTTTATAATGTCGTCCTCATTAATCGTTGCAATATCAAAGCCATAGTCGCTTTTTGCCTTATTTGCGCTCTCCTGATGTGATGTACACACAGACGCATATCTTGCCGAAAAACCACAGCCTGCATAGTAAAAGGGAACAGACATTGCGGAATAAAGATGCGTTTTACCCATAGCGCCAAATCCTAAAAGGCCTATTTTAAATTCTTTTGACATATCGGCTCCTTAAAATTGAACATATATAATGTATTATAATACATTTAGCAAATTTTTTCAAGGGGGTATTTGCAATAAAAACCCAATATAAATAAAAATATTCGAGAATATTTACATTGACAATCGAAGTGCGGTATGCTATACTTATTATGGTACACCGTGACATCGCACAATAAAGAGGAGGGGCTTATGGAGATATTGCGAAATTCGATAAAGCAACATGTAAAAAAGCAGATTATAAAAAAGAGCGTATTCCTTGTATTTTTAGCGGTCGCCGTTGCTTTTCTTGCATACATATCAGGCGATAAAGCTATTGTAACGGGCAGCAGCAACTACCGATTTCTTTATGCCGTGGGTTCTCTTGTGCTTTCAGTAGCCGTTGTTATTTTGGTTGCATTTAAGATAGGGTATTTTCGTCTTATTTTCAGCAGAGAATGGACGGGTACCGTAATCGAGGCGCAGGAATCTGCTTTTAATTTTAAAAATTTTAACAATAATAATTGGTCAAGGGACAGCATCCGCAACACAAACGCCTTTTCTATTAAGGTGCAGATCGATGGAAGCAATAAAATAAAAAAGCTTGCATTTAACATGAATAAGATCACATCAAAGGTATATTGCGTGGGTGACAGAATTCATTTTATAAAAGGGACGAAATACCCCATAAATTTGACTCGCGAGGAGGAACAGCATATCTGCCCGATGTGCGCACGAAACAGTTGCTACGGTGACTTTTGCCCGGATTGTAAGCTTTATTATTAAATAGATTCATGCGACATAAATTTTTAAAAATCGGTTGCTTTTTATTCCGTAATATAGTATAATGATATTGTATTGTACTATATTACGGATTTTTTAACGAAAGGGACAGACAAATGTCGAAGTATAAATTTCTCTTATTCGATGCAGATGCAACTCTGATGGACTTCCACCGCTCTGAGCATGAGGCGGTAACAGAATGTCTTGAATTTTTCGGTTTACCGAGCGATGAGTCTGTGATATCCAAATATTCCGAAATCAACGCAGGGTATTGGAAAATGCTTGAGCGCGGAGAAATTGAGAAGGAAAAGCTCTATCCCGCAAGATGGCGTTCTTTGATCGAGTATTACGGCTTTGATTGCAATGCAAACGAGATAAGTGACAAATACATTGAAAGGCTTGCAACCAAGTCCTACATGCTTGACGGCGCTCTTGAGCTTTGTCAGGCGCTGTACGGAAAATTCAAAATGTATATTGTTACCAACGGTCAAAAGGACATTCAAAAAAGCAGACTTTTTCCGTCACCGATCTTTAAATACTTTGACGGCTGTTTCATTTCAGAGGATATAGGCTATGAAAAACCAAGCATAAAGTATTTTGATGCCGTAACTGAGCAGATTCCGGGTTATGAGCCCGGTAAGGCGATCATTATCGGAGATTCATTAACATCAGATATGCAGGGCGGAATCAACGCGGGAATTGATACCTGCTGGTATAACCCCCATAAAAAGGAAATACCCGAGGGCTACAAGCTTACCTATACGGTAAGTAATTTTGAGGAGATGGCAAGCATTCTTTTAAAGTGATCCTGCCATGTATAGGAGATCATATGTGTTTTGTTGATTTTGGAGAAAAAATTGAAGTTAGAAAAGACGAGCCGCTATACAAGCACTCGACCTTTCGCATAGGCGGGCTTGCAAAATACGCGCTATTTCCCGAAAATCAAAATGAACTTATTTTTGCGCTGAATGCCTGCAAAAATAAAGATGAAAATTATTTTATAGCAGGTAACGGAAGCAACCTTCTCTTTGACGACAAGGGATTTAACGGCGCAATCATCTTCACGACAAAAATGAACTCGTGCCAATATCTTCACAAGGACGGCTCAGTATACGTAAATGTTGCTTGCGGTAGATCTCTTACCGAGTTATCTGCCGAGGTTGGCAAAAAACATTCTCTTAGCGGTCTTGAATTCGCATACGGTATCCCCGGAACGGTTGGCGGTGCGGTTTATATGAATGCCGGCGCGTACGGCGGACAGATATCCGACGTCGTTTTTTCTACGGATTACCTTGATATCACTTGCAAAGAGGTAAAAACCGTTTTTGCAAATGAGCATGATTTTTCTTACAGACATTCTATGTTTCAGGATCATCCGGAATACATTATTCTTTCGACAACCTTGAAGCTTTGCGAGGGTAATGCGCAAGAAATTTTTTCTATGATGAATAAAAATATGTCATCACGCAAGGAAAAACAGCCCCTTGAGCTACCAAACGCCGGAAGTACGTTCAAAAGACCCGGCGAAAACATTTTTGTAGGTAAGCTTATAGAAGAAGCAGGACTTAAGGGATTTAGCATAGGCGGCGCTCAAATATCCGAAAAGCATGCCGGATTTACGGTTAATGCAGGTGGCGCGACATCATCTGACGTGCTTGCTCTTATCGAACATACAAAAAAAACAATCAACGAAAAATACGGCGTAAGGCTTGAAAGTGAAATTATCTACGTGCCGTATGAGTGAAGAAAAGGAACATATATAAATGTCATTTTCAAAAGAGGTCAAAGCAGAGCTTGACTCAATACAGATAAAAAGTAATTGCTGTAAAAAGGCTTATATTTTTGGAGCTTTAATGGCTTCGTCTGTGTCCGAAAATCATATCTCACTAAAGCTTTCCGATGAAAACTGCGCCAATAGGTTTTCATCATTACTTAAAACCATATACAAGTGTGAATGCAATGTAAAAAAGGTCAAACGCGGTTGTTATGAAGCCTATGAGCTCGATTTTGATTCAAAAAAGCTTGCTGAGTTTCTGAATTTTGCTGACAGCTTTAATCGCGAGCAAGAACATAACACCTTTTTCTCATGCAATAATTGCAGAGAGGTGTTTTTGCGCGCATTATTTTGTGCCACGGGTAGTGTTAGTGATCCACAAAAGACTTATTCTCTTGAAATCCGCATTCCGAATGAAAAGAGAGCTGAATTTATATCAAATATTATCGAAGAACGTGGTATAAATGTGCCTTCATCTACAAAACGTAGCGGCGTTGTCGGTTTGTTTTACAGAAACGAGTCTTCTATTGAAGACTTCATAAATGCTTGCGGTGGCAACAACATTTTATTTTCGTTTTTATCTGCATCGGTCGAGAAAAATCTCAGAAATGATGAAAATCGAGCAACAAATTGCGTTGCGAAAAATATTTCAAAATCGGTAGAGGCTACTGCGCTCCAGGTTGCTGCGATTGATTCTTTAAAGGCGACAAGCTTTTTTGACGATCTTCCGAGGGAAATAAAACAAAGTGCCTTGCTTCGTCTCGATAACCCCGACATAAGTTTAAGCGAGCTCGCCGCTCTTCACGAGCCGCCGATTTCAAAATCCGGACTCAATCACCGTTTGGCGAAAATTATTGAGGAAGCAAGAAAAAGAAATCTTATTTAAATTATTTAAAAAGGAGGAAGTGCCGCATGGGAGAATTCGTGCATCTTCATTTACACACCGAATACAGCCTACTTGACGGCGCTTGCCGCATAAAGGATATTCCCGAAAGACTTAATGAATGTGATCAGGACGCTGTTGCGATCACCGACCATGGAAATATGTACGGCGCAGTTGAGTTTTACAGAACCTGCAAAGCAAAGGGCATAAAACCCATAATCGGTTGCGAGGTTTATGTGTCTACAGGATCAAGATTTGATAAAAAAAGCGGTGTGGATTCCTATTACCACCTCGTTTTGTTGTGCAAAAACAATGTTGGATATAAAAACTTGATGAAGCTCGTTTCATACGGCTTTACAGAGGGATTTTATTCTAAACCGAGGGTTGATACCGATCTCTTAAGGCAATATTCGGAGGGGCTTATTGCTCTGTCTGCTTGTCTTTCGGGTAAAATACCGCGCCTTTTATCTGCCGGAGATTATTCAAACGCTAAGAGGACCGCTATAGAATATTCGGATATATTCGGAGAGGGAAACTTCTATATTGAGCTTCAGGATCACGGTACCGAGGATACTCGCGCAATTCTGCCTGCACTCGTTCAAATTGCAAAAGAATGCGAGCTTCCTATGGTTGCAACCAACGACTGCCACTATTTGAGAAAGCGCGATTCCGAGACTCAGGAAGTTTTGATGTGTATCCAGACGAACACCACACTGGACAGCCCTAACAAGCCGAGCTTTGATACAGACGATTATTACATCAAAACGACTGAGGAAATGAAGAGCATATACTCTCAATATGAGGGGGCGATAGAGAACACGGTTAAAATTGCCGAGATGTGTGATCTTGAGCTTGAGTTTGATAAGGTTCTTCTTCCCAAATTCCCGTGTCCGGGTGGAAAAAGTGCCGAGGAATATCTTAAAGAGCTTACTCTTGCAGGGCTTGATCGCAGAATTGCAAGTGGTCAGATCAAATTCGGGGAATCAGAATCCAATAATAAAACCGCTTACCGAAGCAGAATAGAATATGAGCTTGGCGTGATCAACACAATGGGCTACGCGGACTATTTTTTGATTGTTCAGGATTATGTTATGTTTGCAAAAAAAGCAAACATTCCCGTAGGCCCCGGTCGTGGATCGGGTGCCGGAAGCCTTGTTGCATATTTACTTGGAATTACCGAGATCGATTCAATTAGATTTGATCTCCTTTTTGAGCGTTTCCTAAATCCCGAACGTGTCAGCATGCCTGATATTGATATGGATTTCTGCTATAACAGACGCGATGAGGTTATAAATTACGTTGTTGAGAAATATGGTAGAGAGCACGTTTCGCAAATCATTACGTTCGGTACTCTTGCTGCAAAGGCCGCTGTACGCGATTGCGGACGAGCTATGGGCATGCCATATGCCGATGTCGATGCGGTTGCTAAAGCGATTCCGAATGAGCTTGGAATAACTCTTAAAAACGCATTGAGATTCAAGGAGCTTAAAACTCTGTATGAAGAGTCGGAGCAGGTAAGAAGACTTATCGATACCGCGATCTCGCTTGAAGGCATGCCGAGAAATATCTCTGTTCACGCCGCAGGTGTTGTTATTACCGATAAGCCGATCAGCGAATACGTTCCGCTATCTGTGAGCAATAATACTGTGGTTACCCAGTTTGATATGGATACCATTGCTAACCTCGGACTTCTTAAATTTGATTTCCTTGCGCTGAGATATCTCACTATAATAAATGACGCTCAAAACGAAATAAAGGAGCGCCATCCCGATTTTGACATAGAAAAAATACCGCTTGACGACAAGTTGACCTTTGAGTTGATTTCAAGGGGTGATTCGGCGGGAATTTTCCAGCTTGAATCGGACGGAATACGCCAGGTATTGCAAAATCTCAAGCCTGAAAGCTTGGACGACGTTATTTCTGTTATTTCGCTTTACCGTCCGGGTCCTATGGATTCTATACCGAGATTTGTGGAGTGCAGACACGATCCATCCAAAATATCATACGATATTCCCGAGCTTGAGCCCATACTCAAAAACACCTATGGATGTACGGTATATCAAGAGCAGGTTATGAGCATATTCCGCACGATCGCAGGATACACCTTTGGACACGCGGACATTGTACGACGTGCTATGTCAAAGAAAAAGGCTGACGTGCTTGAATCTGAGCGAGAAGCCTTTATAAAGGGCGCAGAAGCAAACGGAATAGATGCCGCAAAAGCAGAAAAGCTCTTTGATGATATGGCGAGCTTTGCAAACTACGCCTTTAATAAGGCGCATGCGGCTGCTTACGCTGTAATTTCATACCGTTCTGCTTATCTTAAGGCTCACTATACCGGTGAGTATATGTCCGCCTTGCTCACAAGCGTACTTGGAAACCAAGGTAAGGTTGCGGAATATACTTACGAATGTGCTAAATTCGGAATCTCAGTTTTGCCGCCCGACATCAATTCGAGTAAGGTTAATTTCACAACCGACAGCCGAGACGGAAATATACGTTACGGACTTCTTGCTCTCAAAAACGTTGGAAAGCAATTCATCGAAGCCATAATAAACGAGCGCTCGTTTGGCGGACCGTTCGTCTCGTTTGACAATTTTGTTGAACGAATGAGCTCTTTGACCGATCTTAACAAGAGACAAATAGAGGCGCTTATAAAATGCGGTGCATTTGACGGTCTCGGTAAGTATCGCTCACAGTTGCTTTCCGCCTATGAGACGATTGTTGACAATGTTACTCAAAAAACAAGAAACAATCCTGCAGGACAGCTTGATATGTTCTTCTCGGGTGATATAGAGGCTCCCGAATTTGATTACCCCAACATTCCTGATCTTAGTGTGCGCGAAAAGCTTATGCTTGAAAAAGAAGCCTCCGGAATGTATTTTTCGGGTCATCTCCTTGACAGCTTCAGCAAACACGCAGAGTTCTTATCGTTTACAAAAATTTCCGAGATAAACGAAAAGAATACTGACGGCGAATACGTTTATTCGGACAGAGACAAGGTGTGCGCGATAGGAATAATCAGCTCCGTATCCGTTAAGACCACGCGAAAAAATGAGCAGTTCGCCTTTTTCAAAATTGAAGACCAATACGGCGACATAGAATGTATTGCTTTTTCAAAGGCATATAAGGAATTTTCACACGAGATATTTATAGACGGTGCGGTACACATTGAAGGATCGGTATCCATAAAGGATGATGAATCTCCGAGACTTATTGTCAACAAGCTCACTCCGCTCATTGACAACGAGATATACCGCGAGCCTCAAAATAATACTGTCGAAGCTAATTCCTACACATCAACATTACCCGAAGATGCGCCGATGAATCCGCTTTCAATGTATCTTTCCATGTATGCCTCTGCAGGTCTTTCTTCATCTGCTCCTGCAGCAAGCACAGCGCAAATCATCTCCAATACCAAAACGACAAAAGAAATCGCACCCAAGCTCCAAGCTTCGATAACAAAGGTATATCTTAGGGTAAGTGATTTTGATTCTGAGGAATTTAGAAAGGCAAAGAACCTTGTTGATATTTTCAATGAGGGCAGCACAAGAGTTATTTTCTACGATATGTCAACAAAAAAGTATTCGGAATACAATGAACGAATCTATTATTCTGAATACGTTATCGACCAACTAAAGGGAATATTGGGGGATGAAGATGTTGTTGCAAAATAAAAAAACACCCAAAATCTCGCTTGGTACGATACGCGAATGCGACTTTGATTCGCTTATTGCGATATTAAAGAGCGATGAGGTAGGGAAGACTTATATGGTTCCCGATCTTGAAACAAAAGAGCAAGAGCTTGCACTTTTTTCAAGGCTTCTTCATCTATCAAAAAGCGGAGAAAAGTTTTTCAAGGGCATATTTTCAAACGACCGTTTGATTGGCATAATAAACCAGACGGATCTGTATGACAAAAGCATAGAGCTTGGATATGCCCTCTCTCCCGAATTTTTTGGAAAAGGTTATATGACCGCCGCGCTTAAGGATGCAATTTCCTTTTTATTTGAAAACGGATTTGAGGAAATCACAGCAGGCGCATTTGAGTACAATATCGCAAGCATAAGAGTTATGCAAAAATGCAATATGATGCCAATCGAAAAAACTGAGGATATTGAATACAGAGGTCGCATACACAAATGCGTTTTCTACTCAATAACAAAAAGCACCGAGTAACACTCGGTGCTTTTACTGTTTAAAGATTTAATGATGCCTTGTATGCCTCGATTCTCGCGTCCGCCTCTGTACTGCAGGGTGCGATAACAAGGAAATAGAATTTTACCTTAGGCTCGGTACCCGAGGGGCGAACGATAACGACATCGCCATTCTCAAGCTTAAAGCAAAGCATATTTGATTTCGGCAAGCCGGTAGGAGATTTCTCGCCAGTGGCAACATCTACGAATACACCTTCAAGATAATCGCCAAAGACACTGACCTTAGCTCCGCCGAGATCTGCGGGGATATTATTTCTCATACCGTCAAGCAAAGCGGACATTCTTGCAGGTCCGTCAACACCCTCCATATAGATCTCTACGTTTGCTTCGCGGCAGAATCCGTACTTTTCAAAGAGACTGTCAAGCGCATCACAAAGTGTCATGCTCTTTGCGTAATAATAAGCGGTCATTTCACATATCAGCATTGAAGCGACAACTGCGTCCTTATCTCTTGCATACGTACCCTTTAGGTAACCATAGCTCTCCTCAAAACCGAAGAGGAACGAGCCCTCGCCGCTCTTTTCGTGATTCTTTATAACCTCGCCGATATACTTAAATCCTGTAAGGACATTGAACATCGTAACATTGTGAGAGCTGCATATCTTGGTTGCAAGCTCTGTTGATACAATGGATTTTACTGCGTAGGGCATGGGGGGCATTGTATTGGTTTCTTCATACGCAGTAATGATATAATCAAGGAGAAGCGCTCCCATCTGATTACCCGTAATTGTACGGAAGCTTCCGTCCTTTGTTCTTGCCATTACACCAACACGGTCTGCATCGGGGTCTGTTGCAACAATAAGATTGCTTCCAACCTCGTTTGCAATTTTAATACCGATATTGAAAACCTCCGCGTATTCCGGATTGGGCTTTTCAACGGTGGGGAAGTTACCGTCAATTTTAAACTGCTCCTCAACCTTGTACAAATGCTTAAGACCAATGCGCTCAAGAATGGCGGGAACCAGCTTATGACCCGTACCGTGAAGGGGCGTATAGACGATCTTGAGATCGTCCGCAACATCTTTCACAGCGCTCGGATTGACGATCTGCTCCTGCACCTTGGTAAGATATTTTTCGTCCATTTCGGCGCCGATAACCTTTATCTTTCCTTCAGAGACTGCTTTATCAAAATCAACTCTCTTTACGCCGTTAAATATATCGGTATTGCATATCTCCTGATAAACGGTATTAGCATGCTCGGGAGGGAGCTGTGCGCCGTCATCCCAATATGCCTTATATCCGTTATATTGCTTCGGGTTGTGAGATGCGGTAATATTTATTCCCGCAACGCATCCAAGCTCTCTGATAGCAAATGAAAGCTCAGGTGTGGGACGAAGCGAATCAAAAATAGAGACGGGAATCTCTGCGGCCGCCAACACCTCGGCTGATACCTTTGCAAACAGCTCCGAGTTATTTCTTGAGTCGTATGCTATAACTACTCCGTCAGAGGCTCTTCCTTCCTTATGGATAAGGTTTGCAAGTCCCTGCGTTGCCTGCGCTACGGTGTGAACGTTCATCGCGTTCAAGCCTACCTTCATAGTGCCGCGAAGTCCCGCAGTTCCAAACGTAAGTCCGGAGGAAAAACGGAGCTTAATCTCGTCGTTGTCATCTGCAATACCTTGAAGCTCTTTTTTCTCCGCCTCGGAAAGTGCGGGGGAAGCGAGCCAAAGCTTATAGTTTTCAAGATAATTGTTCATAAATAGTCCTTTCAGAGTAAATGGGTTATGCTAAGGCTTATTTGTTTTCGAGGTGCTCCTCAAGTGCACGCGCAAGCTGATCGGGGCATGATGTAGGTCTGGGTCCGCAATGGATTCCGCGGAGACGCTTTACAGCCTCCTCTACGGTCATTCCAACTACAAGAGCCGCCACACCCTGAGTATTTCCCGAGCAACCTCCTGTAAACTTAGCAGATACGATTACACCGTTTTCAACATCGATGTCTATCTGTCTTGAGCAGGTACCCTGTGTTTGATAAGTAATGTGTTCCATAATTTTTTCCTTTCTGTTTATATGTCTTGATTTTAAATTCTTCTGTATCGCCCGATGAGCTCTGCATCGGGGCAATCTATGCTCAAATATGCTGCAAAAGCTTCAACATTCGCTTCAGCTGCCGAAAAAACAGCGCAAAAACGCTTGTTATTATCATTTCTGTTTAATGTCAAGGATTCTATACTGTCGAGCTTAAATCCAAAATATTCGGCTGCATGGAGGATCTCGCTAAAGGATATGTTTTCATCCGAGTAGGCTACCTCAATATAGCTCTCACCCTTTAGTCTGTTTACCGAGGATAAGTGAGTACTCAGCAGAGCATATCGGGTATATCCCTCGCCGTCTCCATTCTTCAGATCATATTCTGCGCATATTTTAAGACCGTAATTGATTATGACCTCATAAAATGAGATAAGTCTTCCGTCTCTCGACGTTTCGATCGGCAAAATACAATATTGACATTTACCGTTGAGGACGTTCTCGCAAATCTCGACCGTATTATCAAGATAATGCGCTTTTGGGCTATCCAAAAGCTCGGACAGACGAACAAAGGCTATGTCGTTATACGAATTTTTCACATAAGCGATCCTATTATGAGCCGCCTCGGAAATCTCAAATGTTTGATGATTTGAGAGCGAGGTGGGCAGAGTGATGTTGGGGAGAAGCATTTTAAAGAGCGTAAATCGCTCCGTCAAGGACAATCTCAAAAAATACTCTTGCATCTCGTCCTTGTTTTGCGGAGAAATGCTATCGGAATCGGCTTCACCGTCTGATCTGATTGAAAGAATGATACTTTTTACAAGATCTCCGTCCCCGCCGTCTTTGGCTATTGCTCCCGCGAGCTCGTCAAGATGTGCTATTCTTTTTTCAAGCAGGCGTTCGAGCTCAATTTCAAGCTGTGAAAGGTTTGCAAGAGCAATCTCGGTTTCTGTACCTTCAAGCTCGGGAATGTTTGAGTAGATCAGACTCATATTACATTCTCTCCAAAAGCTTAAAGCTGTCGGTCAAAAATTCCTTGAGCTCGTCTGCGGAAAGATGTCTTTGTGAGATCAATGCGAGCTTATAGATTTCCGAAGCCATGAGAGATGCCTTTTCTTCGTCTTCCTTTGCGATGTTTGACAGCTTATTTATAAGAGGAGATACGGAATTCAAAATGAGTGTATATTCAACGGGGAACTCGCCACCAATATTCATTCCCATGCTTGAATACATCTTCATCATATCCTCCATACGTCTTGACTCCTCTGAAACTGTGAGGATAGCAGGGACGTCAGAGTCCTTCAATGCTTCAAAGCGAACAATGATATCTTCCTTTTTTGAAGCTTTTTTGAATACTTCAAATAGAGACTCATCACCCTCGACATTTTCGTCAGATTTAAGGATGTTTGTAAGCTCTGAGTCTATTCTCTTATATTTCACATCGGAATTGATGCTCTCACACATTGAGATGAATTGTGTATCAAGCTGGTGTGAGAGAAGCGCAACCTTGATTCCTTGGGACTCAAACATTGAAATGTATTGCGCCTGCATTGCCTTGTCCGTGGCATAATAAACTGTATTCTCGTGCTTTTCCTTGCACTCCTCGAGATACTCTGCCAAGGTTACATATTTACCGTCAACAAGCTCCAAAAGATATGACGAGCCCACTCTGTCGTAAAATTTACGGTCACGCAGGGAAGCATACTCAAAGAAAATCTTGAGCTCATTCCATATTTTTTCATAATTCTCTCTGTCATTGTTGGACATTGAGTTTATCTTGTCAGCAACCTTTTTTACGATATGAGCAGAGACCCTCTTTACATACGCATTATCCTGAAGATAGCTTCTTGAAACATTCAAGGGAAGCTCGGGGCAATCAAGAACTCCGCGAAGCATGAGAAGAAAGTCGGGAATGATCTCCTTGATATCGTCAGCAACGAACACCTGATTATAAAAGAGCTTTACCTGTCCCTCGTATGATTCATAATCGTTAAGACGCGCCGGGAAATAGAGAACTCCCTTAAAATTCAAAGGATAGTCGGCATTGATGTGGATATGGAAAAGCGGATCCTTGAAATCATTAAAGACCTTCTTATAGAAATCCTTATATTCCTCATCGGAGCAATCAGAAGCGTTTTTGAGCCATATAGGATCTGTCTCGTTTATCGGCTTCGCTTCAGTGTCATCACTGTTTTCTTCATCCTCTGAATTAAAGTATATATCCACCGACATAAATGCACAATACTTTTCAAGGATGCTTTGAAGCTTATATTTATCGAGATACTCGGCTTCCTCATCGGTTATGTGCATAATAACATCTGTTCCGTGCGTGTCGCGCTCGTCATCACCTATCTCGTACTCGCCCAAGCCGTTACAAGTCCATCTTAAAGCGGTGTTTGAAAGATAAGAACGTGTAACAAGCTCAACCTTGTCGGATACCATAAACGATGAATAGAAGCCCAATCCGAAATGTCCGATTATTCCGTTATTCTGATTGTTCTCATCATATTTCTGGATAAAATCGAGCGCGCCAGAAAGTGCAATAGAGCAAATATATTTTTCGAGCTCTTCTTCGGTCATTCCTATTCCGTTATCTGATACAGTTATTGTTTTTGCATCCTTATCAAGTGTTACTCTGACGGCATAAGCATCATTCGTCTCGTCATACTGACCGAGTGACGAGAGTCTTTTGAGCTTGGTTATAGCATCTGTTGCGTTTGAAACTATTTCACGCAAGAATATATCTTTATCTGAATAAAGCCATTTTTTTATTATTGGGAAAATATGAGCGGTCTCTACTGAAATGCCGCCTTTTTTTACGTTTGACATTTTAACCTCCTGTGAGTTTTGTGTTTGTATATCACTCATTATATTATAATATTTTTCACGCTCTAAGTCAACCGTCATAACAACTATTTTATAAAAAAAGTCAAATTATTCACAGAATAATAACATATTAAATGTATAATTATCAAAGAAACTCAAAATTGGGGGGTAACATGAAGATAGATGTTAAAGCTTATGCAAAGATCAATTTGTTTCTCGATATAGAATCACTGCGCGAGGACGGGTATCACAATATTCTCAGTCTTATGCAGAGCGTGACTCTTCACGACAATATTACTGTCGAATATATACCGTCGGGAAAGAAAGAAATTGTTATAGAATGTGACATTCCCTCTATTCCATGTGATTCGTCAAATCTTGCGTATAAGGCCGCCGATCTGTATCCTACAATCGGATCAATAAGAATCACCATTGAAAAGAGAATTCCCATCTCGGCGGGACTTGCGGGCGGAAGCGCAGATGCTGCCGCAGTTCTTCTGGCTCTTAATTCACTTGCAGAAGATCCTATGACACTTGACGAGCTTAAAGCACTAGGCAATCGCCTTGGAGCTGACGTTCCTTTTTGTATTGAACAGGGCGCGTGCATTGCAAAGGGCACCGGAGATATACTTATAAAAACCGCGGCAATGCCGATGTATCCCATTGTTATAGCGCGCAAGGGAGATGGGATGTCTACTCCCGAGGCTTACCGTGCGCTTGATAAGAAATACAATAAATTTTCGGATTATACCCCCAAAAATGAATTGTTGCAAATATTGAGCAATGCAGACAATTCAACCGCTCTTTGCAACTACACAAAGGGATTCTTTAACATTTTCGAATCGGTTGTTGAGACCTGCCGTCCTGCTGTTAGTGAGCTTAAAGAAATAATGACTTCACGCAAAGCGGCATGTGCTATGATGAGCGGCAGCGGAACATCCGTCTTCGGAGTATTTGAAAATGAGGACGATGCAATTCAAGCAATAAACGCTCTTATAGATGTGGGCGCGGTTGCACATCTGTGTTACCCCATGAAATAAATAAAAGGTTATCCGTTTCCGGATAACCAATTATTTATATTTATGATGACAAAATTATGCACAATTTGCCTCGAGGTAATTGACAACATCACCGACAGTTATAAAGCTGTGCAGATCGTCATCTTCAATTACTAAATCAAACTGTTCCTCGCAAATCATGACAAGATCGGCAAGTTCGATAGAGTTTACACCGAGATCAGTAGCAAGCTCTGCGTCAAGTGTAATAAGCTCCTCTTTGATCTGAAGCTCATTTACCAAAAGATTTTTAAACTTGTCAAACATTTCGTTTCCTCCTATGTAAGTAATTCATAACGTTGATATTATATATTTTTTTTCCGAGTTTGTCAATAGTTTTTTCAAAAAAGTTATTTTTTATGTATTTTTGTCGATAAAACGCGTAAAATATTGAAATTTAGATAAGAAGGGAGTGATATCGGTGAATATTTTTTCGAAGCGCCCGCTGTTTCTGTCCTGCATGATATTTTTGGCATGTTCTGTTGCTTGCGTATTTGTCAGTGGCATAATAAAGCTGATCGTTATCGCCGCTGCGGCGCTAACGTTGATATTCACTCTGATCCTTGCTTTTTTGAAATATCACTCTCGCGAAAACAAATACAAATTTCTAACCTTAATACTTATAGCCATATCCGTGCTCTTGGCTTTCTCGCGTTTCTATATATATTTTGACTACAAGCTTGAAGAGCGCAGGGAAACATATGGCAAAGAATGCACGGTTGATGCTTTTGTTGAATCGGTTGAATATCAAGCTGACTCAATATCACGTTACGTGATCTCCGTTGAAAATGTTGACGGCAAGTCCGACAGCCATAAAGCAATTCTACATTGCAATTTCCAAGGCGCGCTTAAAGAGGGAGATAAGATATCATTAAAAGCCGTGTCAACCGCTCCGGATGATTCCGGAGTAAAATACAGTGAAAAGCTGGAACTTTATTCAAATAATATTTTCGTGATTTACGTTACCGATGATGAAAGCTCGCTTACGGTACATGAGTACAACTCCGATATTAACGGCGAACCGTTGTTTGATAGGATCAATCGAAAGATGTCCGATATATTAAGAAAAGCCGTTGGTGGTGACGAGGGAAAACTTTGCTCCGCTTTACTGCTCGGAAACAAGGATATGCTTCCTTCAACCGTTAAACGTGATTTCAGCCGCTCGGGAGCATCCCACATTCTCGCGCTAAGCGGAATGCATATGAGCATAATAATGGGCGCAGCCATGTTTATTATGAAACGATTGACGAGGAAGAAATTTATCACAGCGACAGTTCTTTCTCTTTTTGCAGTTACATATCTTGCCATTACCGGTTTTTCACTTTCAGCAACAAGATCTGTTATCATGTTGTTGATCGTCTATTATTCTTTGCTTATCTCAGCACTTCCTGATTCACTTACATCACTTTCCATTGCAGGGTTCCTTATTATCCTGTTTTCACCGAGCGCAGTGCTTGACGCGTCCTTTTGGATGTCATTTGTCGCAACACTTGGCATTCTTGTATTTATTCCGCCGCTCAATGATTATCTTGGCGAAAAGGCGTCAAAATATGATAATCGCCTGAAGTTAAAGATACACAAGCTTATAAACTCAATTTTAATAGCACTCGCAACCGGAGCGGCGGCTATCATATCACTAATCGCGGTGCTTTGCGTTTTTGTTAAGGAAATTTCTGTTTTCAGTATCATTTCATCAATCGTTCTATCAATTCCAACCGCGATCATCATACTGTTTTCGTTAATTCTTCTGCCTTTGTGCTCGGTGCCGTATATCTCACAAGGCATATTATTTATACTGAATCTTACAGCGAGATTTATGATGAGCTACTGTGCAAAAATATCAGAGCTTGAAGGCATCGTCTATTCACTTAACTATCCATTTGCCACGGTTATGGCATTAGTAATCGGTGGTGCGCTTATATATTGCTTTGCATCTAACCATAAAAAACCGTTTACGTCTCTTATTCCTCTTGCGGTGTGTATCGTTTTGTCTATCGGTACAATGATCACATATGAAAAGATCAACGCTGACACGTTGAAGGTGTCCTACATAAACGCATCAACAAAATCGGATATGCTGGTATTGTCAAGCAAAAATGACGTTGTGATTTGTGATATTTCAAACGGAAGCATGTCCTCTTATTACATAGCACTTGACGAGGTTTACGAGGCGCGTGCGACCGAAATAAAAGCTATAATGCTTACAAGATACACAAATCAGCACATTCCTACCTTGAAGGATGTATGCTCGAGCATTCGTGTAAGAGAACTGTGGCTCCCAGCTCCCCAAAACAACGATGAATACGATAAACTCAATAGAATCTATGAATTCGCAAATGAACTGGGAGTTGATGTTTATGTCTTTGATCAGGGTGAAACTCTGTATGCCTTCGGTAACATTGCGATAGAGCATACATCCGAAACGATCGACCGCTCAACTGTACCAATCTCGTTGATAGGAATTTATACAATCAGGGAACACTTGACATATGCTTCCCCGGCTTTTAACGAAAGCGAAATGCTGGAGCTTGCCGAGCATCATTTTTCAAAATCCCGATATATAATTTTCGGCAACAAGGGACCCGTGACTAAAACAGATTATACTGTTGAGAATATTGAGAAATGCAAAATAATCGCTTTCGCTGATAAGACTCGCGCGCAATATTTCATATCACCCGAATATTCATTCGCCGCATATTATTTAGTACCCAACAACGGCGAGATGGAATTCTATATTGATAAATAATGAGGCAACAATGAAAATTACAAAATATAATATCAGCTCTGATAAAATCACAAGAAATATGAGAGTAGCGTGTGTGAGTGATCTTCATGCTCACTCTCCAAAAAAGGTAATAGCCGCCCTTAAATCCGTTTCACCCGATTATATTCTTTTAGCGGGTGATATATTCGAGGTTGCAAACCAATTTATGGAGGAGCGCAATGCCAATTCTTTTGCATTTTTGAAATCCGCATTGGAGATTGCTCCAATATATTACTGCTACGGTAACCACGAAATATATTATACACACAACAAAAAGAAATATAACCGCTTGCCAAACGAAGAAATGGCAAATGAATATATCCAAGCGATCAAGGACATGGGCGTTAATTTGCTTAACGATTCCTATGTTGAAATTCCCGACGAAAACAAAAATTTATTTGTCGGAGGACTTGTTTGCGGACGCGATAAGAATCCCATTTATACAGAGGAATTTGACAGTGAATTTCTTGAAAAATACAACGCGGAAAAGGGATTTAAGATTTTGCTGTGCCACTATCCGCACTACTATGAAAAGTACCTTAGGGAAACCGATTTTGATCTTATTCTTTCGGGGCATGCTCACGGTGGGCAATGGAGAATATTTAACAGAGGCATTTTTGCGCCTCATCAGGGACTTTTCCCCAAATATACCTCCGGTATGCGCGACGGTAGATTTATAATCAGCACAGGCGCCGCTAATAACTCAAAGCCAATTCCAAGATTTTTCAATCCGACCGAAATATTGGAAATTACAATTTCCAACAAAGAAGAGATGCGATAATTTGCATCTCTTCTATTTTTTCACTTTGATATATTCCTTGTTTCGACGAAAAATAATAAAAAGCTTTTTTGTGGAGGAATAATATGCGTAAATTCTGCAAGCTGATACTTATTTTTTTGATAGCATTTTTCTCATTATCAACTCTTTTAACAGTGTTCGGCGCGGCAACGCTTTACAAATACTCAGGCTCATGTGTTGATGATGAATTGATTGATCTTTTGTCAACGAGCGGTACGACACAATTTTACAGATATGAATTTACCGATAGAGAAGAGCGTTTAGGCGTTCCTGTTTTGATTGAGAATGCAAGTCTTGACGGCGCGAACAAGCACGAATACGTCTCCTACGAGATGATACCGAAAAATTTGATCAACGCTTTTGTAGCAATCGAGGATAAACGATTTTGGAAGCACGGTGGTGTTGATTACTTAAGATCGGGAAAAGCGGTGCTGAATTATATTTTTGCGGGACAAAAGAGCTTTGGCGGTTCAACCATAACTCAGCAGTTGGTAAAAAATCTTACGGGTAACGATCAATACCTTATAAAACGCAAGTTAAACGAGGCATTTTCTGCTATAAATCTTGAACACCGCTATGACAAGACTCAAATCATTGAAATGTATTTGAACGTAATAAATCTTGCAAACGGTTGTCGCGGAATAGGCTCTGCGGCAAGATATTACTTTTCAAAAAGCGCGTCAGATCTTGATCTGAATGAGGCGGCTTCGATAGCGGCTATTACAAACAATCCATCAAAATATGATCCTATCAAGCATCCCGAAGAAAATAAAAAGAGACGGCACACGGTACTTGACTGCATGCTTAAGCTTGGATATATAAGCCATTCTGAATATGATGAGGCCTATAACGCAGAGCTTATATTAAACGTTAACGATGAAATCAGCGGAGTCAATTCATGGTATATCGATACAGTTATCGAAGACGTTATAACCGATTTATCACTTAAATACGGAATAACACGGAAAACCGCATCGCTCCTACTGTACAAGGGGGGATACAAAATCTACACCTTAATGGACAAGGATATTCAGGACATAGTTGAAAAATATTATCAAAATAAAAATAATTTTCCTGAAAATTCTGACGGCACATCTCCGCAATCATCTATGATAATTATGGATCCTTATACGGGTGATATTTTAGCAATCGCGGGGGGAGTTGGCGCTAAAAAGGGGAACAGATTATTGAATTTTGCGACCGACTCAAAGCGCCCTTCGGGCTCTGCAATAAAGCCGCTCTCGGTATATGCGCCCGGAATAGAAAACGGAATTATAAATTGGTCTACAATAATTTCCGACTCCCCAATATATGACGGAGATTCGACAAAAGCGCCTTGGCCCGCAAACGCAAATCAAAAATACGTTGGGGACGTTACGGTAGAATACGCAGTTAAGCATTCTCTCAATACTGTGGCGATAAAGGTCCTCCACAGCGTCGGAAACTCTTCCTCATTTAACTTTTTATACAAAAAGCTAAATATATCTTCATTAAGTCTGCAAAAGGATATGGGAGATGCCTCGTTAGCTCTCGGACAGCATTCTATCGGTATTTCATTGCGTGAGCTCGTTTCGGGATATACTATTTTCGAAAATGGGATATATTCGCCATCCCGCACATACGCCAAGGTTACCGATATGAACGGTAAAATTATTTTGGACAATACAAAGCAACAATCGCCCGTGATCTCTGTCGAAACAGCCGCTATAATGACTAAACTTTTGCAAGGTGTAACCGCGGAGGGAACTGCCAAAGGACTTATTACACTTACAGATGTATGCGAGACTGCAGGTAAAACCGGAACAACTCAATACAATCACGATAAATATTTTGTGGGTTATACGCCGACTCTTTTAGCAGGGGTGTGGCAAGGGTATGAATCACCCCGATCGCTTGCATTTACAAGAACAAATTACTCCGCAAAAATCTGGAACGATATAATGTGTGAAATATACAATAAAATTCAGTTTGAAGAGAAAGATCTCAAATTCAGAGTTCCCAACACCGTAAAAGAATTGAGTTATGATCTTAAAACGGGGCAATATCCTAATGAAAGCACCGATCCCGATCAAATTTTTGAAGGCTGGTACAACGTAAGGGGGGAGTAATAATTTAAATAAACACTCTCATATATTGTTATATGGTTTTCAAGATATAACTAATAAACGGGAGGATAAATGAAAAACAGAGTAAGATTTTTTAACGGTTCTGCTATTTGGATTGGAATCATTACTGCAACACTTTGCTTTTTAGCGCAAACCCTTTTAGGATCACCCTTAAGCTCTCTGCACATCCTAAAAGGAAGCTCGCTTCTGCCGCCTATATGGATCTTCAACGTTTTATCGATCGCTTGGTGTTTTTTGATTGGAATTTCGGCAGGTGCAATTATAAATGCAACGTCATTGAGACTAAATAACGGGGAAAAGGAAATAGCGGCTTACAAGGGCGGATTTTTCTTTCTCACCTTCTTTTTCCTCTCCTTCCTTCGATACTACCTTCTTTTTTATGCAACAAGACTTTTTCTCTCCTTGATAATATCGGTAATCGTTTTAATTTGTTCATTACTTTGCGCTTTTTCCTGGCATAAGGTAAAGCCATCAATGTCATCTGCCATCATAATATTGTTTGCAATTTGGCAATTTTATATTTTATTTGTAAATTTATCCATCTTTCTGCATAATTAATATAATGTTTGCGAAAATAACTATTGACAAATGGGTATTTTTGCTGTATAATCAATACAGTTACATTTGTGACCGGAGGATATTCAAATGAAATTTATAAAATTGCTTTCTGCAGTGCTTGTTTTGGCAACGCTTTGCTGTGTGTTTGTTGCATGCGGCGAGGCATCTGATGTTGTTGAGGACCTTCCCGAAAGAAAGATTTACAGCATCACCGTTTCCTTCCAAATTAAGGACGGCGCAGGAAAAACTGTTATAGATGCAAAGGATTATAATTACAAATCCCACAGCGAGCCCACGATGCTTAATATCATCAACACATACCTCTCGGTTGAAGAGGATTGGGTGTGTAAGATCGACAAAAAAACCAATACCATTACCCAGATAGGTGGTATGAAGGCCAATAAAAAAGACGGTCAGTATTGGGGATTTGTTAACGGTCAGATCAATCTTAACAAGGAACAGGTTATGAAGGAGCTCAGCGACGGTAAGATGAGTGAAATTACCATCAGCGACGGCGGAGTATTCACCGTTATGCTCATTCTTGATAACTAAAAATAAAGTCGCGGACCGACTTTCCCAAATGATACCGATATAACGGGTGTTTGGAAGGTCGGTCCTCTTATTTATAAAAACGGAGGATATTATAATGCTTATTTCAATCACAGGAAGACTTGGCAGCGGAAAATCGACCGTATGCAACATTTTAAAGGAAAAATACGGATTTGAGATCTACAGCACCGGCACAATTAACCGTGAATTCGCTCGCAGACTTGGCATAACCACTCTCGAGCTTAACAAAAGACTTAACGACGATCCTTCGTTGGATCACGAAATCGACGGAACGGTTACAAAGCTTTCCGAAGAAAGAAAGAATGACAAGCTGATATTTGATTCTCGCATGGCGTGGCATTTTGCTAAGGACACATTTAAAATCTTCTTGACGATTGACGCCATGGAGGCGGCAAGACGTGTTATGCTTAATCAGCGCGGCGCCGAGGAGCACTACGAGAGCGTTGAGGAGGCATGCGAAAAGCTTGTTGAAAGAAGCCGCGTTGAACGTGACAGATTTGTAGACATATACGGCGTTGACTACTACGATTACAACAATTTTGATATCGTAGTTGATACGACCGCTCGCACTCCCGACGAGGTTGTTGCCATTATTATGGAAAATTACGAAAAATTCTCCTCCGACAAGTCCTCATTTACATCCCCGACCATTTTTGAATAATAAGGAGAAAACATGAGATCAAGGGTATATTTTTCTAAGGAAATAAGCGCTGAGAAGATTGTGGAGCTTTACGATCTCCTTGCTGTTGAGCTCGGCGGCAGAGTTGCTGTCAAGGTTCATTCGGGAGAAAAGGGAAATCAGAATTTCATTAAGCCCCAAATGTGGAAAAAGGTTATCGACCGTGTAAACGGTACGGTAGTTGAATGCAACACCGCTTATAACGGAGCGAGAAACACCACAAAGCTGCATTTGGAAACTCTTAGGAATCACGGATGGAGTCAATATTTCAAGGTAGATCTTCTTGATGCTGAGGGTCCGGACCTTGTTCTCGATATAAAAAACGGCAAAAAAATACAGAAGAATTTTGTAGGAAAGAATATCGTCAACTATGACTCTATGCTCGTTCTTTCGCACTTTAAGGGACATCCAATGGGCGGATATGGCGGCGCGATAAAACAGCTTTCGATCGGTGTTGCTTCATCGTATGGAAAGAAGTATATCCACGGAGTCGGTGACGTTGATAATTTCTGGGGCTCTGACCATGACTCATTCCTTGAATCAATGGCTGATGCCGCTACATCCGTAGTTGACTATTTCCACGGTAATATCGCATACATCAACGTAATGATGAATATGTCGGTGGATTGCGACTGTTGCGCAAAAGCTGAGGATCCTTGTATTGCTGATATTGGAATCCTCGCGTCGCTTGACCCGGTTGCGATCGATCAGGCTTGCTTGGATCTCGTTTACTCATGTGACGACAAAAACAAAGGACATCTTATTGAAAGAATTGAAAGCAGAAACGGCGCTCATACCATTGATGCGGCCGTCGAGCTTGGCTTAGGATCAAAAGAATACGAATTGATTACAGTTGATTGATAAATAAAACCCGCCATCACGGCGGGTTTTATTTTTATATTTCTTCGTTGCCTTGACTTTGTAAGAAGTCCTTAAGTATCTTATTTGTTTCAAGGTCTGCATCGCCTATCGTGCTTGAGCAGACTACAATACCCTCGATCCTCTTATCCTTCAAGTATTTCGCATACAGCGAAAGCTGTTCTCTAAATAACTCGGGATCCATTTTTACGGCACCTGCTGCGTAATCATATGTATATATTCCGAGCATGACCGGCTTTTTCTTAGCATAGGAAAGCATCTTTTCAACATATTCCTGCGCATTGGGAATATCCTTTGAATGCCAAACCCAAAATGTGATTCCATCGAAGCAATCGAGATACTTTTCAAGCTCATCATTAAGCTCATGGGCATATAACACACACCAGAAGTCAAGTCCTTTTTCATTGAGGCGAGCTCGAATTTTACTCAAAACCTCGGGAGGGAAGCGCTTCATTCTCACTTCTGAGAAGAAGTCATCCACAACTCCGCCTGTAATGTTTTCGGCTCTGTCTATAACAGAAATTATGTCCTCTGTATTTCCAAGCTCCGCTTCGGGTAACGGTGTACTCGCATCTCCGAGAACAGACCATTTGATCTCCTGAAGTGAGGAAAGCCTACTCGCCAAGTCATCAAAAGGCGGCTGAATATTTCCGCCATAAGAGACAATGAAAGCATTTTTTATGCCGTATTCCTCGGCAAAGCCCTCGGGTGTCATAGAACAGTTAAGCCCTGTGCACTCATTGTGAGAGCCCTCGAGATGCCCCCAGTTCCAAAACTTATCTAACAGCTTCATATAACAATTATGCGAGGTTTTCTACAGTAGCCTTTACCCAAGCAAGGACATCAGCCTTTTCCTCTTCGCTAACCTTATTATTGAAAAGTCCGACCTTTACAAACTTTGCGTCTTCAATAACATTGGTTCCTGCCTCTTTAAGAAGCTCCTTGGTCTTTTCAACAGATCCCTCATCGCCTGCATACATAATAGCAACGTTTGCAGCTCTTACCTTGGTAAGCTCACGAACGAAGAGTCTGTAGCTGTCGGGAAGGGTACCCTTGATCTGAATTGCAAGGATAACAAGTCTTTCCTTGTCGCATGAATATGCGGGGGGAATTCTGTCAACAGAGTTAACATTGAGGTCGTACTCCGCCTTTATCATCTCTGCGATAGAGCGAAGCTTTTTGTTGTTCTCGGGATAGCAGAGAACTCTCATTTTGATTGCCATGGTTTTTTCCTCCATTTTTACGGTTTTCCGTATATTTATTTTTTATTTTACTTGTTAAAAAGCGGATTTCGCTTTTATTTGAACTCGATCATATAGCTATCGTACACTTTATTACGCATTATACGGTAGTTGATGTCTGAAAGCTCATCCTTGAGTGCATCGCTTTGGCGCAATGCAGTCACAATATACTCGGGATTAAGGTTTTCCGTACTGCCCGCAGACAAAACTGCTTTTGCTGTAAGAGATCCTTTGGTCGATTCAAATTCGATACGCTTTATGAAAGACGTTATATCGACCTCCTTTTCACCCGATTTTGACTTTTTCATCATCATTAATGGCGAAAGGAACAATCCGGTTGCTTTCATTGCGGTATTTTCATCGATCTTATCGGATTTAATCGTGATCGAATAGTCAGCATACGCGATATCCGCAAATTTGGTAGTGGGGTAATAGGCCTCAAGTACATACATCTCGTCGGTAAGCTGTGCGTTAAGCTGATTTTTTATATCCTCAAGAGATATTTTTCTTTCTATTCTGAGATCAGCCATCTCACACATACTTTCGGTGCCTACAGACAAAGGCAATCCGAATACAAGCTTTGCGTGGGGATTGAATCCCTGGGTGTACCACATTGGAATATTGGCGCGCACCAAGACACGGTGAAAGGTTCTTTGCAAATCAAGATGTGAAACGAACTGAAGGTTTCCAACCTTGCAAAATTTGATCCTTACAGTTATGGGAGACTCGAGCATGGGAAGCGACAGCTTCTTCTCACCCGGATTTATTTTCTTTTCGGGCAACACGTTCTCTCACCTCCAAGCTTATTGGCTCCACAACCCGAGCAATGCTCACGGCAGCTCGGCGTGGTTTGATCCTCATATGCCTTTTTGCATTCACGGAGCAAGAAGCTCTTATCCACTCCGCAATCGATAATATCCCAGGGAAGGATCTCTTCAAAGGAATAGCGTCTGTTGGCGTAAAAATCAGGATCCACTCCGCTTCTTTCAAATATGTCTATCCACTTATTGTAATCGAAGAACTCACTCCAGGCGTCAAATTTGAAGCCCTCCTTGCAAGCAAGCTCAAGTGAAGAGCAGAGTCTTCTGTCGCCGCGAGCGAGCACTGCCTCAATACGGCAGATCTCTGCATCGTGATGCTGATATTTGATCTTTCTGTCAGTAACGAGCTTTCCGACAAATTCCTGCTTTTCCTTCATTGTTTCAAGCGTATCCTGCGGCTCCCACTGGAATGGTGTGAAGGGCTTGGGAATAAACGGAGAAACACTGAATGTCACCTGCGGCTGCTTGGCGCGGTTTCTGTTGGGATTCTGATAGAATGCCTCTATAACCTGTTTTGCAAGTGCAGGAATTGCTGAAAGATCTTCTTCAGTCTCTGTCGGGAGTCCTTGCATAAAATAGAGCTTGACCTGCGTTTTTCCCGCGTCAAACGCGACGTTGACCGCTCTCATAAGGTCATCCTCACGGACATTTTTGTTTATAACATCACGCAGTCTTTGTGACCCTGCTTCAGGAGCAAAGGTCAGCGATGATGCTCTTACCGAGGCAACCTTTTCCATAAGCTCTTTTGTAAAGCTGTCAACTCTCAGTGAGGGAAGCGAGAAGCTTACCATATTATCCTTTGTCCATTCAAGAAGCTTATCTGTCAATTCGGGAAGTCCGGTGTAGTCGCTTATTGAAAGGGAAGACAGAGAGATTTCCTCATATCCTGTGTTTTCAAATATACATTTTGCCTGCTCATTGAGAATATCCGGAGACTTTTCTCTTACGGGGCGATATATCATTCCTGCTTGACAGAAACGGCATCCTCTGATACAACCACGGAAGACTTCAAGCATTATTCTATCGTGGACGACCTCTGTATACGGCATTATTGCGTATTCAGGGAATATTGCCTTGTCAAGGTCTTCAACAATACGCTTGGTTATTTTAGTGGGTATATCGTCATACACGGGGGTGTAAGACTTTATAGTGCCATCTTCGTTATATTCGACGTTATAAAGCGACGGGACATATACACCGGGTATTGTTTTTGCGGCTTCGTGAAGAAAATCCGCCTTAGTGTAACGTCCTGCATCCTTCATTTCAATATAGAGTCGAACAATCTCGACAAGAAGGCTCTCGCCCTCACCTATATTGAAAATATCGAAGAAATCTGCAACCGGCTCGGGATTATATGCGCAAGGTCCGCCGCCTATTACGATTGGGAAGTCCTCTCCGCGTTCGCTTGAGCGGAGTGGGATACCTGAAAGCTCAAGCATATTGAGCACGTTGGTATATGACATCTCATACTGAAGTGTGAATCCGAGAAAATCGAACTTTCTCACCTCATCCTTGCTTTCATGCGCCCAAAGAAGAAGACCGTTTTCCTTCATCTTCTCCTGCATGTCCACCCACGGGTTATAGACGCGCTCGCACCAAATGTCGCTCTCTCGGTTAAGGCATTCATAGAGAATCCTTACACCGAGATTAGACATTCCGATTTCATATGTATCGGGGAAAGCAAAGGCAAATCTTGCCTTTATGCTCTCTTTATCCTTAATGATCTGTCCGTACTCTCCGCCCGAATAACGTCCGGGCTTTGAGACCTGTTTTAAAATAGAATTTAATTTTTCGTTCATTTCAAATTATCCTTGAAGCTAAATTACTTCTTTTTGAGCAGCTGCACTATTCGAACAACATTGGGGGTTGTTACGAGAATAGAGGCAAGATAGAATATTAACATAGCATTTCTCTGTATAAACTCCATAAAGCGCGAGCTTGGAGCCTTGCAGAATGCAAGCAGAATCAAGCCAGAAATTACAAAGCCTGCTGTGATCTGTAAAGCGCGGTATAATTTTACCGTCTTGCGGTCGTTTGCGATTTGACGGCCGTATATCATCGTGTTACAAAGCTCATTGGGCGTTGATGAGATTATGCCCGAGTCAGCCATATTGAATTCTGTGTTTTGCTCATACATTTCAGGCTTATGCACACTCAATACGTTTTCCGCCTGATTTGTCTCGAAATAATATTCATTTATTTGTGGCTCATAGCTCTCAACTACAGCCTTTATTTTGTGTTGTGCGAGCATATCAACTGTGTCAAGGAAGCTCTTTTTAATATTGCTTGTGACAATAAAGCCAAGCTTCGGAACACCGTCGAATGCGAGGTATATGACCGTTCTGTTTACACCCTTAACAGCTGTTGTGAGGTTGGTATCGGTCTTTACCTTTATGTTGTGAGAGAGCATATATTGGCGATCTCCGATCAAAATGTTCATTGATGAATCATAATATACATCAATTCCATTTTCGGATATTGAGTTGATCACCAAATCGTGGCTGATATTCGATTCCTCTGCACGTTGAAAACGCATTGCATTCGACAGCGGTCCGCCGAGGATCTCAAAGACACGGCAGGATATATTGAGCCACTTTTTAGAGCTTTCGTCACTCTTGTTGGGGTTTATCTCGGTAATTGCTGTAATTTCGACTGCATCTGTATCGTTAAACATAACCGAATCGATCTTGGAATATTCCACAACAGCATCATCGCCTATAAATGCGCTTTCTGTCTTCTTCAAGGTCAAGCTATGTACATATTCGATCACAGCGGGAACGATCAGAGCAGAAAGCGGAGCGGCTGCAAAGAAAACAAATCCCGCGGCATTTACACCCAACGCAAAGCTGTCTCTTATTACGGAGACCGCGATACACGCGGTGATTGCAAGGAAGGGAATGACACCGACGTTAAGAACTATCTTAACGCTTGAGCTCTTATGATTGCTCATTCTTGCAAAATAACCGCTTGCATATTTTGTTCTTCTGATGCTGTAAGCATAATCCTTGCGTTTCAGACTCTTGTTTTTAAGAGAGCGCTGACCTATGATCTTTTTCTCAAGAACGCAGTGCGATTTGCTGTTGCTTACTATCTCAAAGGTGTTGCTCTCACGGCAGCAATCGAAATATTCTGCCCATGAAGCAAAGACAGTATATAAAGCCACATATCCGCCAAAAGACATATATAGCACGAAATCAGCAGTCTCCGGAGCGGCGGCGTGAACTATACTCATCACAATACAATAAAGCAAGTGCTCTGCTAAAACTATTGAAAGCGGCGAGTAATAACTTGTCTCAAATCTCGATAAAGCTAAAACTCCGTAATACAGTCTCTTGTGCAAGAGTGCTACGATGATTATTGTCATAGCAAGCTCGAAAAGAATGAGCGACAAATAGTCATCCGGTGTAACTGAGCGCGAAACCAATATATCGGTTACCAACATAGCTATCGCAATAAGCGAAAGCAACATGCTCGAAATAAACAGAAAAAGTTTATCGGTCTTATACTTTTTTGTAATTTCGGGAATCTGAGAAGCGTTTGAAAATTCCTTATTTACAAATCCGTGCACGATTTTATGTTTTTCAGGCACAAATTCATTATTCTTTTCCACAACGACCGCGTGAGCATATTCGTTACCAACGCTTGTTGCTATCTCTCCTCCGTATCCGAACTTCATAAGAAGGGAAACGTCGTTTTCATTTATATCAGTCTGCGGAACAACAGTTGATACGTGTTCAGCTGCATATGAGCTTGACTCGTCCTCCCGCGTTCCTCTGAAGGCAGTATCGTCTACGTCCTCCTCGGGCTTATAAAGAGAGAGTGTTTCGATTGAACATTGAAGAGCATCGGCAGTGTATTCTTCCGGATCAAGAACGAGCTTCTTTGGAGCAGGGAGTTCTTCAATCTCTTCAATCTCCTCAGTCTCCTCTATCTCTTCTGTCTCTTCGATATCTTCTATACATTCTGTTTCTTCCGAAATAATTTCATCTGCATCATCGTTGATAACTACATCCTGCTCGGAATCATCCATGGTAGATGCAAATTCAGTGTCTTCAATTTCATCATTGATCTGAAGGTCAATTTCATCGATTTGCCCATCTACATCGGTATCAGCGTTTTCGTCATAGGAGAGATCCTCGCTTGACGAGCATTCGGAAAATTCTTCAAGCATAGAAGCGAGTGTCCCTATATTTGATTCGTCGATGGATTTTTCTATTTCCTCATTTTCTTCATCAAACTCATCCTCAACGAATTGCACATCATCAACAACAATTTCACTGTATTCATTGCTTACAGAGAGATCTTCCTGATCATCTCCTTCGATTTCCGCATCGTCACATATCTCACTTTCAGCAGATTCCTGCGTTCTGTGGAACATCATATTTAAGACGTCGTCGACTCTTTCTTCCTCTTCGCTGTTGTCCTCAGCTTTAGGCTCATTTGCATCACAGTGAATGTCGGTCTCTGAATCGTCAATAGGGGATTCGTCAGCTTCGGCTTCTTCCGTTGGCAAATCTGTTTCCACGGACTTGGCTTCTGCTTCGGGTTCGTCGCTGTAGGAGAGCTCATCCGGTACTGAATCTGCTATTTCTTCTGTTTTTGGCTCCTCGGGTTGTGCATTCACAGCATCATTACCGGAGGCTTCGCCGGAGCTTGATGCAAATATTTTTTCCAATACCGATGCAAGCTCTGCATCCTCCTCCGATTTTTCTTCATCAAGCAAGGAGTCCTCAAGTTCATTATCAACATCGGTAGCATAAGATAGTTTCAATTGTTCAAGAATGGCATCCAATTCGTTTTTCTTTTGCCTACCCATTTTGATCCTCCGTTAAATACTTTTATTTGCTTCGGTTTTGTCTTGCGGCTTCACACAAAATGACCGAGGCGGCAGTGGAAACGTTAAATGAATTTACCTTTCCGTACATCGGTATTGACGTCAAGGCATCTGAGCTGTCAATTGCTATCTTGGAAACACCGTTTCCTTCGCTTCCGAATATCAAGCCACACGGGCCCTTAAAATCAGTTTCATAATAAGGCGTTCCGCCTGCCTCTGCGGCATATATCCAAACACCTTTTTCCTTGAGATCTCTGATCGTATTTGCAATGTTAGAAACCTTAGCCACAGCCATATGCTCTATAGCTCCCGCAGATGCCTTGGATACAAGCGGAGTAAGACCCGTTGACCTTCTCTTGGGAATAATAATTCCGTGCGCTCCCGCGCCCTCTGCGCATCTTATAAGTGCGCCCAGGTTGTAAGGATCGGTTATTCCGTCAGCTATAACGATAAGCGGAGCTTCGCCGCGCTCTTTAGCAATATTTAAAATGTCATCAACCGTACAATATTCCTTTTCCGAGGCCATTGCAATGATTCCTTGATGGGGAGCAAATCCCGACATGGCATCAAGCTTATTTTTATCGGTCTCGACTACCGGAATACCTTTTTCGATTGCCATAGCGACGAGAACAACGATAGAGCCCTCTCTCTCTCCACGCTGAACAAGCAGCTTATCTATCTCGCGATCCGATTTAAGAAGCTCACGGACAGCATTTCTGCCTATTACAAGACCGGTGTCCTCCTGCTCGTGCTCCTCCTCAACCTTTTTGGGGGAAGAGTACTTTGTTGCATATTTATTGTCGCGAGGCTTTTCGAATTTTTCCTGATTTCCGCGCTTTTTATCATCATATTTTTTCTTGTTGTAATTATTCATCTTATTCTCCAAAATTTCACAGAATATAATACACTATTTTATATTATAACATATTTATCTATATTTGTATATAGTTTTTCAAAAATTCAGCAAAAAAATAAAACGCAATCCTGCCTTCGCAAAGAATACGTTTTATTCATCGTCAAAATATATGTCATGGTCATCAAAATGATGGTGCGCATTACTGTGTCTGTTTTTTGCAAATATAGCTACCGCAAAAACAACAGCAACACCGATAGAGGTAAATGGAGACTGCCCGATCAGCTCGAAACCAATCCCAGACAATGCTGTTACGGCAATTCCCAAAATTGCCCAAAATTTTGTTTTTGTAAGAAGCCCGTAACAAAGGGGTATTGCGCCGCACAAGGCTCCGATAAAAAATCCTAAAAGAAATCGCATTAAAAAACACTCCAAGGTTTATTTAATATAATTTTACCCTTATTTTTATGTGTTGTCAACATTTTTTTGAGAAAAATTAGTGCTTTTTGCAGAATAATGAGTTACGCTCAACTTTTTCAATAAATAAAAAGCTCCTTTTTACAAAAAATATTGCAGAAGGGAGATGAAGCAATGAAAAAAATTATTTTTCTTTTATCTTTTCTGATTTTGGTTTCTTTCTCATCTGTCACGATCAGCGCAAATAATACAGTATATAGCTGGTTTTGTGTTCACAGAAAAGATCATCTGCAGCCCATTGCAGACTGCTCGTTTGATTTTATTGATGAATACGACGGCTTCTATATCGATAAAAAACACGGTGATGAATGTGATGAGAAGGTTATTTATTTAACCTTTGATGCAGGATATGAGAACGGAAACGTTGAAAAAATCCTTGATATATTGGATAATGAAGGAGTTAAGGGTGCTTTCTTTGTTCTCGGACATCTTATAGAGGATAATTCTCAGCTCGTCAATAGGATGTTTGACGGTGGACATCTTGTGTGCAACCACACATTTTCGCACAAGACGATGGTAGGGAAGAGCCAGCAGGATTTCAAGAATGAGCTTGAATGTCTTGAAAGAGCCTGCATCAAAGCGACCGGACGGGAGCTTTCAAAATTTTACCGCCCTCCCGAGGGAAAGTTTGATGAGCAATCTCTTCAATACGCAAAGGATCTGGGCTACAAAACTGTTTTTTGGAGCTTTGCGTATGCAGATTGGGATAATAATTCTCAAATGAACCCCGAAAAGGCCAAAAAGAAAATTCTTGATAATATTCACAACGGTGAAATTATGCTTTTGCATCCAACGTCCGAAACAAATGCGAAAATACTTGGGGAAATTATAAAGGAGCTGAAGGATCAAGGCTACAGATTTGGAACTCTGGATGAATTGTAAATATGAAACACCTTTTAAAATTCGTTGCAATTTGTCTGATAGCAATTATTTGCGCTAATCTTTTCATCCTTTACACATTTGCATTAGGACAGCCGAAGGAGCTAAATTTTGACGTTGATATATATCGCAAGCACGAGAACGAATCAATGAAAATTGCCCTGACCTTTGATGACGGCCCACATCCAAGGCAAACTCCGATGATATTGGATCTGCTTGACCGGTACGGAATAAAAGCGACATTCTTTACTGTTGGGATCAATGCTTATTATTATCCCGACGTTTTGGCAAGCATCGCGGCAAGAGGTCACGAAATAGGTAATCACACTTATTCGCACCCTCACGTAGCTCATATAAATCAAAGCGTACTTGAAAATGAGATTGCAAAATGCGAGGAAACCGTTTATCAGATCACAGATAGACGAACAAAGCTTTTCAGACCGCCAGAGGGTATGATCGATTCAGCTGTTCTGAATGCGCTTCAAAATCTTGATTACAGAGTAATTTTATGGGATATAGATACCCGCGATTGGGCTCACACATCTCCGGAGGAAATTGCGGAGAATATTATAAGTAAAATATCGTCGGGTGATATCATACTGATGCACGATTATATCGGAAGCAATAGTCCGACATGCGAGGCAATGCAGATATTTATTCCTGAGCTCATTGCAAAAGGCTACAAATTTGTTGTGGTTAGTGAATTGATAGACTCAAATTAAACGCCGACTCGGAAAGTCGAGTCGGCGTTTGCCGTAAATATTAGCTTATTCCTCATCCTCGGGAGCTTCGAGAAGCTCGGTATCCGAGTCGGGATCTTCGTCTGCGTTTTTAGCGGGAGCAACGGGATCTATCATATATTTCTTAATTATCGGGTACGCAGCATATGTATAAATGAACGCGCACAAACCAAGATAGTATATCAAGGGAAGAACGATAGTGACACCAAGTCCCATAGGAAGGAAGAAAACTACAAGCAGTATTGCAAATGCTGTTATCAGTACGAGTCCAAGCAATGCCATAATATTGCGCTTGATTCCCAAAACAAGGAAGATAAGCGCATTTTTAAAGACCTTGCTCAGCTTCATATCAAACGTGACGACCATAAGATAAGTGTAGAAACGGAAAATAATATACAGCACTATCAGAGCGATCGTCAAAACATACATAAAATTGTTGAGTCCTGTATGTGGCGACGTAAAGAAATAATATATATCAAATCCAAGCGCGAACATCGCAAGGCAGTCTATAAGACCCAAAACAAGTCCTTGCTTGAGATTCTTCTTTATAGCGTAAAAGTAATCAGACCATACAAAAACGCTATCTCCGCGAACAAGTCCTCTTGTAACGTATATAACGCCAACCTTCTGCCATCCGTAAGTTATAACCTCAAATAACAGGAGCGCACCGATAACCCAATATATGTAGGTGTTGTAAGTGGGAAGGGGGTGCTGGAAAGAGAACAATCCGCTGTTTACTGCGCCAACCGCGGTGGCTGATGCCTCCTGCATACCGAAAACAGCCGCATGCTCGGGATAATACTGCGTTGGTGTTTTGGGTGTAGCGATAAAGTAAAGATAAAGACAGAGCAGAAGAGGGATGACCTGCATTATTGCCAACATATTTAAAGTTATGATTTTTGATAATTTTCGCCACAGCAGCTTGAAAAAATATTTCAGATTAGGTGTGGTATCCTCTCCGGGATCAACACCTTTGCCGTCTCGGTTCATATCAAAAAGCTTAAATTTTCTTTTATTTAGCTGTTCCAAAATAATTTCTCCTTGATTGTTATTTATTTAACGATCCTAACTCTTCTGCGCGACTTGTACATTTTTTCATCGCATCAGAGAACGCCTGGTAAAAATCATATTTTTCAAGCTCTGCAACTGCTTGCTCGGTAGTACCGCCCTTTGAACAAACCGTTTGTATCTGTTCGTCCGGAGTTTTATTTCCTGCTTTCATAAGAGATGCGGCACCGATAATTGTATCGCAAATACAATCGATGAGCTCTTTTTCCGTGAGTCCCTTTGACAAGGATTCATCATATATAAGTCCTTGCTCGCATGCGCCCTGAAACATTGCTTTTATCATCATGAATACATATGCGGGGGATGATCCTGTGACCGATATGATTCTGTTCATTTCATCCTCACGTATCCTTATAACACTTCCTGCAGACGAAAATATTTTGCAAACAAAATCATAATCCTCGTCGCTGACATATTCATTTCTGCACACTGCGCTGACACCTTGTCCGATGATCATAGGTGTGTTGGGCATAACTCTGACAACAGGAGCATTATTTGTCGCTGCAGAAATGACTTCCGAGCTGATGCCTGCCGCTATAGAAACAAACAGTTTATTTGCAATATCCTTATATTTTTTGAATTCCGGTAAGATTTCAGAAAAGCTCTGAGGTTTTACACAAAGAACAACACAATCTGAATTATTAACTGCCTCTTCAAGCGAATCAGCAACAGTAGCGCCCAAAGCGGCGTAATGCTCGATCTTCTCCTTATGTCTGTTATAAAGAACAATATCCGACCACAGCACCGGATCGAGGTTTCTTGATGTGATACCGGATATTATTGCTGTCGCCATATTTCCGACACCTATAAACGAAATTTTTTTGCGCATTACAATGTCCTCATAAAAAAATTATAATCTAATTATACCACAAACAAGTATATTTAAAAGGTAAATAATTTCAACAAATAACGACTTTTTTGTTAATTTAGCCTTTATATAAGGATTTTTGCCTTGCAATTTCAAATGCAATAACAGAAACCGCCGAAGCAGAGGGAAGTGATCCCATAAAATCACGACCGTAATCAATCCTGACATTAGCGTCTGACATATCTAAGATTTTGCGAGAAATTCCGCGTTTTTCGCCTCCTACAACAAGTAGGATAGGTGTATTAAAATCATAATCGTATATCGAGACGGAATCTCTTATAGAGGCGCAAATGACCTTAAATCCGTGATCCTTGAATGTTTTTACAGCAGATTCCGGGTCACAAACAAGTATACTTGCAAGCTCAGAGGTTCCTGCGGAGGAACGGGCTACTGTACCCGAAAATTCCATCCAGTTACGCGGAGGAAGAATGATTCCGTCGACTCCCGCAGCATACAAGGATCTTATAGAATATCCAAAGTTGTATGGGTCCTCAATACCTTCTACAAGGGCAAAAAAACTACCGCTTGTTAATTTATTCACAATCTCATCGGAGAAGGTGCGTTTCGTTGTAATTGCAATGATCCCACCGTGGGTTTCTCCCGAAGCCAAAGCATCAATACAGTCTCTCGAAGCCGCTTTAAGCTCAAAAGACATCTCCTCAGATTTCCTTTTTAGAAAGGAGAGCTCACGGGTTTTATGCGAAACACGTTTAGAATCGTAGATTACAGATATTATACGACGGTCGCTTGAACCGTTGCTGATGGAATTGATCACGGCTGATATTGAGGTCATGCCTTCAAAAACATCGTGCAAAGAGGTATCTACGGATAATTGATTTGTAACTGACATATATATAATCCTTAATTTAAGTAATAATAGGCAATTTTATAAAAAGATAATATGTACAAGCAAGTACACATATAAATGTATTATAATAAACTATACAGAGGTACTACTAATGATGTATTTAGCATCCGGTAAAGAAAGGTGCGTGGTACTCGGTTTGTATATTGTAGAAAATAATACCACCGTACGCGCCACCGCATTAAGATTCGGGATAAGTAAAAGCACGGTACATAAAGACGTTACAGAAAATTTGAGAAACATTAACCGAGCCTTGTATCTGGATGTAAAAAGTGTGCTTGAAAAGAACAAGGAGGAGAGACACATCAGAGGCGGCGAGGCAACTAAGAAAAAGTATCTTGTATTAAAATAATGGAAAAAGCACTTTTGGGCACTAATTTAGGGCATTTTTGATGCCCTAAATTATACAAAATTTGCATTTTGTATAATTTTATATTTATTTAGAGGTTTTTTAGCTTTATGTGCCCTTTTTTGATTTCTGTGTTTTTAGGTGTTCAGCAAGCTGAATCAATCTACGCATAAATGGATCTATGTTTTCTGAAATCCTATAGAGATTAAAATTTCATTTTTACAAACCTCTATTTTAAAACACATAATGGCAAACCGACGCATGGCGTCGGTTTGCCTTTGTTTTTTATTATGCGTTGTATGTATTGGAAAGATCTGCTACACCTGCGCTTGCGGTTACTACCTTACGTCTGGATGTCTTTACTCTCTCCATAAGAAGATCCTTATAAAGAACCTCGTCTATAGGAAGCTCTACGGTCTTGCCGGTCCATGCAGAAAGATGCATTGCATTGGAAATCATCAAACCGTTAATTCCCTCGCGGCCGTCAGCTACGAGAGGCTCGTCACGAAGGATAGCTGCTGCGAACTTCTCACGAACCTCGATGTGCTGGAGATTTCTACCGTCGGTCTCAACCTCGATAGTTTCGCACTTGGGGCTTCCGAAGAGCTGAGTCCATGTCTTTGTGAACTCTGTCTCGAACATCTCGAGCTTCTTCATTATAAGCTTGTTGCCCTCACAGATGAGTGTACCGCCGTCGCAAACGATCTCAAAACGGTTTGCTCCGGGAGCGTCACCGGTTGTAGTAATGAATGTTCCGGTTGCGCCGTTGGGATACTCAACGTAGCAAGTAACGTCATCCTCAACCTCGATGTCGTGCCACTTGCCGAAATGGAGCTTTGCGTCTACCTTGCAAGGCATGCCGCAGATCCACTGCCAGAGGTCAAGGTTATGGGGTGCCTGATTGAGAAGCACTCCTCCGCCCTCTCCGGACCAGGTTGCTCTCCATGCACCGGAATCATAGTAAGACTGGGGACGATACCAGTTGGTGATGATCCAGCTTGTTCTTCTGATCTCGCCAAGCTCGCCGCTTGCGATGATCTCCTTCATCTTTCTGTATACGCAGTTTGTTCTCTGGTTGAACATCATTCCAAACTTAAGCTCAGGATGTCTGTCAGCAGCCTCGATCATCTTTCTTACCTCAAGTGTGTATACACCTGCAGGCTTCTCGCACATAACGTGGAGACCGTTATCAAGACCCTCAACAGCATATCTGGGGTGGTCATAGTGAGGAACTGCAATAATTATAGCCTCGCAAGCGCCGCTCTTAATAAGATCGCTTCCGTCTGCGAAATACTCCATATCCGGAATATCGCTCTCGGGATACTTCTCACGATACTCAACGATTGCCTTCTTAGCCCACTCGATTCTCTCGGGATTTGTATCTGCAACAGCAGTTACAACGATCTCGGGGTTTGTGTTCATCCAAATGTTCTGGAGATGGCTTGCTCCCATATTACCGATACCGATAATACCTAATTTTACCTTTCTCATAGCACAAATGCTCCTTCTTGGTTATTATAAAATAGTTTTATGAGTTTCGTTAAACTCAGAAAATACATAGGTTATGTTTTCCTTGCGCTTCGAGGTTTTTACTCTCTCGTCAAGCAAGGATTTGTAAAGCTCCTCATCGAAAGGAAGCTCGACTTCTTTTCCCATCCAAGCAGACAGATGCATGGCGTTGGAAATCGTCAGTCCGTTAATTCCCTCGCGGCCGTCAGCTACAAGAGGCTCATTGCGGAGAATTGCTCCCGCAAGTGCATTAAGAACTGCGGAATGCTGTTCATTCTTACCGTCGGTTTCAACCTCGCAGGTAGTTACCTCGGGCATTCCGTAAGGACTGGTGTTTTCCTTTGTGAATTTGGATTCAAATACGCTCAACTTACTCATTGTGAGCTTATTATCCTCACAAATCAATGTTCCGCCGTCACATACGATCTCAAGTCTGTTTGTTCCGGGCATGTCCGCCGTGGTTGTAATAAAGGTACCTGTAGCACCGTTAGGATATTCAACGCACGCAGTAACATCGTCCTCGACCTCTATGTCGTGCCATTTACCAAACTTAAGCTTGGCATATACCTTGTTGGGCATTCCGCACAGCCACTGCCAAAGGTCAAGATTATGAGGACACTGGTTAAGCAAGACTCCTCCGCCTTCACCTGCCCATGTTGCACGCCATTCTCCTGAATCGTAATAAGCCTGAGGACGGTACCAGTTTGTGATTATCCATGTAGAACGTCTTATCTCGCCAAGCTCTCCGCTGTCGAGGATCTCCTTCATCTTGCGATAAACGCAATTCGTTCTCTGGTTAAACATCATTCCGAACTTCAATTCGGGATGCTTGTCCGCCTCTGCCATCATCTCGCGAACCTGAAGCGTATATACTCCTGCGGGCTTTTCACACATAACGTGAAGTCCGTTTTGGAACGCCTCTATCGCATACATCGGGTGGCTATAATGAGGAACAGCGATCACAACCGCATCAACGGTTCCGCTCTTGATCATCTCGGACGCATTGGAAAACAGAATAGGTGTAGGAACACTTGCGTCTTTCGCCTGATATGATGCGCATGTCTTTACCGCCCAATCAAGCCTATCGGGATTGGTATCCGCTACCGCTACAACGTCAATTTCAGGACAATGTCCGTTTAATACGTTTCGGTAATGCTGCGATCCGATATTACCAAGTCCGATAATTCCAAGTTTTACCTTTTTCATATGCTTGCTCCTATAATATCAGAATCACTTAAGACCGTATCTCGAGGAGAGGAAGTCATAGCTGCGCTTCATGCAATCAAAAGGATCCTCGCCGTAGCAATTATCAAGCTCAACATATGCGATCTCAACATCAGAGTCATAGCAAGCCTCTATGATAGAATCATAGTTCATATTACCCTCACCGATGGGAGCTATACGAATCGCCTTATCATCAAGGTTGAAGCTCATATCCTTGAAATGAACTCTGTCAAGTCTTCCCTTCAGCTTTCTGATCCAAGCCGCAGGATCTCCTCCCGCTGCCTGAACCCAATAAGTATCAAGGGTTATTCCAACCTCTTCGGGAGTGAATTTCTCACAAAGAAGATCGATGGATGTCTTACCGTCATATCTTGCAAATTCCCAATGGTGGTTATGGTACATAAGCTTATGTCCTGCCGCGTTGATCTTCTTTACAGCCTCAGCGGTGACATTATAAAATTCGTCGATCTTTTCAGGGCTTCTGACAAGATTCGAGCCACCGATACCTATACATTTACAATTCATTGCCGCATGGGTTTTGATTGTATTTTCGGTATCATTTACGATCTTATCGAAATCATAGTGTGTGATGTCAACAGTAATACCAAGTTCCTTGATCTTTTCAGCGACCCACTCACCCTCGTATGCACAAACACCCGAAAGCTGGATGGAGGTATAGCCCATATCGGCTACCTTTTTCATCGTTTCCTCAAGGCCATTAAGATCTGTGCAATAATCACGCAAGGTATAAAACTGCGCACCTAAAATCATAATAAATTCTCCTTTTGTGATCAGATATTTTCGATAATTCCCTTAAGAGAGTTAACGGCGTAATCAAAAGCTTCGCGATTGCTATTGAATTTGATAGTTGATCCAACGTTACTCTTAGCGCCCTCTTCCTCAAGTCCTGCAAGACCCACAAACTCTGTGAGGTGAGGCTCAAGGGTGAGCACCTTGCATCCCTTAGCAACAAACTTGGGAAGATACTCTGCGATATGTCCACAGCCACATCCGGGAGGAACGACCTTCTTTTCCTCGTCCGCATCCTTGATATGACCGTAATATACATACTCTTCAAGCATTTCCCATGCCTCAAGGGTATTCTGATCAGCCTGAACGAAGTTAGCGGGATCAAACACTGCCTTGAGTCCGGGGACAGCCTTATGGATTGCCAAGCACTCTGCAGCCTTTTCACCGTAAATTCCCTTTTCATTTTCATGACAAGGAACTATTCCGTATTCGTTTGCAATCTCAACATACTTCTTAAGGCGCTCGCAAACAGCCTCGAAGTACTCGGGCTTTGCGTCTGTTCCATAGAAGCTGAAAAGACGTACACACTTTGCTCCAAGGATGTTACCAACCTCAAGCATATTTCTGTATCTTGCGATCTCCTTATCGAAGTCATCGTCTATTTTGATCTTTCCGATAGGTGAACCGAGAGACCAAACCGAGATGCCGTTAGCATCAAGCTTTGCCTTTATAGCCTTTGCCTCGTCAACAGTTACATCGACAATGCTCTTACCATCTACACCTCTTATTTCAAGAAGTGATATACCGTTCGCCTTAAGAGCTTCGATCTGTCCGTCGAGCATAGGATCTGCTTCATCCGCAAATCCGCAAAGAATAATTTTTTCGCTACTCATGTTTAAATTCCCTTCCGTTATTTTATTATACTCCGGAATAAGCGGAGAATCCACCGTCAACAGGGATTACTGTACCGGTAACAAATCCGGATGCAGCCGGATCTGCAAGGAACTTTAGCGCACCGAGAAGCTCTGTTGCTTCACCGAATCTTCCCATGGGAGTTGCGGCAAGGATCTTGCCGGTTCTCGCAGTAGGAGTTCCGTCGGGATTCCAAAGGAGCGCCTTGTTCTGATTTGTAGAGAAGAACCCGGGAGCAATTCCGTTTACTCTGATTCCCTCCTTGGCAAAGTGAACCGCAAGCCACTGTGTGAAGTTGGAAACTGCCGCCTTTGCAGAGCTGTATGCGGGAATCTTTGTAAGAGGTGTATATGCGTTCATCGAAGAAATGTTGATAATTGAACATCCCTCCTCACCGATCATATCAGCCGCAAAGACCTGTGTCGGGAGAAGAACACCCTTGATATTGAGGTCAAACACAAAGTCAAATCCTGCTTTATCGAGGTTGAAGAACGTGAGGATATCGTCACGGCTCTCATCACCCTTCTCAAAATACTCGTGAGCTGTGGTTGCCTTGGGGCTGTTTCCGCCTGCGCCGTTTATAAGCACTGTGCACTTTCCAAGCTCAGCCAAAACATCCTTGTGTACCTCTTCAAGGCATGCTCTGTCAAGAACGTTTGCCTTATATGCCTTTGCAAGACCGCCGCATGAGCAGATCTCATCAGCAACCGCCTTTGCAGCAGCTTCGTTTATATCAAGGAGGGCAACTGCGTACCCATTTTTAGACATTTCCTTTGCAAACTCTGCGCAAAGAACGCCGCCTGCTCCGGTAACAACACAAACATTTTTCATTTTGTTATCCATCCTTTATACTTTTATATTTTACTTCGCCTCTTTCTCAAGAGCTTCCCAAACACCGGAGAGATATACTGCACCGAGTGCTCTATCATAAAGACCGTATCCGTATCTTCCCTTTTCGCCCCAGATCATTCTTCCGTGGTCGGGTCTCATATAGCCCTTGAATCCGCCATCGTGAAGAGCCTTGAGTATTCCGTAGATGTCAAGAGATCCGCACTCGGTGGGATGTCCAACCTCATGGAACTGACGCTCGCCGGTGTACTTAATGTTTCTGATGTGAGCAAAGTGGATTCTGTCACAGAACTTATTGATCATTCCAATAAGATCGTTTTCGGGATTTGCACCGAGAGAGCCCGTGCAGAATGTCAAGCCGTTTTCAGGGAGATCGACGATCTTCAAGAATCTTTCAAGATTTGTCTCGTCAATAATGATTCTGGGAAGTCCGAAAATTCCCCACGGTGGGTCATCGGGGTGAATTGCCATATTGACGCCAGCCTCGTGAGCTACGGGAATAACTGCCTTCAAGAATGTAGTGAGATTCTCGAAGAGCTTTTCGCTATCAATGCTCTCGTATCTCTTCAGAAGTCCGATAAGCTCGTCCTTTGAATAGCTTTCATCCCAACCGGGAAGCGAAAGACCTTCCTTGGAGGGATCCATAGAAAGAACTGTAAGCTCGTCATATGCCAAGCTGTTAGCTCCATCATCCATAGGTCTCTCAAGCTCACTTCTGAGCCAGTCAAATACAGGCATAAAGTTATAGCATATACATTTAACGCCTGCTTTTCCGAGTCTGCGAACATTCTCGCAATAGTTTTCAATGAGACGGGGTGCATCGGGTCCGCCAAGCTTGATTTCCTCGTGAACGGGAACGCTCTCTACTACCTCAAACTCAAGACCTGCCGCATTAGCCTTTGCCTTGAGAGCGGCAATTTTTTCTTCAGGCCAGACCTCTCCTACCGGAACGTCGTATATAGCCGAAACTATACCCGTCATCGTAGGTATCTGTTTAATTTTCTGCAGGGTAACGGGATCTCCATCGCCGTACCATCTGAAGGTCATTTTCATATTTTTTGCCTCCTAAAAAAGTGTTGACAATAATAAATTGCCATGTTATAATTATTATAGCACTTTTTTATACAATTTCAATGGACAATTGATAATAATTAGAATAATTTTAGCACAATATTAGGATAAGGAACAAAAAAGCATCATGATTGGAGAAATTACCTATTTTTCGCACAATAAATTTGCTACTCAAAAGCAAATTGAGCGTCACGAGATCAAATTCAATGAATTGACCTTCCTCTTCTCGGGAGAAATGACATATTACATCAACGATACAAAATTTGTTATTACAAGCGGAGATATTATATATCTTCCATCCGGAAGCATAAGACAGCGTGAGATCGGGGACACATTAAACGACTATTTAAGCATAAATTTCCACACCGACAAGCCCCTTGAATTCGATACGATAATCCGCAACTGTATCAACAACGAGGTTAAGCTTTTGCTCAATTACTTTGAGACTGCATATTCTTCCCCCTCCACCGACACGCAGACCAAGCTTCGCTTAGCGCTCGAAACGCTTGTCATGCAGATCACAGACAATCTTTACGACAGCTATACGTCCCCTTTATCTGCAGAAATAATCTCATTTATTTCGAGTCACTACACAAAGAAGATAACGCTGAACGACATTTCCCAAGCGACATTCTATTCTGCGGCATACTGCGAAAATGAATTCAAGAAAAACACCGGAAAATCAATTATAAATTATCTTATAGACGTAAGGATCAACGCCGCGAAAAAGCTTTTGGCAGAAAGCTCAATGTCTTGTGCAAGAATTGCCGCGGCCGTTGGATTTGACGATGCAAACTATTTTTCAAGAATCTTTAAGAAAAGAACAGGATATTCCCCTCTTAAATACAGAGATTTCACCGGTTAATTCAGCAACTTTTGTCCTAATTATTTTCTGATTTGTCTTGAAGAATCTTTAATTTAGCTTTATAATTATAGTAATCGGTAGTATTTCTACCTTCAGGAGGAAAAGCACATGTCAAATAAATTGAATATTGTAATATGGAACGAATACAGACACGAGAAATCAGATGAGAGCATCTCTGCGATCTATCCCAAAGGAATTCACGGCGCAATAAAGGATTTTCTCAGCGATGACGAAAATCTTGACATCACCCTTGCATCTCTTGACGATCCCGATCAGGGAATCTCGGACGAGCTTTTGAATAAGACCGATATTCTCTTCTGGTGGGGACACATGGCTCACAATGAGGTTAACGACGCCCTGGTGGAAAAGATACGACAGCGAGTTTATGCCGGCAAGATGGGTCTTATCGTGCTTCATTCCGGCCATCATTCAAAGATCTTCAAAAACATAATAGGTACTACCGGTAATCTTTCCTGGGGACGAAATCAAAAGGAAATAATCTGGAATCTCATGCCTGCGCATCCTATTGCGGCAGGTATTCCCGATCACTTTATTATTGAAGAGGAAGAGCTTTACTGCGAGCCCTTCTATATTCCCCAGCCCGATTCACTTGTATTTGGCGGATGGTATGAGGACGGATACATCTTCAGAAGCGGATGCTGTTTCCTTCGCGGCGCGGGCAAAATTTTCTACTTCCAGCCCGGACACGAATCATGCCGCTCATTCTACAATCCTTACGTTCAAAAGATAATCAAAAACGCTATACAGTGGGCAAAGCCTGCTGAAATCGGGTACAACATAATTAACGGTTGCCCTCAAATTCTTACAAAAGCAACCGATGAGTTTGATAAGTAAAAATTTTGGCGAAAGCGCACTGCGCTTTCGCCATTTTTCTTAGCTACCGCAACCGCATTTTCCGCCTTCTCTTTCGTGATGATGCGGGTGACCCTGCGCACATCCGAATTCAGATACGGGAAATGCCATGGAACGGAATACACTGCAAGGATCATCGTTTGAGGGCGATATACACTCCTTGTCAGGAATAATATACTCTGTCGCGTTTATGACATACTGAGCGGGACGAACTATTCTTATAATTGAGAAAATACCGATCGAAACTGCAAGATATCTTCTGTCTTCATCATCATAAGGAAGCTTGCCTGAGATACATTCCAACACACTTTCGGGTATATCGCATGCACAGCAGTAACAGCAGCATTCATTGCGATTCTCAAGAATATTTACGCCAAGCACAATAGGCTCAACGGTCTCAACAACCGCAACAGGCAGGTTCTCCTCTTTTTTGCAAGGCTCCGGATATGCGCAGAAATCCGAAAAGTCACCGTTGCTTCTGAAGACGTTGGCATTGCACTCGCCACCGTAAAGGATAACCTTTTTCTCAAGAACAGCAATTCCGTCAAACTCCTGCGAACGTCCGTTGCCCACGCAAGCCTCAAATGTGAGCTTGATATAAAACTTGATGCTTACCGCATAAAAGCCTCTGTTAAACTGCACGGGATCAAGCGCGATATTCGCCTGCTTGATATGCGCGCTTTTTACTCTTACCGCGTTTGTGTGTTCAATTATTTCTCTTCCGCATTCGGTCAGAAAGACCTTTACATTTTCATAACAGTCGCGGTCTCTGCATGAGTCAAGTATTCTGTTGGCTTCTATACACACAGTCTCCTTGCCTATACCGGGGCCGCACGCAAATCTGTTATCCTGCATAAAAAATTCCCCCATATGTTTGAAATATAGAAAGCAGAATAGCTTTCTCAATACCATATTATGTCGAATTATAGAAACTGTTACGGGAAAAGATAAAACCCGAGGGAATTTTATCCCTCGGGCTCTCTTATTATTTTTTTACTGTAACGGATGTCTTGTCATTAGGATTGATTGCAAAATTGGTGTTTGCTTCAGCCCGAGCAACCTTTCCGTATACAAAGCTTTCAAGCTCCGATTCGCTATATCCGATCTTGGGATCGAACTCATCGCTGTTAACATATTCGATAACTCGGTTTTTAAGCCACTGCGCTCCGGGATCATTATCATTGAACACAAAGGAGCAGATGAACATCTTACCGCCAAGAGAGTTAAACTCGAACATAGCCGCCTGCTTTACAAAGCACTTATGCGCCGCCACTATCTCGATTATGGGATCAAACTCCATCTTGTTGTCCGCAAAGCATACCGCGCTTCCCTGTTCGATAAGCTGACGGAACTGCCATGAGCAGAAGCCCTCGTGAGGAAGATCGCGCGTGATCGGGTGATCGTTAATAACAGTAGCAAGATTACCCGCGGTACGTCCCGCAAGCGCAATCTGGAACTGTGTCTTATTAGCAACAAAGGGAGTGTTTTCTCCTAAGAGAAGCAGCTTTTTGCCATCCTTAAGATATGTTTTTATGTCTTCCAAGGCGGTTTGACTGTCGATGAAAATAACGTCATCATCGGCCTTTGCAGGCGATGTCTTCGGGAATGAATAGATTTCCCACTCATTCTCTGTAAAGGTTGCGCCGCCGTCGAGAGTTGCGTAAATCTTATACGCGTGGGGCTTGTCCGACTTGGGAAGATCAAAGCTGCAATCTGTAAGCTTCTGTACCTCGCCGCACTTGACAGCTTCAATGCAGAAGGACTTGCGGTCAATTACCTTTCCGTTTTCGAGAAGCTTTACACACAAGGATGCGTTTGTAAGATCATCATCCTCATAGTGTGCGCATGAGATCTTAAAGTTGACCTTGCTTCCGCATTCAAAGTTTACGTTCAATCCCAGATCAGTTACTAAGATCGAGGGGGAGTTATACATCAGCACGTTTCTCACCGACTCTCCGGGCTTAAGCTCGTAAAACTCGTTCATCATTCCAACGTCGTATCCAAACGTATGCCAATGAGTGTCAATAGGACCTAAGAAATCATATCCCGCAAGACATTTTGAGGTACGGGTGGTCTCGAACGTATACTTTCTTACTCTTCTCTGCCACTCTGACGAGTTGCGGAAATAGAGAGGAACTCTGTCTATCACTCCGGCATCGCTCAGATGTCGCTCAAGAGAGCTGAACATATCGGTCTTGCCTATCCTTGTGTTTCTGTATCTGTCCTTCAATGAAAGATCCGTAAAAGTACCGCTTATACAAATCTCGTGCGAAAGACGGGGCTTGCCGTAAACATCACTCCAGCTGTCTATCTCATCGGGATCACAATTCAACGAAGCATAGCTGTTTCTGTTGAGCGTATAACTGTTGTATACATCGCAGAATTCGTTGGCGATCTTAAAGCGGCGGGGATTGTGCTTAAAGGGCTCAAGGAGCATATCCTTGTCATCCTCAGCACGGAACGCATACTCAAAGCCGCGCAACGCACTCATGGGTGAGAACAAGGAGTCTGTTCTTGTATGAATATCGTTCGCTATCTTTCTCATGTGCTCAAGATAGCGGTCGTGTATATAGACCTCGTTTCCGCAGGAATACATAACCACGGAGGTATGCTTTCTGCCAAGATCGATAATATACTTCCATTCATCAAAGCTTGTGTTGTTCGGGCTCTCTATCTCGAAAAGTATACCAAGCTCGTCAGCCGCCTGAAGATATTCCTCGTCGGGAACAAAGGTATGGCAACGGATAAAGTTAAATCCGAATGACTTAAGCTTTTTAATTACATCACGGTAGAAATCAAGATCGTGATTGGGATGAACGGTTATCGGGAAATAGCAATGCTCACATATTCCGCGAAGATAATACGGCTTGCCGTTATACTTAAGGTGAACTCCGTCAACAACAAGTCTTCTGACGCCAAATTTCTGCTCGATGCTACCGCCCTCGCATTCAACAACAAGAGTGTAAAGCTTCGGAGATTCAGGGCTCCAGAGCTCAAGGCCCTCTGTTTCAAAGCTGAAATCGCCCGATGCAATTCCCTCCTTGATCACCTTTTCGCCGTCAAGCACATACCAATTACTGTTGATTGAATCAACCGATTCTACATTGACATTCGCGATCTTGCAATCCTCAGATATAACTACCGATATCTCTCTCAAAGGACAGCTGTACACACGGAGCTCAATATCTCCGGTAATTCCACCGGTGCCCTCGTTGGCAGCTCTCGATGTAAGTCCCGAAACAGGTTGTCCCTCAAATCCTTCAAGTCTGTGGTTGGATACAGAGAGAACTATATTGTTCTCGCCGTCATGGATAAGTCCATTTGGAATATCGAAATCAAAGGGAGCGCTGTATCCCTCGTGTCTGCCAAGGTATACGTCATTTACCCATACGGAAACCGCGTTCTGCACTCCAACGAAATGAAGAGCGCAGGGATCGGTGATATTCTCACAGTTAAAGGTTCTCTTATAGAAGAAGTTACCTATGACATTGGGAAGCGCCATATCGGGCGGCAATGCAGTCATGGGATACTGCTGAATACCGTATTCGGGATTCATTCTGAGCTTATGATAGAAATCGGTGAATGTAAAGAAATCGGTCATGTCTTCCCAGTAACCGGGGACAGCATTCTGAATAAGATTGGTCTTATTCGTCCAGGGATTTTCACTGCCGAGATATTTCTCGGCAGTATAATCCATCAACCACGCACCGTTAAGTGAAAAGGCTGTGTAATTCATACTTTTTTCTCCCTTGAAAACAGTATATTAGAAATCAAAATAGTTCTTTGCGTTGTAATAGCAAACTCCCTCTGCGATCTTCTTGAGCGCTTCCATATCGCGAGGATATTCGCCATCCTCTACCCACTTACCGAGAAGGTTACAAAGTATGCGACGGAAATATTCGTGACGAGTATAAGAAACGAAGCTACGGCTGTCAGTAAGCATTCCGACAAATCGGGAGATCATTCCGAGATTTGCGAGTGCTCTCATCTGGCTCTCCATACCGTCTCTCTGATCGTTGAACCACCAACCCGATCCGAACTGGATCTTTCCGGGGATTCCACCACCCTGGAAGTTACCGAGCATTGTACCGAGAACGTAGTTGTCCTTGGGGTTAAGAGTATAAAGAATGGTCTTGGGGAGCATATCCTTCTTATCAAGGCTGTCAAGGATCTTGGAAAGTCCCTCTGCGATCTGGAAATCGTTTACGGAGTCAAATCCTGTGTCGGGACCGAGCTTGTTGAACATTCTTGTGTTATTGTTACGGAGCGCGCCGATATGGAGCTGCCATACCCAGCCTCTCTTTGCATACTCTTCACCGAGATATACAAGCTTTTCGATCGTTTCGTCATCCATAGAGTCAACCGCATGGTCAGAGAGACGGCAGCCGTTCTCATGGAAGAAACCAAGTCTTTCGGGGAAATCGCTGTTTATCTTTGCAAGATCGGGGCGGAATGCGGGAGCGACCTTTGTATTGAAGCCCTCGATCTGCTTGATCTGTCTGTGATATTCAAGGGTGTCATAGGGTGCGTCTGTTGTACAGATAGTGTCAACGTTGCTCATCTTGATCAGTCCCTGAACTCTGTATTCCTCGGTTGCAAGGCATGCGTTGATCTTGTCCCAGATCTCGCGCGCAGTGTTCTCATTGAGAGGCTCATCAATATCAAAATATCTCTTAAGCTCAAGGTGAGTCCAATGGTAGAGGGGGTTTCCTATAAGAAGGGGCATAGTCTTTGCAAATGCCATCCACTTATCAAAATCCTCTGCATCTCCGGTAATGAATTTCTCATCGATACCGTTTGTTCTCATCTGTCTCCACTTATAGTGGTCACCGCTCAGGAAAAGATCAAATGCGTTTCTGAACTGATAGTTCTCTGCTATCATTTTGGGGCTTATATGGCAGTGGTAGTCAATAATGGGAAGATCCTTGACGTGCTCATAAAGCTCAACAGCGGTCTTGTTCTTAAGCATAAATTCGTTTGTAATGATACTCATAGTGTTACACCATCCTTAAATATAGCTATTTCCTCATAGCCGTTAATTTCATTTTTTGTTTTTTCGCCGCTTGCAACCGAAAGGACATATCCGAGAAGCTCATCGGTTATATCCTTTCCTTCAAGGATAGGACTCGCGTCAAAATCTATCCAGTTACCCTTTTTCTCAAAAAGAGGCTTGTTACTTGAAATCTTAACAGTGGGCACACTCGAGCCGAGAGGAGTGCCTCTGCCTGTTGTAAATAATATCGCGTGCACACCTGCCGCCATAAGATTTG